>JAAZVP010000005.1 GCA_018623495.1 Halothiobacillus sp. | reverse complement strand
CCCATCTGCGGGTTACGGATGCCCTCCGTGGCATCCGCCCTTCGGGCCAGCCTGCCGGCTGTTCAAATCCGCTGTCTCGCCCCGTCCCTGGGGCTCGCCCTTCGGGCGTCCTTTGGACGACGCGATTCGCTCCTGGCGAATCGGTCCCGGCGGATTTGTGCAGCTCTGGTAAAGGGCGCAGGCAGACCGGGGCAACACGGGTTGCTCCGCATGCTGCCGGAGCGCGGAGCGCAGCGGAGCTGGAACGACGGCCATTCACTGCGAGCTGCGCGCCGCGAACAGGACCCTTGGCGGTCCCGCAGAGATGCTATCCATTCGTGTAGAGATTCCTTGAACAGAGGCACCGTCCCATGCGCGAGTCCAATCCCCTCGACGGGCCGGCGATGGATCGCCGGACCTTCTTGATGCTGCTGGCCGGGGCCGCCGCCGCCCGGCCCCTGGACCTGCTCGCCGAGCGCCGCGCGGCGCTCGGGGACACGGGGATCGAGGCGGATCCCTGGCGTACCCTGGACGCGGTCTTCGAGCACATGTTCCCGGCCGAGGCCGACTCGCCGGGCTCCCGGGACATCCGCGCCATCCCCTACCTGCAGGGCATGCTGGCCGCCCCGGACATGGCCCCGGCCGACCGCGCCTTCGTCACCGACGGGGTGGGCTGGCTCAACGACCTGGCCCGCGAACGTCACGGCGAGGATTTCCCCGCGCTCGGCGCCGAGGCGCGCGAGACGATCCTGCGCCAGGTGGAGCGCAGCCGGGCCGGCGAGCGCTGGCTGTCGATGCTGCTCGACCATCTCATCGAGGCCCTGCTGGCCGACCCGGTCTACGGTGGCAACCCCGGCGGCATCGGCTGGGAGTGGCTGGCACACCAGCCGGGCTTTCCGCGGCCCCCGGCGGAAAAGCGCTATTTCGAGCTGGGCAGACCCGTTGCCCACAGGACCCGGGCATGAGTACCGAATTCGACGTCTGCGTGGTGGGCAGCGGGGCCGGCGCGGGCCCCGTGGTCCGCGAGCTGGCCCGGGCCGGCCACTCCGTGGTGGTGCTGGAGAAGGGCCCCTGGCTCACCGAGGACGACTACTACAAGGACGAGCTCGCCTGCTGCCGGCGCGCGGCCTACACCCCGGACCTCGAGGACGAGCAGCACGTCATCGAGGAGCGCGACCGCGACGGCGGGTGGTTGGGCACGCCCACCTCGGAGTCCGGCTGGAGCTTCTGGAACGGCAACGTGGTGGGGGGTTCGTCCAACTTCATGAGCGGCTTCTTCTACCGCTTGAAGCCCGAGGACTTCCGCCTGCGCTCGGCGTTCGGGCCCATCGAGGGGGCCAACGTGGTGGACTGGCCCATCGGCTACGACGACCTGGAGCCCTTCTACACCAAGGTCGAATCGGTGGTGGGCGTCTCCGGGCGGGTGACGCCGCATCCCCACCAGGAGCCGCGCTCCACCGAGGACTTTCCCTTTCCGCCCACCCGCGAGCACCCCGTCGCCGGGATGGTGGACGCCGCCTGCGAGGACCAGGGGCTGCACCCGCTGCCCACCCCCCGGGCGATCCTCTCCCGGCCCCATGACGGGCGCCGCGGCTGCGAGTATTCCGGCTACTGCGGCAGCTACGGCTGTGCCACCGGCGCCAAGGGCGGGGCACGGGCCGCGCTGCTGAACCACGCCGTGGCCAGCGGCAACTGCACCATCCGGCCCCATGCAAAGGTGCACCGGCTGGTGAGCGACGCCCGGGGGCGGGTGGTGGCCGCGGAATACTTCGACGCCGAGGGCAAGAACCGCTCGGTGACGGCCCGGGTCTTCGTGGTCGCCTGCCAGGCCATCGAGACCAGTCGCCTGCTGCTCGCCTCGCCGGGGCCCCGGCACCCCGAGGGCCTGGGCAACAACCACGGCCAGGTGGGCCGGAACCTGCTCTTCTCCGCCGGCGGCTCGGGCACCGGGGACCTGGTCTTCGACCGGCTCGATCCCGACCTGGCGGAGTCGCTCAGGCAGCGCGGGCCGTTCGTCAACCGCGGCCTGCAGGACTGGTACTTCATCGACGATCCCGCCCTCGGCGGCCGGGTCAAGGGCGGCACCATCGACTTCCTCCTGAGCCATCCCAATCCCATCGCCCGGGCCATGGGCGAGAAGTGGGAGGACGGCTGGCTGGTCTGGGGCAAGTCGCTCAAGCAGCGGCTCAAGTCGGTGTTCACCGACGCCCAGTACCTGCGCTTCGAGGTGTTCAACGACTGGCTGCCCAACGACGACTGCTTCGTTTCCCTGGACCGCGACGTCAAGGACCGGTGGGGCTCGCCGGTGGCCAATGTCCGCATCGGCCACCACGACCACGACCTGCGGGTGGGGCGTTTCCTGGCGGAGCGGGCGGCCGGCGTGCTGGAGGCCATGGGCGCGGCCAACATCCGCTACGGCGTCTCCGGCGCGCCGCCCTCCAACCTGGTGGCCGGCGGCTGCCGTTTCGGCACCGACCCGAAGGGCGCGGTGCTCGACCCCGACTGCCGCGTCTTCGACGCCCCCAACTGCTTCGTCACCGACGGCAGCTTCATGCCCACCGGGGGCAGCGTGCCCTACACCTGGACCATCTACGCCAACGCCTTTCGCGTGGCCGAGGTGATCAAGCGCGAGGTCTGAGGCCGGCGGGCCTTGCGGACGGGGTGGCGGATCGAGAAGAATGACCGTTCGGCCGGCAACGCGAGACGGGAGCACACCATGACTGCCTGGGTACCGATCCTCACCGGCATCCACCTGCTGGCGGCCATCGTCTGGGTGGGCGGGATGTTCTTCGCCTACATGGCCCTGCGCCCGGCGACCGCCGAGATGGACGGCCCCGGGCGGCTGCGGCTCTGGCGCGCCGCCCTCGGCCGCTTCTTCGCCTGGGTGTGGGTGGCCATCGCCACGCTGCTGGTCACCGGCTACCTCGACGTCGCCGCCCGCTTCGGCGGCATCGGCCAGTGGCCGGGTTACCTGCACGGCATGCAGGACCTGGGGCTGGTGATGGTGGCGCTGTTCACCGGGCTCTACTTCGGCCCCTTCCGGCGCCTCAAGGCCTGCCTGGCCGCCGACGACACCGGCGGCGCGGCCCGGGCGATGGTGCGGATCCGCCGGATCGTGGCCACCAATCTCACGCTGGGGCTGGTCGTCGCCTTCATCGGCGCCGCCGGCCCCTATCTCTGAACCGAACCCCGAGGCCGCGGGCGCGGCCTTGCAGCCGCAGAGGGAGGCCCCATGGTCACCGCCATCATCCTGATCAACGCCCGCCGCGACCGGATCAAGCCGCTCGCCGAGTAACTCGCCGACATGGAGGCCATCTCCGAGGTCTACTCGGTCTCCGGTCCCCACGACCTGGTGGCCATCGTCCGCGTGCCCGCCAACGACGACCTCGCCCGCCTGGCCACCGAGCAGCTGGTGGCGCTCGAGGGTATCGAGCAGACCGAGACCATGCTGGCCTTCAAGTCCTATTCCCGGCACGACCTCGAGGCCATGTTCTCGGTCTGAGCCGAAGCCGGGCCTCGCTCGACCGGGCACGGGTTTTCCTGGTGGGGCACCGGCTGAAACTGCTGGCCGCGGAACGGCTTGCTCTCGTCACCCCGCGCGCCGCCCCCGGGATCCTCTCCTTCCCGGAAAAGGCCTTGCCGGCCCGGCGGCGGGGCCGTTCAGGCGGCGAGGGCGGCGGCGACGGTGAGCAGGACCACCTGCCAGGGCGGTCGTCCCCAGACCGTGAGCAGGAGCAGGGCCGCCAGGGCGATGGCGAAGTCCACGGATGAGTGGACGGTGCCGGTCCACAGGGGATCGTGCAGCGCGGCGGCGAGGATGCCCACCACCGCGGCGTTGGCGCCGGCCATCAGGGCCCTCGCCGCGGGCCGGTGGCGTAGGGCGTTCCAGAAGGGGAGCACCCCCATCAGCAGGAGCAGGCCCGGCAGGAAGATGCCGGCCAGTGCCAGCGCGGCGCCGGCCAGGGGGGTCGCCGCCGGCTCGGCGAGTGCCCCGAGGTAGGCGGACACCGTGAACAGCGGACCGGGCACGGCCTGGGCGGCGCCGTAGCCCGCGAGGAAGGCCTCCGGGTCCACCCAGCCGGGTGCCACCACGCTGCCCTCCAGCAGCGGCAGGACCACGTGGCCGCCGCCGAAGACCAGTGCCCCGGCCCGGTAGAAGGCGGTGAACAGGGCAAGGCCACCCTCGGGGTACAGCCAGGCCACGGCCGGCAGCCCCGCCAGCAGCCCGGCGAAGGCCGCCAGCATCAGCCCGCCGAAGCGCCGTGACAGGCCGAAGTCCAGCCCGTTGCCGGCCGGGAGGTCCGGGTCCCGGTACAGCCAGAGCCCGGCGAGGGCGCCGAAAACGATGGCGGCGATCGACCCGGCACCTGCCGGCAGGAAGGTGACCGCCATCACCCCGGCCAGGGCAATGGCCGCGCGCTGGCGGTCGGGACACAGGTGGCGGGCCATCCCCCAGACCGCCTGGGCCACCACCGCCACGGCCACCAGCTTGAGCCCGTGGATGATGCCCGGTGCGAACGGGCCGTCCATGGCGGTCATGCCCCAGGCCAGGGCCAGCAGGAGGAGGGCCGAGGGCAGGGTGAAGGCGAGCCAGGCGACCAGCGCGCCGGCGAGCCCGCCGCGGTGGAGACCCAGGGCGAAACCCACCTGGCTGCTCGCCGGGCCGGGCAGGAACTGGCAGAGCGCCACCAGCTCGGCGTAGGCGGCCTCGTCCAGCCAGCCGCGGCGCCGCACCAGTTCCTCGCGGAAATGGGCCAGGTGGGCCACCGGCCCGCCGAAGGCGGTCAGGCCCAGGTAGAGAAAGCGCACAAGGATCTCGCGCAGCGGGGCGTTCGGGGGCACGGCGGGCATGGGCGGGCGAGGGGCGAGGGCGATCCCGACAGTGCAATTCCCCCGGGTTACAGGGTGATGACGATCTGTCATCAAAGCGCAACCGGCCCCGTGCCAGCATCCGCCACTCGCCAGCACCGTTTTCCCGACCATGGGCATTGCCGAGCGCCTCGACATGATGAGAAGCGTCGTCGATCAGGGTTTCGATGCCGTGATCGCCACGACCGCGGAGCTGGAGGCTCCCGGACCCCGGATCACCTACGTCAACGAGGCCTTCTGCCGCATGAGCGGCTACCGGCGTGACGAGCTCATCGGTGCCAGTCCCCGCCTGTTCCAGGGGCCGGGTACCGACCGCGCCGAACTCGACCGGATGCGGGCCTGCCTGGCGGCGGGCGAGACCTTCACCGGGTGCGTGGTCAACTACCGCAAGGACGGCAGCCCCTACCTGCTCGAGTGCAAGGCCCTGCCGCTGCCGGGCGCTTCCGGCCGCCCGGAGGCCTACGTCGCGATCCAGCGCGATCTCACCCCGCAGGCCCGGGCCGAGCGGTTCGGCCAGACGCTGCTCGACAGCCTCGGCGAGGGCGTCTTCGGCATCGACACCGCCGGCGACTTCACCTTCCTCAACCCGCGGGCCCTGGCGTTGCTGGGCTACGACGACGAGTGCGAGCTGCTGGGCCGCAACAGCCACGAGACGATCCACGTGGCGCCCGACGGCAGTGCCCACGACGGCGGGGCCTGCCCGGTCCACTGGGTGATGCGGACCGGCGAGTCGCTGGATGCCTGGGAGGATCGCTTCTACCGCGCCGACGGCAGCGGTTTCCCGGCGGAGGTCTTCGTCTCCCCCGTGCGTGCCCCCGGCGGCGAGGTGACCGGCGCGGTGGCGGTGTTCAACGACATCAGCGAGCGCCTGCGGTCCCGCCGGGCGCTGGAGGACGAGCGCCGCCGCCTGGAACAGGTGATCGCCGGCACCCGGGCCGGCACCTGGCAGTGGAACGTGCAGACCGGCGAGCTGATCATCAACGACCGCTGGAAGACGCTGCTGGGCTACGCCGCGGACGCCCTCGAGCCGGTGAGCGTGTCCACCTGGCGCGAACTCGGCCATCCCGAGGACCTGGAGCGCGCCGAGGCGCTTCTGCAGCGCCATTTTGGCGGCGAACTCGATGTTTACGAGTGCGAGCTGCGCATGCGCCATGCCCATGGGCACTGGGTCTGGATGCTGGCGCGCGGCCGGGTGATCGAGTGGCAGGCCGACGGCCGCCCGCTGTGGATGGCCGGCACCCACCTGGACGTCACCGAGCGGCGCCGGGCCGACGAGGCGCGCCGGCGCACCGAGGCCCGCTACCGGGCGCTGTTCGAGGGCATCAGCGACGCCGTCTTCCTGCACCCGTTCCGGGAGTCGGGTTTCGCTCCCTTCGTCGAGGTCAACGAGGTGGCCTGCCGTTGGCTGGGCTATTCCCGCGAGGAACTGCTGGGGATGACCGTGGCGGACATCAGCGATCCGGAGGACGCCCGGTTCTTCGGCAGCGCGGAGGAGCGACGGCGGCTGAAGGAGAGCGGTCGGCGGGTGTTCGAGGCGACCCTGCGCAACCGGGCCGGCGAGCGGCTGCCGGTGGAGATCAGTGCACGGATCTTCGAGTTCGACGGCGAGCCGATGGACGTCGCCCTGGTGCGCGACATCAGCCAGCGCAAGCAGCACGAGACCCGCCTGCTGCAGGCCGCGGCGGTGTTCGACAACACCGACGAGGGCATCATGATCACCGACGTCGACGGCCGGATCACCGGCGTCAACGAGGCCTTCACCCGCATCACCGGTTACCCCGAGGCCGAGGTCCTGGGGCGCCGGCCGTCCATGCTCCGGTCGGGCCACCACGACGAGGCCTTCTACCAGGCGATGTGGGCGTCGCTGAGCGCCACCGACCACTGGCAGGGAGAGGTCTGGAACCGGCGGCGCAACGGCGAGGCCTTCCCCGAGTGGCAGACCATCAGCGCGGTGCGCGACCGCGCCGGGCGCCTGACCCACTACGTCAGCGTCTTCTCCGACATCAGCCGGATCAAGCAGACCGAGGACGAGCTGCGCCATCTCGCCCACCACGACCCGCTCACCGGCCTGCCCAACCGGATGCTGTTCCAGGAGCGCCTGGAGCATGCCCTGGAGCGTGGCCACTGCAGCGGCGAGCGGGTGGCGGTGCTCTACTGCGACCTCGACCGCTTCAAGGCGATCAACGACAGCTTCGGCCACCCGGCGGGCGACGGCGTGCTGCGCCAGGTGGCGGCGCGGTTCCGCGAGCGGCTGCGCCCGGATGCCACCGTGGCCCGGGTGAGCGGCGACGAGTTCGCCGTGCTGCTCGAGGCCATCGAGGGCCCCGCGGCCGCCGAGCGGGTGGCCGGCGAGCTGCTCGCATGCCTGCGCCGGCCGCTGGAGGTGGACGAGATCGAGCTCTACACCACGGCCAGCATCGGCATCGCCATCAGCCCCAACGACGGTCTCGCCGCCGAGACCCTGCTCAAGAACGCCGACGCCGCCCTGTTCAAGGCCAAGGACCGGGGCCGGAACACCTTCGGCCTGTTCCACCCCGAGCTGGTGGAGACCAGCCGCGAGCGGGTCCTGCTCGACAGCGCCATGCGCCGGGCCCTGGAGCGCGGGGAGTTCGAGGTCCACTACCAGCCGCTGGTGGATCTCGCCGACGGCCGGACCGTGGGGGCCGAGGCCCTGGTGCGCTGGCGCGATCCCGGGCGCGGCTTGGTCTCCCCGGGCCAGTTCATCCCGCTGGCCGAGGAGACCGGCCTGATCGTGCCCCTGGGCGAGTGGGTCCTGCGCGAGGCCTGCCGACAGATGCAGCACTGGCGGGCCGCGGGCCGGTCGCTGGAATACGTCTCGGTGAACCTCGCCGGTCGCCAGCTGGAGAACCGCTCGCTGGCACTGGTGGTGGAGCAGGTGCTCGAGGAGACGGGGCTGCCGGCCACGGCGCTGGAACTCGAGGTCACCGAGACCGGCATCGTCCAGGACAGCCAGGTGGTCCACCTCCTGCGGGCCTTCCGCGAGCTCGGCGTGTGCCTGGCAGTGGACGATTTCGGTACCGGCTACTCCTCGCTGGCGCGGCTCAAGGACATGCCCATCGACAAGCTCAAGGTCGACCGTTCCTTCGTCGGCGGCATCCCGGCGGATCCCTCCGACGTCGCCATCACCCGCGCGGTGATCGCCATGGCCCGGAACCTGGGGCTGGCGATCATCGCCGAGGGGGTGGAGACGGCCACCCACGCCGATTTCCTGCGGCAGGCCGGTTGCCCCCTGGGGCAGGGCTATTTCTACAGCCGGCCCCTGCCTGCCGGCGCGTTCGAGGACTGGCTCGCCGGCCCCCGTTCCTGATGCCTTGCCCGGGCCGGGGACCCCGCCTCCCCACGGCTTGCCGGGTTGCTCCCGCTTGCATGTACAGGGTTTGCATAATAGAAAGACAGGGGCATCCGGAGCAGGGCGGGCGAACACGCACGGGGGAGCCGGGTTGAGCGAGACGGAATCGGACAACGCGCCGGACGGGCCGGTGATGGTGGTGGGCATCGGCGCCTCGGCCGGCGGCCTGGAGGCCCTGGGCAAGCTGGTGGGGACCCTCGAGCCCGACTGGCCGCTCGCCTACGTGGTCCTCCAGCATCTCTCCCCCGACCATCGCAGCATGCTGGTGGACATCCTCTCCCGCGACACCGCCCTCGCGGTGCAGGAGATGGTCGACGGCGACACCCCGCGGCCGGGCACGGTGTACGTGGTGCCGGCGCGTTCCAAGGCGCTGATCCGCGAGGGCCGCTTCCGCCTGGTCAACGCCGATCCCGAGGTGGTCCCCAAGCCCTCGGTCAACGAGTTCTTCATCTCCCTGGCGGCGGAGGCCGGGGAGTCGGCCATCGGCGTGGTGCTCTCGGGGACCGGCTCGGACGGCACCGCCGGCCTGCGTGCCATCCAGGCCGCCGGCGGCCTCACCCTGGCGCAGGCGCCGGACTCGGCCAAGTACACGGGCATGCCGCTGTCGGCCATCGAGGCGGGCGTGGCCGACCACGTCCTCGCCCCGGTGGAGCTCGGGCAGCGCCTGGGGGCGTTCGCCCGGATGCGGCCCCCCGGGCGGGACGAACTGCCCGCCGAGCTGATGGAGCGCCTGGTGGAGCGGGTGCGCCGCCGGCGCGACATCGACTTCTCGGGCTACAAGCCCAGCACCCTGGCGCGGCGGATCCGCCGGCGGATGGTGGCCACCGGCAATACCGATGTCCGCCGCTACGCCGACTGGGTCGAGGCACACCCCGAGGAGCTCGACCGCCTGGCCCGCGACATCCTGATCTCGGTGACCGCCTTCTTCCGCGATCCCGAGGCCTTCGACGCGCTCGCCGAGACGGTCCGCGGCATCTGCCGGGAGAAGGGCGAAGCCGGCTCCATCCGGGTCTGGGTGGCCGGCTGCGCCACCGGCGAGGAGGCCTACTCCATCGGCATCCTGTTCGCCGAGGCCCAGCGCGAGCAGGGCCTGGGCCAGACCATCCAGGTGTTCGCCACCGACATCGACGAGGACGCGCTCGATACCGCCCGGCGCGGCCTGTATCCCGCGGCCGCCCTGCAGGCCCTGCCGCCGGACTGCATCGAGCGCTATTTCCATCCCGCCGATCGGCACTACGAGGTGGGCAAGCGCCTGCGCGACATGATCGTGTTCGCCCGGCACAACCTGGTGGACGACCCGCCGTTTTTGCGCACCGACCTGATCACCTGCCGCAACGTGCTGATCTATTTCGACGCCCGGCTCCAGGCGCGGGTGTTGCAGCGCTTCCATTTCGCCCTGAACCGGCGTGGACACCTGTTTCTCGGGCGATCCGAGGGCATCGGCCAGGGCGAGTCGCTGTTCGAGGTGGCCGACCGGCGCGAGCGGCTGTTCCGCAAGCGCGGTGACAGCCGCGACCTGCCGCCGGTGTCCTCGACACCCGCCCGCGGCGGCGTGGTCCGGCGACGTGCCGACAGCCTCGAGCAACTGCTCGAGGCGCTCGCCGCCCGGTTCGGCGCCACCGCCGCGCTCTGCGACACCGACGGCAACCAACCTCGCCGACTGGCTGGCCCACGAGCCGGGTGCGATCCTCGGCGCGCCGCTGCCGGCCGAGCTCGCCGATCCCCTGCGGGAGCTGGGCGACCCGCCCGGCAGCCGGCTGGTGCTGGAAACGGCCCTGGAAGGCCGTCACGGTGACGTCGAACTGGTGGCGTGCCGGGCGCGGGACGGGGGCTTCACGATCGAGATCCTGGCGGCCACGGAGGGCGTGGAGCGCTGGTCGGCGGGGGAGTACCGGGCCCTGGGTGATGCCGCGGACCTGGCCGAGCGCCGCCAGGCGCTGGTGGAGCGCGTCCGCGAGCTCACCGGTTTCGACCGGGTGATGTACTACCAGTTCGTGGAGGGCGGTGACGGCACCGTGCTCGCCGAGTCGCGGGGCGAGGCGGCCACCGGGAGCTACCTGGGCCTGCGTTTCCCCGCCAGCGACATCCCCATGATCGCCCGTCGCCTCTACGTGGAAAACCCCTGGCGGACCATCTCCGACTGCCGCGCCGAGGACGTGCCGGTGCTGGGCGTGGACGAGGGGCCGCCCGACCTGGCCCATACCGACCTGCGCAGCGTCTCGCCGGTGCACAAGGTCTACATGCAGAACATGGGGTTGCGGGCCTCGTTGTCGTTGCCCATCGTCATCGGCAACGAGCTGGTGGCGCTGGTGGCCTGTCACGGCCTGCGGCCCCGGCGGCTGCCCACCGCGCTCCTGCAGCGCGTCAGTCACCTCGCCGGGTTCTTCAACCTCGAGCTGCGCGACTGGCAGACCCGCGAGCGCATGGAGATGCTCGACGGCCTCGACCGGCAGTTCGACGAAATCCGCCAGGGGCTGCACCGGGCGGGCGACCTGGGGGAGGCCTGGGGCGAGATCGGTGCGCGGCTGGCCGAGCTCTTCGATGCCGACGGCGCCGTGCTCTGCACCGGCGACCGCATCCACCGCGTGGGCAGCGAGGTGGACGACGATTCCGTTCGCGCCCTGGACCGCTGGTTCGGCGAACACCCGGAACTGGTGCTGGCCACCGATCAGCTGAATCGCCACGTCGACGGGCTGGGGCTGTCGGCCATGGCGGGGGTGGCGGCCGTCGAGCTCGGCACGCCCGGTGCCCCGGACGGGGCACGCATCTATCTCCACCGCGGCGAGCAGGTCTACGAGGTGGCCTGGGGCGGCAACCCGGACAAGCCGGTGGAGTATCATGACGGGCGGCTGGGGATCGCCCCCCGGCGTTCCTTCGAGAAATGGGTGGAGCAGCGTTTCGGCCACAGCCGCCCCTGGCCCACCGAGGCTCGCCTCAAGCTGCTGCGCCTGCGTGATCTGCTGAAACGGGAAATGCGCCCATGAGACCCGGAGAATCCCCCCTGGCCCGCCACCTGCGAGCGGCGACGGCCCCGGCCCACGAGGCGCTGGACCACCATGCGCTGCTCGCGCCCCTGGTGACCGACGCGCTGGACGAGGCCGCCTACGGCCGCGCCCTGGCCGCGCTGCACGCCCCGCAGGCTCGGCTGGAGGCCGAGGTCGCCGGGGCCATCGACGCCCTGGCGCCCGGGTACGGCTTCACCCGCCGGGTCGCCGACCTGCGGGCCGACCTGGCCGCCCTGGGGCGTGAGCCGAGCGACGACAGCGGCATCCGCACACCGGGCCTGGCGACCCCCGCCGGGCTGGTGGGGGCGCTCTACGTGCTCGAGGGATCGCGCTTCGGCGGGGCGATGATCGCCCGCCACGTGCGCCGGGTGCTGGGCGAGGACACGCCCGTGCGCTTCTTTGCCGGCGACGGCGTGGGCCGGCACTGGCGCGCCTTCTGGGACCTTGCCGACGGCCTCTGCGGCCCGGCCGACCATGCCCCCGCCGCGGCGGCCGCCGAGGCCGCTTTCGAGGCCTTCCGCGCGCATCTCGATCGCTGTGCCGAACCGGCCGACCTCCCCGGCTGACCCCGGGCCGCCGGTCGAGGCGGAGGCTCTCGCCCCCGGTGCCGGGTGCCGGGTCAGAGGGCTTGCGCCACCTTGGCCGTGAGCTCCATCAGCCGGTTGGCATAGCCCCACTCGTTGTCGTACCAGGCCAGCACCTTCACCAGCCGGTCGTCGATGATCATGGTGGAGGGGGCGTCCACGATCCCCGAGCGGGGGTCGTCGCGGTAGTCCACCGAGACCAGCGGCCGGGTCTCGAAGCCCAGGATGCCGGCGAGCGGCCCCTCGGCCGCCGCGCGCAGGTGGGCGTTGACCGCCTCGGCGGTCACCGGCCGCGGGGCCTGGAAGACGAAGTCGGTGAGCGAGGCGTTCTGCAGCGGCACCCGGACGGCCAGGCCGTTCAGCCGGCCGTCGAGCTCGGGGAAGATCCTGCCGATGGCCCGCGCCGAGCCGGTGGTGGTGGGGATCAGCGACTCGCTGGCCGAGCGGGCCCGGCGCAGGTCCTTGTGGGGCTTGTCGACGATGCGCTGGGTGTTGGTGACGTCGTGCAGCGTGGTCATGGTGCCCCGCTCGATGCCCACGGTGTCCTTGAGGGCCGCCACCACCGGTGCCAGGCAGTTGGTGGTGCAGGAGGCAGCGGTGACCAGGTCGTGGCGCGCCGGGTCGTAGAGGTGGTCGTTGACCCCCATGACGATGTTGAGCGCGTCTTCCCTGACCGGTGCGGCCACCACCACCTTGCGCGCGCCGCGCTCGAAGTGGCCGGCCAGGGTCGCGGGGGTGACGAAGGCGCCGGAGGCCTCCACCACGATCTCCACGCCCCGTTCCGCCCAGGGGATCTCCGCGGGCGTGGCAAAGCTCGAGAAGCCCACGTGGCGGCCCTCGACGGAGAAGCCCGCGCTGTCCGCCTCGATCATCCGCGGCCAGCGGCCGTGGACCGAGTCGAACTCCAGCAGGTGGGCGGCGGTGGCCGCGTCCCCGCTGGTCTCGTTGACGTGGATGACGTCGAAGGCGGGATGGTCCCAGCCGGCCCGGAAGCCCAGGCGGCCCATGCGGCCGAAGCCGTTGATGCCGATCTTGACGGTCATTGCCCGGGCCCCCTCATGCCAGCCAGTCGGCGACGAGCTTGCGGTCGGGGACCGAGCCCGTGTGCACCACCTCGCCGTCGATGGCCACGCCCGGCGTGGAAATCACGCCCATGGCCATGATCTCGGCGATGTCCTCGACCTTTTTCAGCTCGACTTCCACGCCCTGTTCCCGGGCGAGCTCGTCGATCAGCCGGTAGGTGCTCTCGCAGCGGGCGCAGCCGCTGCCCAGTACCTGGATGGTCTTCATGGGTCTCGTTCCTCTAGCAGCAGGTTTCGGTTCGGGTTTCGCCGCAGCAACCGTCGCTCGCCGCCTCGTCACGGCAGCCGCCGGACGCGGCCGCGTCGTTGCAGCCATCCTCGCTCTGGCAACAGCCGCCGGACGCGGTGTCGTCCATGGACTGCATGCAGGTGGTGGGGCTTTCGCCGGCGAGCACGGCGTCGAGCATCGACTCGCCGCGGATCCGTGCCTCGTGGCTGACCGCCCGCGCGGCCTCGACCACCTCGCGGATCTGGCCCTCGGGCAGGCCGTGGCCGCGCAGGCGCTCGGCCAGGGTGTGGGTCATGGAGGGGCAGCGGATGGCGATGGAGGCCGCGAGCCCGGCGATGTCGCGGATGGCGGGATTGAGTGGCGGTGTGTCGGTCATTGCGGTTTCCTCAGGTGATCAGGTTGAAGCTCCAGCCCACCAGCACGAAGGCCACGGCCAGTACACCGGCGAACAGCGCCAGGGCCGGCCAGCGGATGACCTTGCGCAGGATGAGCATCTCGGGAAGGGACAGCGCGGCCACGCTCATCATGAAGGCCAGGGTGGTGCCGATGGCCACGCCCTTGCCCAGCATGGCCTCGGCCACGGGGATCACCCCGGTGGCGTTGGCATACAGGGGGATGCCCAGCAGCACCGCGCCGGGCACGGCCAGCCAGTTGCCCTCGCCGCCCAGGTGCTCGGTGACCCAGTCGCCCGGCACGAAGCCGTGGAACAGCGCCCCCACGGCGATGCCGATGAGCACCCATTTCCACACCCGGCGCAGGATCTCGCGCACCTCGGCCATGGCGAAACGATGGCGGCCGGCCCAGGAGGTATCCGGTGCCTGTTCATGGGTCTCGCCCATCCGGATCTTCCAGACGTAGTCCTCCACCCAGCGCTCGGGGCGAAAGCGCTGCATGACGATGCCCCCGACCCAGGCCACGGTGAGCCCCGCGGCCACGTAGAGTGCGGCGATCTCCCAGCCCAGGATGCCGGCCAGCAGGACCACGGCGATCTCGTTGATCATGGGGCTGGCGATCAGAAAGGAGAAGGTGACCCCCAGCGGGATGCCCGCCTCCACGAAGCCGATGAACAGCGGCACCGAGGAGCAGGAGCAGAAGGGGGTCACCGCGCCCAGGCCGATGGCCAGCGTCCGCGCCAGCCAGGGCGGCTTGCCGCGCACGTAGCCGCGTACCTTCTCGGGGCTGACCAGCGCCCGCAAGAGACCCATCACGTAGATCACGGCCACCAGCAGGACGAAGATCTTGGCCGTGTCCATCACGAAGAAGTGGAGGGCATCGGCCAGGCGGTCGCCCTCGGTCAGGCCGAGCAGGCCGTAGACCAGGCTGTCGGCGAGGGCCGTGAACATGGATCACTCCATCTCCAGCTGGAGAAAGGCGCGGTTGATGTTGGTGCGGTGCCAGGAATCGAAGTGTTCGAGGTGTTCGAAACGCGGGGCGTCGGCGAGCTCGTCCACGGTGGTCTGCAGGCCCTGGAAGTCCGCCACGGCGTCGCGCACCTCGGTGACCAGGAAGTCCAGGTAGTCGCCGGTCTCGGATCGGGCCTGTTCCAGGTCGCAGACGCCGCCGTGGCCGGGCACCACGTGTTCGGGCTCGAGCTTTTCCATGGCGTGGAAGGCCCGGCGCCAGCTGACGACATCCGAGAAGGGATGGATGCCCAGCATCCGGTCGACGTAGACCAGGTCGCCGGTGAATACGGTTTCTTGTTTCGGCAGCCAGACCACGGCATCGCCCGGGAAGTGGGCATCGCCGAAAAAGAGCAGCTGGAATTGGGTGCCGCCGATCTCGAAGGTAGCGCGGTCGGCGTCGATGGGATCGGCGGCATGGACGGGCGTGGTGCCCTCGAGCCGCTCGCCTAGAATGCCTTCCAGGCGGTCCATGTGCGGTTCGGCGAAGCGCTTCTGGGTCGCCACGGTGCGGGCCAGGGCGATGATCTCGGCGCCCTGGTCGCGGAAATAGCCGTTGCCCAGCCAGCGGTGGTCCTGGCTGCCGGTGTTGATCACGTGGGTCACGGGTTTGTCGGTGACCGTGTCGATGGCGGCATCGATCTTCTGCGCGCCCAGTGTCGATGCGCCGGAGTCGATGAGTACCACGCCGGTCTCGGTGACCACGAACCCCAGGTTGTTGTTGAGGGCGTCGTTTTCCGCGGTGCGGCCGGTGATCGGTCCCACCAGGGCGTAGACCCCGTCGGTCACCCGCTCGGGGGTCGGTTCATGGGCCGCCGCGGCAGTGGCGGCGAGGAGGGTGACAACACCCAGCAGGGCGGTGATGGATCGAGGCATGATCGGGATGGCTCCTTTCCGGGGGTTCAGGCGGTGCACGCGGCGCCGGGGCGGTTGGGCATGTCGGCCAGGGTCCGGCGGTCGTCGGCGAAGGGCGGCTGTTCGCCAACGCCGGCGAGCGTGCGCTCGATCACGGCCCGGGCCCAGTCCGGCAGGTCGGGATGGATCCGGTAGTGGACCCACTGCCCGTGGCGCTCGCCGGCCACCAGGCCCGCGTCGCGCATCGCGGCGAGGTGGCGCGAGATCTTGGGCTGGGGTTCGTCGATGGCGTGTTGCAGTTCGCAGACGCAGAGCCGGCCCTGGCTGGCGAGCAGCAGGGTCAGGCGCAGGCGAGTGGGATCGGCGAGCAGGTGGAAGAGGCGATGGGCTTGCACGGACATATTCCCTTAACCGGATATGCGGTAGACTGTATATGCGTTTTTCCGAATATACAAGCCGGTTCGTTCCGGGAGGAGTCTTTTCATGGGGGCCACGCGCGTGCTCTTCGTCTGCATCCACAACAGTGCCCGCAGCCAGATGGCCGAGGCCTACCTCGATGCCCTGGGCGGGGAGGCCTTCGAGGCGGAGAGCGCGGGCCTGCAACCCCGCGACATTCACCCGCTCGTGGTCCAGGTGATGCGCGAGGAGGGCATCGATCTCAGCGATGCCAGGGCCGACAGCATCATGCAGTTCTTCCGGGAGGGACGGCTGTACGACTACGTGATCTACGTCTGCGAGCGGGGCGTGGAGGAAAAGTGCCCGGTCTTTCCGGGCGTGCGCCGGACCCTGCGCTGGCCTTTCGAAGACCCCTCCAGGGTCGAGGGGACGCAGGAGGAGAAACTCGAGCAGGTCCGCCGGATCCGCGACGCCATCCGCGAGCGGGTGAAGGGTTGGATCGCCGGGGCCTGATCAGGCCAGCAGCAGGGCCAGGCTCACCAGCAATCCGTGGGCCAGCATGGCCGCCAGCGTCAGGGTGATGGCGCCGCCCAGCCGGCGGGGCCGGTGGGCGTGGCGGCCGAGCAGGACGGCGGCGGCGAGGCTCAGGGGCAGGGTGGCCAGCCCGGCGAGGGCCGTGACCGGGAGACGGTCCACGGCCACCAGCAGTGCCAGCCCGAGGTAGGCCCCGCCGGCCATCATCCAGTAGCCCCAGCGGGCGCTGCGGGGCTCCAGTCGGGCCACCCAGTGGAACTTGCCGGCCTGGCGGTCGGCCACGCGGTCCGGGAACTGGTTGATGTAGAGCAGGGCAGCGGTGAGCAGCCCCTGGGGCAGGCCCACCCAGAGGCCCCGCGGGTCGAGCACGCCGGTCTGCACGTAGAAGGCGCCCAGGGGCAGCAGCCCGAAACCGGCGAGCACGCAGAACTCGCCCAGGCCGCGGCTGTTGAGGGCCAGCGGCGGGGCCGAGTAGGCCCAGCCCAGCGCGATGCCGGCCAGCCCGAGGGGGACCAGGCCGGGGCCGGCCATCCCGGTGAGCACCAGTCCCAGTGCGGTGGTGCCCACCAGCAGCCCGGTCCCCAGTCGGCGCATCGTGTCGGCGCCGAGGATGCCGTTCTGGATGAAGCGGCTGCCCCCGGTGAAGGGAAAGATCCGCTCGCGGTTGATGGCGTCGGTGCCGTTGCGGGCATCGAAGTAGTCGTTGAGCACGTTGACGCCGGCATGCAGGGATAGGGCCGCGAGCACGGTGAGCAGGGCGGCCAGGGGGTCGATGCCGGCGCCCTGGTGGGCGGCCAAGGCCAGCCCCAGTCCCACCGGCACCAGCGTGGCGAGCAAGAAGGGCGGGCGCGTGGCCAGAAACAGGCGCAGGGCCGGTGAACGCAGTGTCTCGGGGCGGGGTTCCTGCAAGGGTGCCTCCTTTGTGCACAGGGCCGGCCGGGGACCGCGCCCGAGCCGTCTCTCCGGGTGCTTCCCGGCCGGGGTCGTGGTTGTCAACCGGCGGGGAATCAGTCACTTGCGGGTGATGGTCAAAATGTCGCCAATCTGGCGCACGGGCCTCGCCCGTCGCTGCTTCGCGGCCCATGACCCCAGTGCGTTCACAGACTTTTCCACAGAATCTGTGGACAATGACGCAAGGATATCGGAATCGGGAGTGGGCATGCACGAGTCGCTGACCGAGGAGGCCGTCCGCCGATTGCGCTCGGAGACGCCGGGTTGCGGGCGCGTCAACCACCTCAACAATGCCGGCGCGGCGCTGATGCCGCGGGCGGTGGTCGAGACGGTCACGGATTACCTGCACCGCGAGATGCTGGGCGGCGGCTACGAGACCGCCGCGGCGGCGCACGATGCCTTGGAGGCGGTCTACGACGAGATCGCCGGACTGCTCGGGGCCGCGCGCGGCGAAATCGCCCTGGCGGAGAGTGCCGGCCGGGCCTGGGGCGGTATCCTCCAGGCGCTCCCCTGGCGCGCGGGCGACCGGGTGCTGGTCTCGCGCAGCGAGTACGTGAGCAACTACCTGGCCCTGCTTCGCCTGCACCGGGCCCATGGCGTGACCATCGAGACGATCCCCGACGACCGTTCCGGCCAGGTTTCGCTGGGGGCGCTGGCGAAGGCCATGGGGAGGCGGGTCCGGCTGGTGTCGCTGACCCACGTGCCGACCCACGACGGCCTGGTCAATCCCGCCGGGGCGGTGGGCGAGATCACCCGCCGCTGGGACTGCCTCTACCTGCTGGATGCCTGCCAGTCGGTGGGCCAGATGCCGGTGGAGCCCGCGGCCGTCGCCTGCGATTTCCTCACCGCCACCGGCCGCAAGTTCCTCCGGGGTCCGCGGGGGACGGGTTTCGCCTGGGTGCGCGAGGGATGCATCGAACGGCTCGATCCGCCTTTGCCGGACATGCGCAGCGCCGAGTGGCTGGATGCCGGTGAATACCGGCTGCGGGGCGACGCCCGGCGGCTGGAATCCTGGGAGCACGGTCCGGCGCTGCGCCTGGGGCTGGGCCGGGCCGTGCGGCTGGCCCGCGACATCGGGCCGGCGGCCATCCGCGAGCGCCTGGCGGAACTGGCCGGACGGTTGCGGGCGGGGCTGGCCGCCGTGGAGGGGATCACCGTCCTCGATCGCGGCGAGCGCCAGAGCGCCATCGTCACCTTCGGGGTGGCGGACTGGCCGGCGGGCGTGGTGGTGGACCGGCTGCGCGAGCGGGGCATCCAGTGCTCGGTCTCCGTACCGGGCACCTCCCGGCTGGACATCGCCCGTGCGCGGGTGCGCGCCTCGCCCCATTACTACAACACCGCTGACGAGATCGATGCCCTGGTGGCGGCCGTGGAATCGCTGGTTGCGAGCGGGCCGGGGTGAACTAGACTCGCAGGAGCCCGAACCGGGAGTCCCCGATGCAGCCCGTGATGAAGGCGGCCGAGAGCGGCCGCGAGGCCCTGCTCGATCGCTATCGCCGCGTGCGCAGGGCGAGCGAGAACCTCTGCCGACCGCTGGAGGTGGAGGACTACGTCATCCAGACCATGCCCTCGGTGAGCCCGCCCAAGTGGCACCTGGCACACGTCACCTGGTTCTACGAGACCTTCCTCCTGGGGCGCTTCCAGCCGGGCCACCGGCCGTTCCATCCCGATTTCGACTACCTGTTCAACTCCTATTACGTCACCCACGGCACGCCCTATCCCCGGCCCCGCCGCGGGTTGCTGGCGCGGCCGACGGTGCGCGAGATCTTCGACTATCGCCTGCACGTCGACCAGGCCATGGAATGGCTGATCCTCGATTGCCGCGACGCCGACTGGCCCGCCGTGGCCGAGCGGGTGGAGCTGGGCCTCAACCACGAGCAGCAGCACCAGGAGCTGCTCTGTACCGACATCAAGCACATCTTCGGCCAGAACCCCATGCGCCCCGCCTACTGCCAGCTGCCGGCGCCGCCGAGGCGGGAGGCACCGGCGATGACCCGGTGCGAGTTCGAGGGGGGCGTGGTCGAGATCGGCCACGCCGGCGAGGGGTTCGCCTACGACAACGAGGGCCCGCGCCACCGGGTCTTTCTCCAGGACTTCGCCCTCGCCAGCCGGCCGGTGACCAATGCCGAGTACCTCGAGTTCGTGCGGGACGGCGGCTACCAGCGGCCCGAGTTCTGGCTCTCGGACGGCTGGGCCGCCGTCTGCCGGGAGGGCTGGCGGGCGCCGCTCTACTGGGAGGAGCACGACGGGCGCTGGTTCCAGATGACGCTGGCGGGCCTGCGCGAGCTCGATCCCGGTGCGCCGGTCTGCCACGTGAGCCATTTCGAGGCGGATGCCTACGCCAGCTGGGCCGGCGCACGCCTGCCCACCGAGGCCGAGTGGGAGCACGCCGCGGGCTCGCGCCCCGTCGCGGGCAACTTCGTCGAGAGCCGCTACCTGCAACCGGCCGTCGCCGCCGGCGACGGGCTGGTGCAGCTCTTCGGCGATGTCTGGGAGTGGACCGCCAGCCCCTACACCGCCTACCCGGGCTACCGGCCGGCGGAGGGGGCCATCGGCGAGTACAACGGCAAGTTCATGTCCGGCCAGATGGTGCTGCGTGGCGGTTCCTGCGCCACCCCCGAGTCCCACATCCGGGCCACCTACCGCAACTTCTTCTACCCCCATGAGCGCTGGCAGTTCGCCGGCATCCGGCTGGCGGAGGACCGATGAGCGAACCGGCAGTGAAGGTCCACTCGGTGGCGGTGGCCGACGCCTCGCTGGGCGAGGCCGTCGAGGAGGGACTGGCGCGCGAGCCCAGGGCCATCCCGCCCAAGTTCTTCTACGATCGGCGGGGGTCGGAACTCTTCGACGCCATCTGCCGCCAGCCCGAGTACTATCCCACCCGCACCGAGACCGCCATCCTCGAGCGCCACGCCGGCGAGATCGCCGCGCACTGCGGCACCGACTGCCGGCTGGTGGAGTTCGGCAGCGGGGCCAGCCGCAAGATCCGCATCCTGCTCGATGCCCTGCAACCGGCCAGCTACACGGGGCTGGACATCTCCGGCGACTTCCTCCTCGATTCCACCCGCCGGCTGGCCGTGGACCATCCCTGGCTGGAGGTGCACGCGCTGTGCGCCGACTTCACCCGGCCCTTTCACCTGCCCGAGGCCCGGGGGCAAGGCCGGCTGGCCTTCTTTCCCGGTTCGAGCATCGGCAACTTCGAGCCCGTCGAGGCCCGGGCCCTGCTGTCACGGATCGCCGGCGAGCTGGGGACGGGCGGCCGGCTGCTGATCGGCGTGGACCGCAAGAAGGATCCCGCCATCCTGGATGCCGCCTACAACGACGCCCGCGGGCTCACGGCGGCCTTCAACCGCAACCTGCTGGAGCGGATGCGGCGGGAACTGGACGCCGAGATCGAAACGATGGGTTTCGCCCACCGTGCCTTCTACAACCGCGACGCCGGGCGGGTGGAGATGCACCTGGAGGCCCGCTCGCCGCAGGCCATCCGGCTGGGCCACCGGGCCTTCGCGTTCGCCCCCGGCGAGACCATCCACACCGAGAACTCCTACAAGTACACGCCCGCGGAGTTCGAGTCGCTGGCCGGGGCGGCCGGTTTCGAGCCGGACGGCTTCTGGACCGACTCCCGCGGGCTGTTCGGGGTCCACCTGTTGCGGGTCTCCGCCTGAACGGGCTTTCCTGCCTTTCCCCTCGCCGAAGGTCGGGTCGGCCCGGAGGCGCCGGGGCCGCCAAGGGGCCAGGCGGGAGCGGCCGGCCATGCAGCCGGGTTTGCGAGGCGCGCCGGTCAGGCCGGTGTCACGGCCCGGCGTGACCCGGGCAGGGGGAGGGAAAGCAGTCCCGCGGCGAGGACGAAGAGCGTCGAGCCCCACAGGCAGCCCACCAGGCCGTATTCCTGGAACACCCAGCCCGAGAGCACCGTGCCCACCAGTCGACCGCCGGCGTTGGACATGTAGTAGAAGCCCACGTTGAGGGCGACCTTGTCGTGGTCGGAGTAGGCCAGGATCAGGTAGGAGTGGACGCTGGAGTTGATGGCGAAGACCACGCCGAACACCGCCAGCCCGGCGACCACCACCCACGCCGGATCCAGCCCCGCCATCATGCCCAGCGCGATGCCCGCGGGGATGGCGGCGAGGGCGAAGGTCCAGAGGCGGGCGGTGGTCCCGTCCGGCCCGCGCGGGGAGCGGGGGTTTTTCAGAAAGCGCGGCGCGCCCGCCTGGACGATGCCGTAGCCGATCACCCAGAGGGCGAGGAAGGCCCCCACCTGCCAGAAGTCCCAGCCCAGGGAGTAGAGAAAGACCGGCAGGGCGACCACGAACCAGATGTCGCGGGCACCGAACAGGAAGAAGCGGGCGGCGGAAAGCCAGTTGATCTCGCGGGTGTTGGAAAACACCTGGTTGAACCGTGGCCGGGCCTTCGAGCGTCCCATCCCCGTCGGCAGCAGGAGCAGGGTGACCACCAGGGCGACGGCCAGGGCACCGGCCAGGATGACCAGCGCCCAGCGAAAGCCCACCACCGCCAGCAGCAGCCCGCCGACGAAGAAGCCGGCCCCCTTGAGCGCGTTCTTGGAGCCGGTGAGCACGGCCACCCACTTGAACAGCCGCGAGTCCTCGTCGGCCACCAGCGCCTTGACGCTGCTCTTGGCGCTCATCTTGTTGAGGTCCTTGGCGATCCCGGAGAGCGCCTGGGCGAACATCACGTAGCCCACCGACAGCCAGGGCTCGGGCACGGTGAGCAGCAGCAGGGCGACGATCTGCAGGCCGGTGCCCAGCTGCATGGTGCGGTTGAGGCCGATGCGCGCCCCCAGCCAGCCGCCCACCATGTTGGTGACCACGCCGAAGAACTCGTAGAAGAGAAACAGCAGGGCGATTTCCAGCGGGGTGTAGCCCAGCTGGTGGAAGAACAGCACCACCAGCATGCGGATGGCGCCGTCGGTGACGGTGAAGGTCCAGTAGTTGCCCGTGACCAGGAAGTAGTCACGCAGTCCGGTGGCTTCGCTCATGGTGCTCTCGGACATAAAAGCGTTCTTCGCACTTTCGCGTGACACCCCTCACCAGGACGCAGCAGGGGTCGATGCTTCTCGCCAAGGCGCCGGGGTGCCCGGATCGAAGGGGGATTCCACTGGGCAAGCATATAGAGAGGGCCTCGCGCACCCGGCAACAAACGGAGAGGAAGAACATCGGCCCGAAACGGTGCGCGAAATCCCTGTCACGTCGCTTGTATGCCTCCTGTTTCACGGCAACATGCGAAGAAACATAAAAAAACCCGTGCCGATCCTGGCACGGGTTCGTGAATCGCCGATGACAGCGAGCCTATTCGTTGCTGGCCATCTCGTGGGCGTGGCCGTGCTCGATCTCTTCCTCGGTGGCCTCGCGGATGTTGGCGACCTTGACGTCGAAGTGCAGGGTCTTGCCGGCCATGGGGTGGTTGCCGTCGACCTTGACCGATTCGTCGCCCACCTCGGAGACGGTGACGATCTGCGGGCCGTTGGCAGTCTGGGCCTGGAACTGCATGCCGGGCTGGATGTCGTCGACGCCCTGGAACATCTCCCGGGGAACGTCCTGGACCAGTTCCTCGACGCGCTCGCCATAGCCCTCGCCGGGCTCCACCTTGACTTCCAGCTCGTCACCCTCGGACTTGCCCACCAGGGCCTTCTCCAGGCCGGGGACGATGTTGTTGTGGCCGTGGAGATAGACCAGCGGGTCGCGGCCCTCGGAGGTGTCGACCACGGTGCCTTCGTCGTCCTTCACCGTGTAGTCGATGGCGACGCAACAATTGTCTTCAACTTGCATTGCGGGATACTGCCCTGCGTGAATGTCCGCCCACCATAGCCCACCCTCCCCGCCGGTGTCACCCGGGCAGGGCGAGTCAACTCGTTGACCGCGTGGAAGAATGCGCCCGGCGGTCAGTCGTCCATCTGGGCATGGAAGTGCTGGGTGGCCTCGACGAAGCCGCCGACGCTGCCGCAATCGAAGCGCTGGCCACGGAACTGGTAGGCGATGACGTTGCCCGCCTTGGCCTGCTCCAGCAACGCGTCGGTGATCTGCACCTCGTCCCCCTTGCCGGGCGGGGTCTTGCGCAGGATGTCGAAGATGTCGGGGGTGAGGATGTAGCGGCCGATGATGGCGAGGTTGCTGGGGGCCTGCTCGCGCGCGGGTTTCTCCACCATGTCGCGCACCCGGTGGATGCCGGGTTCGAGGCGGTCGCCGCGGATCACGCCGTACTTGTGCACCTCGGTCTCGGGGACCTCCTCCACGGCCACGATGGAGCAGTGGTACTGCTCGTAGAGCCGGGCCATCTGCTTGAGCACGCCGTGGTCCTCGCCCTCGCAGAGGTCGTCGGCCAGCAGCACGCCGAAGGGCTCGCGGCCGATCAGCGTCTCGCCGGTGAGGATGGCGTGGCCCAGCCCGCGCATCTCCAGCTGGCGGGTGTAGGAGAAGGTGCACTCGTCGATCAGCCGGCGGATGTCGGCCAGCCGTTCCTCCTTGTCGGTGCCCCGGATCTGGTGCTCGAGCTCGTAGGAGATGTCGAAATGGTCCTCGATGGCCCGCTTGCCGCGACCGGTGACGATGGCGATGCGGTCCATCCCGGCCTCCAGGGCCTCCTCCACGCCGTACTGGATCAGGGGCTTGTTGACGATGGGAAGCATTTCCTTGGGCATCGCCTTGGTGGCCGGCAGAAACCGGGTGCCGTAGCCGGCGGCGGGAAACAGACACTTCTTGAGCATGGGTGACCTTGGCGCGTTACCGATTCGTGGGCGGTTTCCCGTGATCATAGGGACGCCCGGGGGGAAATTCCATACCCGGCGGCGGGCTCAGTCGCCGGCGAGGATGGCGTAGGGCCGCTCGATGGCGGCGGTGATCTCGCCCATGCCGAAGGCGCGGGAGCGGCGCAGCACCTCGCCGCCGCCCATGTAGACCACGACCGTGGGAAAGCTGAAGATCCCCTGCTGGGCGGCCAGCTCGGGGTGCTCGCCGGCGTCGAGCTCGGCCAGTTGCAGGCGGGGGAAGCGGGTCGCCACCAGTTCGGCGAGCTTGGCCCGCACCGGCGTGCAGACGCTGCAGTTGGGCGAGCTGACCAGCAGGACGGCACCCGGCTGGTGCCGGCCCAGCGCCTCCAGCTCCGCGCCCGACCGGATCGTTTCAGTCGCCATGGTCGAGGGCCTCTTGCCGGGCTCGCCGCCGCAGCCAGCGCGCCTGGCGGCGGACGTAGACCAGGCAGCCGGTGAAGGTCGCCAGCGACAGCCCGGCCAGGGCGATGCCGAAGGCGCGTTCCGCGGGGTTGCTGTAGGCCTCCATCACGCCGAAGGCGAAATAGGCCAGCACCAGCATGGCGTTCCAGGCGTGCGTGTAGAGGCGGCCGTGGAGCAGGCCGTGCAGTGGCAAGAGCAGCGGCACGCCCTGCAACAGCAGCACCAGCGCCACGGGGAACAGGGTCGACGGCGACCACCAGGCGTTCCAGGCCACCACCAGGGCCAGCAGCCCCAAGTGGCCACCCAGGGCGACCCCGCGTGCCAGGCGGGCGCTCGCGGGGGCCTCAGCCGTCATGCAGCCGCCGGGCGGCGTTGGCGACGCGGCGGCCGAGTGCCCGGCAGAGCTCGGCCTCCTCTTCGGTGAGCTCGGTGCCGGCACCGCCGGACTGGTGGCTGGCGCCGTAGGGCGAGCCGCCGCGCTGGGTCCGGAGCAGGGCCGGCTCGGTATAGGGCAGGCCGGTGATGAGCATGCCGTGGTGGAGCAGGGGGATCATCATGGTCAGCAGCGAGGCCTCCTGGCCGCCGTGGGGGCTGGCCGTGGAGGTGAAGACCCCGGCGGGCCGGCCCGCCAGCTTGCCCGACATCCACAGCGAGGTGCTCTGGTCGAAAAAGTGCTTGAGCGGGGCCGCCATGTTGCCGAAGTAGGTGGGGCTGCCCAGCACCAGGCCGGCGCAGTCCGCCAGGTCGTCGTGGCTGGCGTAGGGTGGTCCGGCCTCGGGGATCTCGGGCGCACGGTGTTCGGTGTCCGGCGATACGTCGGGCACACGCCGCAGGCGGGCCTCCAGGCCCCCGGTCTCCTCGACACCCCTTGCCACGCGCTGGGCCATGTTGGCCGTGGAGCCGTCGCGGCTGTAGTAGAGAACCAGGATGTAATCCATTGCACCTCCGGGGTGTCATCCATTCGTAAAAACGGGCTGGGCAGTATTGTATAGGGCTCACGGCCCCGAGTTGACCCCTGTCAGAAGGGGGTGATAATTTTCGCTATATTCCTTCGTGCAGGGTTCGGCCCTGGACGTCAGCGGTCATCGAACGCCGGGTTGCCGGCGGGACTGAATAATCATCCTGGAGGGTGCAGATGAATTTCCAAGCAACGGGCAAGAGCCTGACCATCGCGGCGCTGGCGCTGGGTATCGCCGCGGGTTGTGCCAGCACGGCTGGCCAGAAGGGTCCCGAGGCCGTCGACAACGGCGCTGCCGAGCAGACGGGCGTGAGCAAGGCCGCCGCCGAGCGGGCCATCGCGGTTGCCAAGTCGATGAACGACCGCGCTGCATCCATGGGTTACGAGTGGACCACCACGGGCGACATCATCAAGCAGGCCGAGATGGCACTGGGCGAGAAGGAATACGCCAAGGCGCAGGAGCTGGCCCGCAAGGCCCGGGAACAGGCGGCGGACGCCATCAACCAGAAGAAGCTGGAAGACGCTCGCCTGACCTATCTCGAGCTCAAGGACATCCAGGGCCTCGATGCCGAGCAGAAGGCCCGGCTGAACGAGCTGTTGGAGCTGATCAAGTCCGGCGACGGTGCCGCGGCCAACGAATATGCCCAGGAGCTGGCCGCCGAGCTGGCCGCCCTCCAGGACGCGTCCATGGTCTACGAGGTGGTCCGCGGCGACAGCCTGTGGGGCATCTCCGGCAAGGACGAGATCTACGGCAACCCCTACCAGTGGCCGCTGATCTACAAGAACAACAGCGACCGGATCGAGGACGCCGACCTGATCTACCCGGGGCAGTCGCTCGACATCGAGACCAACCCCGGTGCGGCCGCGGTGGAATCCGCCGTCGAGCACGCCAAGACCCGCGGTGCCTGGTCGCTGGGCAACGTCGAGGCCTCCGACAAGGCCTACCTGCGCCAGTAAGCCGGGCCATCCCGGCAGACCGAGAAAGGGGCCGTCCGGCCCCTTTTTTGTGCCCGGGGAGGCCCCGGCGCCCATCCATACCCGAGGACCCGGAATCCGATGCAGCGGTTTTTCGAATACGTGCTCTGGGAGAGCCGCCTGGTGGTGCTGGTGGCCGTGGTGACCAGCCTGGTCGCCGGCCTGGCGATGTTCTTCGTGGCCACGGTGGATGCCTTCTACATGCTCACCCACCTGGTCCACTACGCCTCGCCGGAACTGGAGACCGCGGCGCGCCTCGAGTTGCGGAACAGTACCATCACCCACGTGGTCGAAGTGGTGGACGGCTACCTGCTGGCCACGGTGCTGCTGATCTTCGCCTTCGGTCTCTACGAGCTGTTCATCAAGGAGATCGACCAGGCCAAGGGGCATACCGCGGCGAGCAACGTGCTGATGATCACCAGCCTCGACGACCTCAAGGGCCGGCTGGCCAAGGTCGTGCTGATGATCCTGATCGTCAAGTTCTTCGAGTACGCGCTCAACATGTCCTTCAAGACGCCCATGGACCTGTTGCAGTTCGCGGGCGGCATCGCCCTGCTGGGCCTGGCGCTCTACCTGTCACACAAGGGAGACAGTCACTGATGAATTTCCATGGTGTTCGATGGCTGGCGGCCCTGCTGGGCCTGGCGTTGGCGACGATGGTGCAGGCCGGCGAGGTCTCCGACGTCGCGCTCACCGATCTCGACGGCGAGACCCACCGGATCGCCGACCACGAGGGCAAGTGGGTGATCGTCAACTTCTGGGCCACCTGGTGCCCGCCGTGCCTCGAGGAGATCCCCGAGCTGGTGATGTTCCACGACGCGCACAAGGACGAGGACGCGGTGGTCTGGGGGGTGAACCCCGAGCGGATCGGCGAGGAGGAGCTGCGGCGCTTCGTCGACGACCAGTTCATCAGCTACCCGGTGTTCCCCGTTTCCCCGCGCGGTTCCACGCCGTTCGGGCGCATCCGCGGTCTGCCCACCACGGTGGTGGTGTCGCCGGAGGGCGAGATCGTCCGCCGGCAGGTGGGCGCGGTCACCACCGAGTGGTTGGAACAGGTGATCAGCGAGTGACGGCCGGGCTGGTGATAGGGCATCAAAATACCCGGGATAATGAAGTTTTATTCGCCAGCCGAGTCTCGCTCGCTAGAATATGCGTTTTAGTCCATGGCGAAGCAGGTGCCCGAGATGAATAGACTGCTCCTTCTGTTCACCCTCCTGGTCGTTCAGCTGGGTGTCGCGGTGGCCGCCGCGGAAACCCGTGCCCCGGATGACCACTTCTTCAACTCCACCTTCGGTGATTTCTCCGAGGAGCTGCAGATCGCCCGGGACGAGGGCAAGGACGGCATCTTCATCTTCTTCGAGATGGACGAGTGCCCCTTCTGTCACCGCATGCGCACCACCCAGCTCAACCAGGTGGAGGTGCAGGACTACTACCGCGAGCACTTCCGCAACTTCACCGTCGACATCGAAGGCGACCTGGAAATCACCGATTTCGAGGGCAACCGGATGAAGCAGAAGGAGTTCGCCTTCGACAAGTACCGCGTCCGCGCCACCCCGGTGCTCGCCTTCTTCGGCCTCGACGGAGAGCTCAAGGTCCGCCATACCGGCCCCACCTCCACCGCCGACCAGTTCCTGTGGCTGGGCGAGTTTTTCGCCGAGGGCCACTACAAGAACACCAGCTTCACCCGGTACAAGCGCCAGAAGCGCCGCGAGCAGCGCTGATCGCGACCCGGGACCGGCAGACCGACGCCCCGGCCCGGCCGGGGCCCATCCCAGAGACAGAACACGGAGGTGAGTCCGTGCACATGAGCTACCGTGCCGCACGTCGCTGGCGCGCACGCCTTCTCGCCGCCGCCACCGGCCTGGCCGTTTCCGCGGCCGGGGCGGAGTCCGCGCCATTGCCGCAGCCGCTGGGCCTGGGGGATGCGCTCTCCATGGCCGGCGCACCGCACTATGACGTGCTCCTGGGAAAGGCGCAGGTGGATGCCGCCGAGGCCCGCCAGGCGGCCATCGAAGCCGGCTACGGCTGGGAAGTGCGGGCCGAGGGCCAGCTGCGCTTCGTCGATCCCAACGAAGAGGCCAGCGACCTGGCCGACCACCGCGACGACCATCAGCTGGGGATCTATGCCAGCAAGCGCCTCTGGGACGCGGGCCGGCGTGACGCCCTGGAAGGGGCCAGTGCCGCCGAGGTCGACAGTGCCGAGCAGGGCTATGTCGACCGGCTGCAGCAACGCCGGCTGGAGATCATGCGCCGCTTCTTCGACGTCCTCCTTGCCGACATCGAGTACCGCGTGATCAACGAGCGCATGGCCATCGAGTTCATCGACTTCGACAAGGTCGAGGACCGCTCCGAGCTCGGCGAGATCAACGACGTGGACCTGCTGGCGGCGGAGGCCGAGTACCAGGAGGTGCTGGCCCGGCGCACCGCCGCCGCCAACCGCCAGCGCACCACCCGCCAGGCACTGGCCGAGATCCTCGACCGGCCCGAGGAGGTGCCCGCCGAACTCGTGCCGCCGGACTTCGGCCACCTCTTCGACCGCGAACGCGGCGAGCTCGAGGCGATCATCGAGAAGGCCCTGGAGAACAATCCCCGCATCCAGGCCCTGCAAAAGGCCGTGGAGGCCGCCCAGGGGCGGATCGAGGCGGCCCGGCGCAGCGGCCGGCCGAGCCTGGATTTGGAGCTGGCGGCCAATGCCTACCGGCGCGATCTCTCCGGCCGCGACGATCTCCAGGCGGGCCTGCGCCTGAACGTGCCCCTCTACCGGGGCGGGCGCGTGGCCGCGGCGGTGGCCGAGGCCCGCGCCGAGAAGCTGCGTGCCCAGGCGCGACTGGCCGAGGCCCGGCGCGACATTCGCCAGCGGGCCCTGGAGCTCTGGCAGCAGATCGCCGACCTCCAGGCGCGCCGCGAGTCGGACTGGGTCCGCTTCGACTACCGCGAGATCTATCTCGACCGGGCGCGTTCCCTCTACGACCTGGAGGTGGCCACCGACCTGGGCGATGCCCTGGTAGAGCACACCCGTGCCCGCTTCAGGATGCGCCAGACCGAATTCGCGATGGCGCTGGCCTGGGCCGAACTGCAGGCCCTCATGGGACGCACCGTCAGCGCACTGGAACCGGAGGAATGAAGGCATGAGCAAGCGAACCACGATCCGCCGCGCACAGTCGCTCGTTGCGGGCGCCCTGTGGCTGGCCGCCGGCGTGGCCGGCGCCGCGGACTACCCCGCCCAGCTCACCTGGGCCGGCAAGGTGGCCCTGTCCACCCCGGTCTCGGGCAAGGTGGCCACCGTCGCCGTCGCCCCCGGTCAGCGGGTCGAGACCGGCGAGCGCCTGGTGGCCCTGGACGCGCGACCCTTCGATGCCCGTGTCGAGCGGGCCCGGGCGCGGGTCGAGGGCATCGAGCCGGAACGCGACGAGGCCAAGCGCGCGTTCGAGCGTTCCCAGGAGCTCTTCGACCGTACCGTGCTCTCGGAGGTGGAGCTGCGCCAGGACGAGATCGCCTTCCTCGCCGTCGACGCCGATTATCGCCAGGCCCGGGCGGGGCTGGCACTGGCGAAGCTCGACCGAGAGTACGCCGAGATCAACGCGCCGTTTCCCGCACGGGTGCTGGCGGTGCACGTCGCGCCGGGCGAGGCGGTGATCGCCGAGCAGAGCGCCCGGCCGCTGGTGGAGGTGGCCCGTGCCGATCGCATGCGCGCCCGCGTCCGTGTCACGGCCGAACAGGCCGCGGGAGTGGTGCTGGGCGACGCGGCCCGGGTGAGCGTCGGCGGCGAGGCGTTCGACGCCGAAGTGGTGGCCGTGGCACCCACCGAGGACGGCTACGCCGTGGAAGTGGCGTTCACCGGTGGCGAAGGCCTGGTGGCCGGGCAGGAGGCGGAGGTCAGCCTGCCGTGAGTTGCATGCGCTGCCGCGTGACCGGCCGTGTCCAGGGGGTGTTCTTCCGCCAGTCCACCCGGGAACGGGCCCGGGCGCTGGGGCTGGTGGGTCATGCGCTCAACCGTTCCGATGGTAGCGTGGAGGTGCTCGCCTGCGGCCCGGATGCGGCCCTGGCCGAGCTGCGCGAGTGGCTCGGGGAAGGGCCGCGGATGGCGGTGGTGAGCGACCTCGACTGCCAGCCGGCCGAAGCGCCCGAACCCGTCCCCGCCGATTTCACCACCGGCTGAGCGGCCTGCCGGCCCCGCCCGGCGAGCCAGGTCCGGTCAGCGCTGGTACCAGCGCTCGCTCAGGGCCGTGAGCACCCGGTCGGGATAGCGTCGGCTGCCCAGGCTGCCGTTGTAGCGTGCCAGGGCCGGCGCCAGCTCGCCGTCCTCCATGTCCAGGTAGTGGCGCAGGATGGTGCAGCCCATGCGCAGGTTGGTGCGCATCTCGATCAGGTTGTCCTCCGGGTGGCCGATCTCCTCGAGCCAGAAGGGCATCACCTGCATCAGCCCCTGCGCCCCGGCGTGGGACAGGGCGAAGCGGTCGAAACCGCTCTCCACCTCGATCACCGCCAGCACCAGCTCCGGCGGCAGGTCCACGCGGGTCGCTTCCTGGTGCACCAGGCGCAGCAGGCGCAGGCGATAGTCGGCGTCGGGCACCCGGTCGGCCAGTCGGTTGGACATGTCGAACAGCCAGACCTCGGCCGCGAAGCGGTCCCGGAAGCTGTCCGAGAGCTCCACGGCGGCCTTGAGCTTGGCCCGCAACTCGGGGTCGACGTCACGGGCCCCGACCGCGGCCGGGACGAGCAGGATCGCCGCCAGCAGCCAGGCCAGCGGTCGGCGGGACCGGTCAGCCCGCCCCGCCATCCACCTGTCCCCGCAGGAATTCGACGATGCCTTCCAGGGGCCGGTCGCTGCTCTGGTCGTCGCCGCGGCGGCGGTATTCCACCTGCCCGGCATCCAGGCCGCGCTCGCTGATCACCAGCCGGTGGGGGATGCCGATCAACTCGCAGTCGGCGAACTTGAAGCCCGGCCGGGCATCACGGTCGTCGAGCAGGACGTCGATGCCGGCGGCCCGGAGTTCCGTGTAGAGCCTCTCCACGGCCTCCCGCAGGCGCTCGGACTTGTGCAGGTTGATGGGGATCAGGGCCAGCTGGAACGGCGCGATGGGCTCGGGCCAGCGGATGCCGCGGTCGTCGTGGTTCTGCTCGATGGCCGCCGCCACCAGCCGCGACACGCCGATGCCGTAGCAACCCATGGTGGGGGTGCGCTCGCGGCCGGATTCGTCGAGCACCGTCAGGCCCATGGCGCGGGAATAGGTGTCGCCGAGCTGGAAGACGTGGCCCACCTCGATGCCGCGGACGATGGAGAGGTGCCCGCGACCGTCCGGCGAGGGGTCGCCCTCGACCACGTTGCGCAGGTCGGCGGTCTCGGGCTCGGGCAGGTCCCGGCCCCAGTTGACGCCCCGCAGGTGCTGGCCGTCGACGTTGGCGCCGCAGACGAAGTCCGCCGCGCGGGCGGCGGCGTGGTCGACGATCACCGGGATCTCCAGCCCGCGGGGGCCCAGCGAGCCGGGGCCGCTGCCGGCGACCCGGCGGATGGTGGCCTCGTCGGCGAAGGCCAGGGGTTCGGCGACCGCCTCGAGGGCCTCGGCCTTGATGTCGTTGAGCTCGTGGTCGCCGCGCAGCACCAGGGCCACCGGGTCGCCTTCGGCACCCTCGACGATCAGGGTCTTGACACACTGCGAGGGCGGCACGTCGAGGAACGCGGCGACCTCGGCGATGCTCTGCTGGTCGGGCGTGTCCACGGTGGCCAGCGCCTCGCGCGGCTCGGGGCGCGGCGCCTCGGGGGGCAGGGCGGCGGCGAGCTCGACGTTGGCGGCGAATTCGCTCTCGCTGGAGAAGGCGATGGCGTCCTCGCCGGAGTCGGCCAGCACGTGGAACTCGTGCGAGGCGCGGCCGCCGATGCTGCCGGTGTCGGCCTCCACGGCGCGGAAGTCGAGGCCCAGCCGCGAGAAGATGCGGCTGTAGGCGTCCACCATGAGGCCGTAGGTCTCGGCCAGCGAGGCATCGTCCATGTGGAAGGAGTAGGCGTCCTTCATCAAAAATTCCCGCGAGCGCATCACGCCGAAGCGCGGCCGGATCTCGTCGCGGAACTTGGTCTGGATCTGGTAGTGGGTCACCGGCAGCTGCTTGTAGCTGCGCAGTTCCCGGCGGGCGAGGTCGGTGACCACCTCCTCGTGGGTGGGGCCGAAGCAGAAGTCGCGGTCGTGGCGGTCCTTGAGGCGCAACAGCTCGGGGCCGTACTTCTGCCAGCGCCCGGATTCCTCCCACAGCTCGGCCGGCTGGACGGCGGGCATCAGGACCTCCAGGGCTCCGGCGCGGTCCATCTCCTCGCGCACGATGGCCTCCACCCGGCGCAGCACGCGCAGGCCCAGCGGCATCCAGGTGTAGAGGCCACTGCTCAGCTGGCGGATCATGCCGGCGCGCAGCATCAGCTGGTGGCTGACGATATCGGCGTCGGCGGGGGTTTCCTTGAGGGTCGAGAGAGGAAAGCGGGTCGCTCGCATGGGTCGTGTCGTTTTTCCGGTTTTTGAACGAAAGCGGCCCGCCGACGGCGGGCCGCCGTGAATCGGCGGGGGCAGGGGGCCGGCCGTCAGAAGGTCTTGCCGTCCCAGCCCCACATGTGGCGTTCGGCGTTGGCGAACTCGATGTAGACGCGCGGTGCGTGGATCGCCAGGTGGGCCTCGACGAAGTTGGCCAGGCGGCTGGAGAACTCGGCGGTGCGCTCCTCGGGCAGGCCGATGCTCTTGAGCTCGAGGTAGGCGCAGGCCTCGTTCGAGCCGCCCATGCTCATGTGGTGACCGCCCTCGATCACCACCATGACGAAGCGCTCGGCCTTGCCCAGCATGTCCGCGACTTCCGCCGAGGCCTTGTGCAGCAGCTCCTCGCTGCGGGCCGCGTCGAGCTCGACGTTGGTCAGGATTCGCAGTTGTGGCATGGATGCTCCTCGGTGGATCCGTTGCGGTTCGCGTGGTGGTCGCGGGTCAGCGGCAGAAGCGCTCGATCCGCTTCTTCTGCTCGTTCATCATCTGTTGCCGCTGCTCCTCGCTCACCCGCTCGTACTCGCCGGCCTCGTTCTTCTGCAGCAGGCGACCCGGGTTGGTCTCGAGTTTCTCGAGCTGCTCGCGGGCCTTGTTGCAGTGCCAGGCGGCCACCTCGTCGGGCATGTCGTCGGCCGGCTTCTCGCCGTCCCCGGCCTCCGCCTCGGGCTCCGCGGGCTTCTCCGGGGCGGGCTGCTTCGCCGGGCCGGCGGGCGCGGGCGCGGGCCGGGACGGTCGGTCGCCGTCGGCATAGGGATCGTCCACCGGCGCGGCGCCGTTCTCCGAGGGCGGGATCTCGGAGTAGTGGGTGACGCCGTCCTTGTCGGTCCACTTGTAGATTTCCGCCTGGGCCGCGATCGTGCCGGTCAGACCGACCAGCGCGAGCAACACGAGGCTGACTCCCTTCATCATGGCGTGCCTCTCCCGTTGAAGATTCGATCAGACCCTAAGGTTAGCCACTACACTGGTTGAACACCAGTTTCTCGCGCCCGACGGATCAGCCGAATTGCTGCGTATTAGAAAAAACTAATATTGCTCTGGTAGGATACGCGCCAAACCGCTGTTGGAGAGCTGGAGCCATGCGTCGATTGCTGATGATTCTGAGCCTGGGTCTGTGGGCCGCCGCCCCGCTGGCCGCCGCCGAGACGGGTGCCGCCGGTCTCGAGGTGAAACCGGCGGAGTGGACCAACGTCCCCCGCATGCGCCTGCTGGACGGGACCGTGGAGGCGGTCACCCAGGCCACGCTGACCGCCGAGACCTCGGGAAGGATCCGCGAGCTCAACTTCGACGTCGACGACTACGTGGAGGAAGGCGACGTCATCCTGCGCTTTCGCGACGAGTCGCAGCGGGCCCAGCTGTCCCAGGCCCGGGCCAGCCTGACCGAGGCCCAGGCCCGCTTCGAGGAGGCCCGCTCGGAGTATCGGCGGGTGAAGGACATCTTCGAGCGGGACCTGGTCTCACGCTCGCAGATGGACCGCGCCGAGGCCGCCCTGGACTCCGCCCGGGCCCGACTGGAAGCGGCCCGCGCCCAGGTCGAGGAGGCCGAGGAACAGCTCTCCTACACGGTCGTGCGCGCACCCTTCTCCGGCATCGTCACCGAGCGCCACGTGGAGGAGGGCGAGGCCGCCAACGTCGGCCAGAAGCTGATTTCGGGGCTGTCGCTCGAGGAGATGCGGGTGGTGGTCCATGTGCCCCAGCGCTTCATCGACCCCGTGCGCGAGCGGCGCAAGGCGCGGGTGCTGGTGAGCGAGCCCGGGGCCGGGGCCACCAACGGCGAGGCCCGCGAGATCGACGCGGAGTCGCTCACTTTCTACCCCTACGCCGATCCCACCACCCACTCCTTTCGCGTGCGGGTCAACCTGCCCAAGGGCACCGAGGGGCTGTTCCCGGGGATGTTCGTCAAGGTGGCCTTCGACCTGGGTACCGATCGGCGGTTGACGGTGCCGGCAGAGGCCGTGGCCCACCGCAGCGAGGTCACCGCGGTGTACGTGGTGGATGCCGAGGGCAAGGTCCACATGCGCCACGTGCGCCTGGGGCATCGCATCGACGGCCGCGTGGTGATCCTCGCCGGCCTGGAGGACGGCGAGCAGGTGGCGGTCGACCCGGTCCGGGCGGGCGTCGTCGCCCGTGAACAGTTCCGCCGGGAGGCCGAGCAGGGCGCGGCCGGGGAGCACGGCTGATGAGCAGCGTACTGGGCATTTCCGGGCGCATCGCGAACCGGTTCCTGCGCACCGAGATCACCCCGCTGCTGGCCCTGGTGGGCCTGCTGCTGGGGCTGTTCGCGGTGCTGGTCACGCCGCGCGAGGAGGAGCCGCAGATCGACGTGACCTTCGCCAACGTCTTCATCCCCTTCCCCGGCGCCACCGCCGAGGAGGTGGAGAGCCTGGTGGCCACACCGGCCGAGCGGGTGCTCTCCGAGATCAAGGGGGTCGACGACATCTACTCCATGTCCCGTCCCGGCATGGCGGTGATCACGGTGGAATACGAGGTGGGCGAGGACCGCACCGCGGCCATCGTGCGCCTGTACAACAAGATCTTCTCCAACCAGGATTTCCTGCCGCGGGGGCTGGGTGTGGGCGAGCCGATCATCAAGCCCAAGGGCATCGACGACGTGCCTATCGTCTCGCTGACGCTGTGGACGAAGGACGAGTCGCGCGGTGCCCACGAGCTGCTCGAGGTGGCCCATGCCATCGAGACCCAGCTCAAGCGCGTGCCCGGCACCCGCGACATCTACACCAAGGGCGGGCCCGACAAGGTCCTCCACGTCCGCCTCGATCCCCAGCGTCTGGCGGGCTACGACATCTCCCTGGATGCCCTGCGCAACAGCCTGCTGGCGGCCAACGCCTCGCGCGATGCCGGCGAGCTGGTGGGCAACAACCTCGAGATCCCGGTCCAGGCCGGCCACTTCATGACCCGCCCCGAGGAGGTCAGCTCGCTGGTGGTGGGCATGCACGACGGCGCGCCGGTGTATCTCGAGGACGTCGCCGACATCCGCCTGGGGCCGGACACCCCGGAGAGCTACGTCTGGTTCGGCAGCGGCCCGGCGGCGGCTGCCAAGGGCCTGGAGGCGGCCGGCCAGTTCCCCGCGGTGACCCTGGCGGTGGCCAAGAAGCCGGGCACCAACGCGGTCACCATCGCCGAGCGCCTGATCGACCGTTTCGAGGACCTCAAGGGGACCTACATCCCCGAGGGCGTGGAGGCCACGGTCACCCGCAACTACGGGGCCACCGCCGACGCCAAGGCCAAGAAGCTGATGAAGAAGCTGGTCTTCGCCACCGGCGTGGTGGTGATCCTGGTGGCGCTTTTCCTGGGGATCCGCGAGGCGATCGTGGTGGGTGCCGCGGTGCTGATCACCCTGGCGGTGACGCTGTTCGCCTCCTGGGCCTGGGGCTTCACCCTCAACCGCGTCTCGCTGTTCGCGCTGATCTTCTCCATCGGCATCCTGGTGGACGACGCCATCGTGGTGGTGGAGAACATCCACCGCCACATGCAGGAGACCGGTCAGCGGATGGTCGAGGCCATTCCCCTGGCCGTCGACGAGGTGGGCGGGCCCACCATCCTGGCCACCTTCACCGTGATCGCCGCGCTGATGCCCATGGCCTTCGTCAGCGGCCTGATGGGGCCCTACATGAGCCCCATCCCCATCAACGCCAGCACCGGGATGCTGATCTCGCTGGCGGTGGCCTTCGTGATCACCCCCTGGCTGTCGCTCAAGCTGCTCAAGGTGCACCACGGACACGGGGAAGAGGGCGGCCGGGAAAAGCCCGGTTCCGACCGGCTCTACCGCTTCTTCCGCGCCGTCAACGGCCCCATGCTGCGCGAGCGCAAGGGCGCCCCCCTGCGCTGGCTGATGCTTGTAGTGGTGCTGGTGCTGATCGGGGCCTCGCTGTTTCTCGGCTACAACAAGACCGTGATCCTCAAGATGCTGCCCTTCGACAACAAGTCGGAGTTCCAGGTGGTGGTGGACATGCCCGAGGGCACCAGTCTCGAGCAGACCGCCCGCGTGCTCGACGCGCTCGCCGGCGAGCTGCGCGAGGTCCCCGAGGTCACCGACTACCAGGTCTATGTCGGCGAGAACGCACCCATCAACTTCAACGGCCTGGTGCGCCAGTACTACCTGCGCGAGGGCGCCAACGTCGGCGAGATCCAGGTGAACCTCACCGACAAGCACCACCGCGAGCGCCAGAGCCACGAGATCGCCAAGGCGGTGCGCGAACCGCTGCAGGCGGTGGGCGAGCGCTTCGATGCCAACGTCAAGATCGTGGAGATGCCCCCGGGGCCGCCGGTGATGGCGCCCCTGGTCGCCGAGATCTACGGCCTCGACTACCAGGGCCAGATCGAGGTCGCCAAGGAGGTGCGCGAGCTGTTCGAGCAGACCGAGGGCGTGGTGGACGTCGACGACTCGGTGACCGCGCCCAGCGAGCGCCTGATCGTCCACGTCGACCGGCAGAAGGCCGCCGCCCTGGGCGTGGACCAGCGCAGCGTGGCCCGGGCCGTGGACACCATCCTCGACGGCGAGGACGTCTCCTTCCTGCACGGCGAGAACCTCGCCTACCCGGTCCCCATCCGGGTGGAGTACCCGGTGGAGGTGAAGTCCACGCTCGAGGACCTGTTCGCGCTCAAGGTGGCCAATCGCCAGGGGGAGCTGATCCCCATCTCCGAGGTGGTCTCGGTCGAGCGCACCCGCCGCGAGCAGACCATCTACCACAAGAACCTGCTGCCGCTGGTGATGGTGACCGGGGACATGGCGGGCGACCTGGACAGCCCGCTCTACGGGATGTTCGAGATCTTTCTCAGGATCATGGACGAGGAGCCCTTCGGGCCCTCGTTCACCCAGCACCTGATCGCCCAGCCGGAGAACCCGGACGACTACAGCATGAAGTGGGACGGGGAGTGGCAGGTCACCTACGAGACCTTCCGCGACATGGGCATCGCCTACGGCGTGGGCCTGATCCTGATCTACCTGCTGGTGGTGGCGCAATTCCGCTCCTACCTGGTGCCGCTGATCATCATGGCGCCCATCCCGCTGACCGTGATCGGCATCATGCCGGGGCATGCCGTGCTGGGGGCCAACTTCACCGCGCCCTCGATGATCGGCATGATCGCCCTGGCGGGGATCATCGTGCGCAACTCGATCCTGCTGGTGGACTTCATCAACCAGTCGGTGAGAAACGGCATGGAGCTGCAGGAGGCGGTGATCCGGGCCGGCGCGGTGCGGGCCAAGCCCATCGTGCTCACGGCGCTGGCGGCCATGCTCGGGGCGCTGTTCATCCTCGACGACCCGATCTTCAACGGCCTGGCCATCTCGCTGATCTTCGGCGTGCTGGTCTCCACCGTGCTCACCCTGGTGGTGATCCCGGTGGTCTACTACGCCTATGCCTTCCGGCGCATCGATCGCCTGCGCGCGGATTGATGCCGATCCAACGCCGCCCCGGCCGGGGCGGTGTTTTTTTGGATAAAACCGCGTTGGTAATATAGGATCGAATCTGCTTTTGTCTGACCAACCTGGACCCAAGCCCCAATGGCCGATCGCAGACTCAAGGTTTTTCACACCGTCGCGCGCCTTCTGAGCTTCACGAAGGCCGCCGAAGCCCTGCACATGACCCAGCCGGCAGTCACCTTCCAGGTGCGCCAGCTCGAGGAGCATTTCAACACCCGCCTGTTCGATCGCACCCACAACCGGGTCAGCCTCACCGACGTGGGCCAGGTGGTCTACGAGTCTGCCGACCGCATCTTCGAGCTCTACGAGGAGATGGAGAACAAGGTGCGCGAGATGACCGGCGAGGTGGGCGGCGCGCTCACCCTCGGGGCGAGCATGACCGTGGCGGAGAACATGCTCCCGGCGCTGCTGGGCGACTTCAAGCGCAAGAACGAGGACATCAACGTCCGCCTGAAGGTGGGCAACACCGACAACATCGTCTCCATGGTCGAGCACAACGTGGTCGACCTGGCGATCGTCGAGTCCGAGGTGGGCAACAAGAACCTGCTGGTGGAGAAGTGCCGCTCCGACGAGTTGATGGTGGTGATGCCGCCCGACCACCCGCTGGCCGACAACGAGACGCTCTCGGTCGAGCAGCTCATGCCGCACCCCTTCATCTGCCGGGAGGAGGGCTCGGGGACCCGCGAGGTGGTCCTGCGCTACCTCAAGGACCACGGCTACTCCCAGGGCTGGGACGTGTGCATGGAGCTCGGCAGCCCGGAGGCCATCAAGGGGGCGGTGCGTGCCGGCATGGGCCTGTCCATCATGTCCAAGGTGGGCATCACCAAGGAAGAACAGCTGGGATTGCTCAAGGCCGTCCCGCTCGACCCGCCGCTGACCCGCGACTTCTCCTTCGTCCGCCAGCGGCACAAGTTCCGCCTGCGGGCCATGGAAGAACTGCTCGACTTCGCCCGCGACTATTGCCAGCGTGTCGAGGCCGCCGACAAGGAAGCCGCCGAGACCGCCGGCTGACACCGCTTCCGGTGCCGGCACCGCCCGACGCCACCCGGGACACCCCCAGCAAGCGGCCTTGCCGGTCGCGGAGGCGACCCTCGCCATGATCGACGTCATCAAGGACTGGTACCAGCGGCACTTCACCGACCCCCAGGTGGTGATCCTGGCCCTGCTGCTGCTCACCGGCCTGGCGGTCATCGTCTTCATGGGCGACCTGCTCGCCCCGGTGCTCGCCGGCGTGGTGGTCGCCTACCTGCTCGATGGCGGCGTGGTCCAGTTGCAGCGGTTCCGGATGCCGCGGTTCATCGCCGTGGCCGTGGTCTTCACCCTGTTCATGGTCTTTTTGCTGGTGGTGTTGTTCGGCCTGGTGCCGCTGCTTTCCCAGCAGCTCACCCAGTTCGTCCGCGAGTTGCCCGACATGGTGGCCCAGGGCCAGAAGGCCCTGCTCGCCCTGCCGGAGAAATACCCCGACTTCATCTCCGAGGAGCAGGTGCGGCGCTGGCTCGAGAGCATCGGCAGCGAGCTCACCGGGCTGGGCCAGAAGGTGATCTCCTGGTCGGTCTCGTCGGTGGTGGGCGTGATGACCTTCCTGGTCTATCTCGTGCTCGTGCCCCTGCTGGCCTTCTTCTTTCTCAAGGACAAGCACCGCATCCTGGTGTGGGGCAGTCGCTTCCTGCCGGCGCAGCGGGGCCTGGCCACCCAGGTCTGGCACGAGGTGAACGACAAGATCGCCAGCTACGTGCGCGGCAAGTTCCTCGAGATCCTGCTGGTGTGGGTGGCCAGCTACATCACCTTCAAGCTGCTGGGCGTGAACTACGCCATGCTGCTCTCGGCGCTGGTGGGGCTTTCGGTGATCGTGCCCTACGTGGGGGCGATCGTGGTCACCCTGCCGGTGGCCCTGGTGGGCTACTTCCAGTGGGGCTGGTCGGCGGAGTTCCTCTACCTGGTGGGCGCCTACGGGGTGATCCAGTTCATCGACGGCAACATCCTGGTGCCGCTGCTGTTCTCCGAGGTGGTCAACCTTCACCCCGTGGCGATCATCGTCGCGGTGCTCTTCTTCGGCGGGGTCTGGGGTGTCTGGGGGGTGTTCTTCGCCATTCCCCTGGCGAGCCTGCTCCAGGCCGTGCTCAACTCCTGGCCGCGGCGCGAACCGAAGGCGCTCGACGCCCCCGGCTGACGCGCCGGGTCAGTCCAGTTCGCGGGTCGCCTCCAGCACCTCGTCCACGTGCCCCTTGACCCGCACCTTGCGCCATTCCCGGTGCAGGATGCCCTCGCGGTCGATCAGGAAGGTGGAGCGCTCCACGCCCCAGGATTCGCGGCCGTACATCTTCTTCTTGCGGATCACGTCGAACAGGCGGCAGACGGTCTCGTCCTTGTCGGAGAGGAGCTCGAAGGGGAAGGCGTGCCGGGCCTTGAAGTTCTCGTGGGCGCGCAGGCCGTCGCGGGAGACGCCCAGGATGACCGTGTCCAGGGCCGTGAAGGCGCCATGGCGGTCGCGAAAGTCCTGGCCCTCGGCGGTGCATCCCGGGGTGTTGTCCTTGGGATAGAAGTAGAGCACGACGTTGCGGCCGCGCAGCTCGGACAGGCGGATGGTCCGGTCGCCGGTCGCGGGGAGTTCGAAGTCGGGCACGGGCCGACCCACGCGGATCTCGGTCATCGGCGGTTCTCCTGGTTGGGGCGCGGCCAATCCTTGCACGCGTCGATCCCGGTCGCAAGCCGGTGATGGCGCCTTGTCACGTGCTTTTGGCTACGGGTAACATGCGGGGATTGTGCCCGGCACCGAATGCCGGGGATGCACGTCGGAGACCGTTCGGCCGGCGCCTTCGCCGGCGGTTCCATGAAGCCTGGAGGTAGAGGATGTTCCACGGGAGCCTGGTGGCGCTGGTGACCCCCATGTCCGCGGAGGGGGAGGTGGATTTCGAGGCCCTCGAGCGCCTCGTCGAGTTCCACATCGACAACGGCACCGACGGCATCGTCTCGGTGGGCACCACCGGCGAATCGTCCACGCTGGGCTTCGCCGAGCACCGCGACGTGATCGACCGGACCGTGGAAATGGTCGACGGGCGCGTGCCGGTGATCGCCGGCACCGGGGCCAACAACACCGGCGAGGCGGTGGAGCTCACCCAGGCCGCCATGCGCAGCGGCGTGGATGCCTGCCTGCTGGTCACCCCCTACTACAACAAGCCGACCCAGGAAGGCCTCTACCAGCACTTCCGCACCATTGCCGAGGCCGCGGCAGTGCCCCAGATCATGTACAACGTCCCCGGGCGCACGGCCGTGGACATGAAGCCCGAGACCGTCGAGCGTCTGGCCGATATCTCCAACATCGTCGGCCTCAAGGAGGCCAGCGGCAGCGTGGAGCGCAATGCCGAGCTGGTGGAGCGGGTCGGCGACCGCGTCGACATCTTCAGCGGCGACGACCACATCGCTCGCGAGACCATCCTCGCCGGCGGCAAGGGCGTGATCTCGGTCTCGGCCAACGTCGCTCCCGGGCCGATGCACGCCATGTGTGCCGCCGCGCTCAAGGGCGACCGCGAGACCGCCGATGCCATCGACGAGCGCCTCGCGCCCGTGCACGCGGCCCTGTTTTTCGAGACCAGCCCGATCCCGGTCAAGTGGGCGCTCTACGAGATGGGCATGATCGGTCCCGGCATCCGCCTGCCCCTGACCCCGCTGGCCGATGAGTTCCACGAGCCCTTGCGCGAGGCGCTGCGTGGCGCCGGGCTGCTCTGAACCGGAAACCCTATGTACTGGAAAAACACCGCACGTATCGCATTGATCGCCGCCCCCGGCCTGCTGGCGGGCTGCTCCAACACCGGCCTGTTCGGCAAGGTCGGCGGGGAAGACCGCGCGGCCCTGCCGGCCCTGGAGGTGCCGCCGCCGCTCTCCGCCCCGGACCCCGAAGCGGCCACCTACGTTCCCGAGGTGGCCTCGGCGCGGGCCATGGAGCGCCAGGCCGCCGAGCAGCCGGACGGGCTGATTACCGGCACGGAGTCAGTGGAGATCGCCCGCGCCGGCAACCGCCGTTACCTCGAGGTGGAGGCCCCGCCGCAGGAGGTCTGGCGCGAGATCCAGGCCTTTCTCGCCGACGAGGGCTACGTCGTGGCCCGCAAGGACCGGGCGCTGGGCATCATCGAGACCCAATGGAGCGGTACCGGCGCCGGGGCGCCGGAACGCGAGGGCCTGCAGGGTCTGCTGATGCGTGCCGTGCAGTCCTTCTCGGCCCCCGACGTTCAGGACAAGCTGCGCCTGCGCCTCGAGCCCGGCGAGGGAGGCGGTTCGCGCGTCTTTCTCAGTCATCGCCGCATGGAGCGCGTGGGCGAGGAGAACGCCATGGGCGAGGCGGAGACCTTCACCTGGGAGCCGGCCGAGCCCGATCCCGCGCTGGAGAACGAGGTCCTGGTGCGCCTGATGGTCCACCTGGGCATGGCCCAGGAGGACGCCCGGGCGCGGGTGGCGCGGGCCGAGCTCGCCCCGCGAGCCGAGATGATCTACGACAGCGAGAAGGGCGAGACCCGCGTGGTGGTCGAGCAGAACCGCACGCTGGCCTGGAACCGCCTGGTCCGTGCCCTGGAGACCACCGGCTTCGACATCGTCGCCGCCGACCGCGAGGACGGCGAGCTGCGCGTGCGCCATCCCCGCCCGGACGTGCTCGCCCAGGGTGGGCGCATGACCTCGGAGCAACTCGACGCCGAGGCGCCCGAGGACGTCGAGCCGCTGGAGCTCAAGCTGGTGGTCAAGGAGCGCGACGCCGGCGGCATCGAGATCCTGCCCATGGAGCTCGGTTCCGATCCCGACGTGACCGAGACCGAACGGCTGGTGGGCTCGATCCTGAGCGAGCGCCTGCGCTGACCGCGGCGCGCCCGGCGGGTCGGGCAGCAAGAGGGTTCACCGGCACTTTGCCGTGAAACAGGAGGCATGTGCGACGTGACAGGGATTTCGCGCCCCTTCGGGGCCGTTGTCCTTCCCCTACGGGGGTTGCCGGGTGCGCGAGCGCACTTTCCATCGCTGAGCCAACAGGAAGTCCCCTTCGATCCGGACACCCCGGCGCCCTGGCGAGAGACATTGCCCTCTGCGGCGTCCTGACGAGGGATGCCACGCCAAAGGGCGATGAACCGGAAAAAGGCCCGGCACCCGAGGGTGCCGGGCCTTTTCGTGTCCGGGGGCGCGATCCCGCGGCCCGGCGGGGCGCGGGGGGCGGGGTTCGCCTACGCCTCGCGGCGGATGCAGGCGTAGGCCGAGTGGTTGTGGATGGACTCGAAGTTCTCGGTCTCCACGGTGTAGGCGCGCAGGCCACTCTCGCGGTCCAGGGCCACGGCCACGTCGCGGATCATGTCCTCGACGAACTTGGGGTTCTCGTAGGCCTTCTCGGTGATGTGCTTCTCGTCGGGCCGCTTGAGCAGCCCGTAGAGCTCGCAGGAGCCCTCGGCCTCCAGGGTGTGGATCAACCCCTCGATGCTCACGCTGTCGTCCACCACCGCGTCCAGGCGGATGTGGGAGCGCTGGTTGTGGGCGCCGTACTCGGAGATCTCCTTGGAGCAGGGGCAGAGGCTGGTCACCGGCACGGTCAGGCGCAGGCGGACCTCGGTGTCCTCGGGGCCGGACTCGCCCACCAGGGTGACGTCGTAGTCCATCAGGCTGGCCTGGCCCGAGACCGGCGCGGCCTTCTCCATGAAGTAGGTGAAGGCCATCTCGACGTAGCCGCGGTCGGCCTCGAGGCGCTCGGTCATGGTCTCGAGCAGGGTGTGGAAGGCGGGGATGGAGGCCTCCACCTCGCCCTCGTTGAGCATCGCCACGAAGCGCGACATGTGCGTGCCCTTGCGGTCGTGGGGCAGGTTCACGTACATGCTCACGCGGGCCACGCTGGGATGGCGGTTGCCGTGGGCGTCGCGGACGTAGACGGGGTGGCGGATGTCCTTGATCCCCACCCGGTCGATGGCGATGCGGCGGGCGTCCTCGGTGGACTGGATGTCCGGGATGGAACAGGTCTGCTCTGGCATGGCGGGCCTCACTCGGTATAGCGGACGCAGGCGCGGTCGGTCTCCCAGATGGTCACGGCTCGCACCCGGGCCCGGTCGTCGTCGAGGATCGCGCCCAACTCCTGGAAGAAGTAGCGCGCGATGTTCTCGGCCGTGGGATTGATGGTGTCGAACGGCGGGACCTCGTTGAGATAGGCATGGTCCAGCCGATCGGCCACCGTCCCGGCGGCGCGCTTGATGGTCTTGAAGTCCACCACCATGCCCACCTCGTCCAGCTGCTCGCCGGCGACCTCCACCTCGACCTTCCAGTTGTGGCCGTGCAGGCGGTTGCAGTTGCCGGGGTAGCCGAGCAGCCGGTGGGCCGCGGCGAAGTCGGTGTGTACGCGTAGGGTGTAGGTTCCGGCCATGGCCTTGACGGGATCTCCCGGTAACTGGATTGCGGGGCAGTGCCCGAAGCGCGCAGATGATAGCGAAGCCGGCCGGGGCCGGCAAACGGCGGTTCGTCAGGGATTTTCCAGCCGTCGGTGCACGGCCGCGACGATGCCGGCGGCGTCCAGGCCCAGTTCGGCGAGCAGTTCCCCGCGGCCGCCGTGGGGCGGGAATGCGTGCGGCAGGCCGAGCTGCAGCAGTCCGGCCGCGCTGCCGGCGGCCTCCAGCCATTCGGCGACCGCGCCGCCGGCCCCGCCCCGGATGACATGGTCCTCGACGGTGACCAGCAGTTCATGGCGCCCGGCGAGTTCCGCCAGCGCGGCGGTGTCCAGCGGGGCGACGAAGCGCATGTCCACCACCGTGGCATCCAGCGTCTCGCCGGCCTCCCGGACGCCGCCGAGCAGGGCGCCGAAGTTGAGCAGTGCCACGCGGCGCCCCTCGCGCAGGGTGCGCGAGCGTCCCAGGGGCAGGGGGGCGGTCGCGCCGCTGTCGTTGTCGCCGGCGGCATCGCGGGGGTAGCGCACCGCCGCGGGGCCGTCGTGGGCCAGGCCGGTGGCCAGCATGCGCCGGCATTCCTCGCCGTCGGCCGGTGCCATCACCAGCATGCCCGGGATCGCGCGCAGGAAGGCCAGGTCGAACAGGCCGGCGTGGGTGGCGCCGTCCGGGCCGACGATCCCGGCGCGGTCGATGGCGAAGAGCACGGGCAGGCCCTGCAGGGCGATGTCGTGGATCAGCTGGTCCATGGCCCGCTGGAGGAAGGTGGAGTAGATCGCCAGCACCGGCCGGCGGCCCTCGCAGGCCAGGCCGCCGGCCAGGGTGACGGCGTGCTGCTCGGCGATGCCCACGTCGTGGAAGCGCTCCGGGAAGCGCCGGGCGAAGTCCACCAGCCCCGAGCCCTCGCGCATGGCGGGGGTGATCACCTCGACGCGTTCGTCGGCCGCGGCGGCCTGGCAGGCCCAGTCGCCGAACACCCCGGTGAAGCTGCGCGGCTTGCCGCCACCCTCGGGCTCGCCGCTGTCGGGGTCGAAGCGGCCCACGCCGTGGTAGCGGCAGGGGTCGGCCTCGGCGGGCTCGAAGCCCTGGCCCTTGCGGGTGACCACGTGCAGCAGCCGCGGTCCCTGTTGGTCGCGCAGGTTGGCCAGCACGTCGCGCAGGGCAACGGCGTCGTGGCCGTCCACCGGGCCGAAGTAGCGAAAGCCGAGTTCCTCGAACAGGGTCGCCGGGCTGAGCATGCCCTTGACGTGTTCCTCGGCGCGGCGGGCGAACTCGCGCGCGCCGGGCAGGTGGCCGAGGAAGGCCTTGCCGCCCTCGCGCACGCGGGCGTAGGCATGGCCCGAGAGCAGGCGGGTGAGGTGGTTGTTGAGCGCGCCCACGTTGGGACTGATGGACATGGCGTTGTCGTTGAGGACCACCAGCAGGTCGGCCTCCACGTCGCCGGCATGGTTCAGGGCCTCGAAGGCCATGCCCGCGCCCATGGCGCCGTCGCCGATCACGGCGACGTGCTTGCGGCCGGAACCCCGGGCCCCCAGGGCCATGCCCAGCGCGGCGCTGATGGAGGTGCTGGAATGGCCCACGCCGAAGGCGTCGAAGGCGCTCTCGCTGCGGCTGGGGAAGCCGGCCAGGCCGCCGCGCTGGCGCAGGCTGTCCATGCGCTCGCGGCGGCCGGTGAGGATCTTGTGGGTGTAGCACTGGTGGCCCACGTCCCAGACCAGCCGGTCGGCCGGGGTGTCGAAGGCATGGTGCAGGGCCAGGGTGAGCTCGACGGTGCCCAGGTTGGCGGCCAGGTGGCCGCCGGTGCGCGACAGCGAATGCAGCAGGAAGCGGCGCACCTCCTCGGCCAGCGCGGGCAGCCGCGTCCGCCCGAGGCGACGCAGGTCGGCGGGGCTGTCGATGGTTTCCAGCAGGGGGTAGTCGGCGGACACGTCAGCGGGCTTCCGGGGTTGTACGGAGGGGATGGGTCATCGTTGTCGGCGGACCACGTAATCGGCCAGGGCCACCAGTTGGGCGCCACGCGCGCCCAGTGGCTCGAGTGCCGCGCCCGCGGTATCGGCCTCGCGCCGGGCCCGGCGGCGGGCCTCGTCGAGGCCCAGCAGGCTGACGTAGGTGGGCTGTTGGCGGTCGCGGTCGGCGCCGCTGGACTTGCCCAGGGTGTCGGTCTCGCCGATCTCGTCGAGGATGTCGTCCTGGATCTGGAAGGCGAGCCCGAGGTGGCGGCCGTAGTCGGCCAGGGCGGCCACCGTCCCGCTCTCGGCGTGTTCCGCCAGCAGGGCGGGCAGTTGCACGCAGGCCTCGATCAGCGCACCGGTCTTGTGTCGGTGGATGCGTTCGAGCAGACCCAGGTCCACCTGCTGGCCGGTGGCGGCCAGGTCCATGGCCTGGCCGCCGGCCATGCCGCCCACGCCCGAGGCCCGCGCCAGCAGGGCGATCACCGCCAGCCGCCGGTCGCTGCCCACGCCCATGGCCGGGTCCTCGGCGATCAGCTGGAAGGCCAGGGTCTGGAGGGCGTCGCCGGCGAGGATGGCGGTGGCCTCGTCGAAGGCCCGGTGGCAGGTGGGACGCCCGCGGCGCAGGTCGTCGTCGTCCATCGCCGGCAGGTCGTCGTGGACCAGCGAGTAGGCATGGATCATCTCCACCGCGCAGGCGGGCCCGTCTAGCCGCCCGGCGTCCAGCCCCAGGGCGGCCCCGGCGGCATAGACCAGGTGCGGGCGGATGCGCTTGCCGCCGCCGGTGACCGCGTAGCGCATGGCCTGCTCCAGGCGCGTGGCGTCGCCGTGCGCGGGCAGCCAGCCCGCCAGGGCCTGCTCGATCCGCTCGCGGCTGGCCGCCAGGGCCGCCTCGAGCCGCTGGTCACTGTTCGGGGTAGGGCTCCGGTCGCTCATTCTCGTCCTCGCCCAGGAGTATCTCCACCTTGTGCTCGGCCTCGTCGAGGGCCTTCTGGCACTGGCGGGCCAGGCGCACGCCGCGCTCGAAGTCGGCCAGCGAGCGTTCGAGGTTCTGGTCGCCGTCCTCCATGCGCTCGACGATGCCTTCCAGCTCCTCGAGCGCGGCCTCGAAGCGGGCCACGCGGTTGTCTTCGGTGTCGGTCTCGTGCGATTCGCTCATGGGGGTATCCGCTCAGAGTATGTCCAGGGCCTCGGCGAGGGTCTGCACGCCGTCCACCTGCAGCCCCTCGATGGGCCGCCGGGGCTGGTTGGCCCGGGGCACGATGGCGCGGGTGAAGCCGTGCTTGGCGGCCTCGTGGAGGCGCTCCTGGCCGCTGGGAACGGGCCGGATCTCGCCGGCCAGGCCCACCTCGCCGAAGACCACCAGCTCCTGGGGCAGGACCTGGTCGCGCAGAGAGGATACCACCGACAGCAACAGGGCGAGGTCGGCGCTGGTCTCGTTGATGCGTACCCCCCCCACCACGTTGGCGAAGACGTCGTAGTCGCCCACGGTGAGCCCGCCGTGGCGGTGCAGCACGGCCAGCAGCATCGCCAGGCGGTTGGTGTCGAGCCCCACGGTGACGCGCCGCGGGGTGCCCAGGGTGGTGGGGTCCACCAGGGCCTGGAGCTCCACCAGCAGCGGGCGGGTGCCCTCCCAGGCCACGGTCACCAGGCTGCCGGGGGCCGGCTGGCCCTCGCGGGTGAGAAAGATCGCCGAGGGGTTCTTGACCTCGCGCAGGCCGCGCTCGGTCATGCCGAACACGCCCAGCTCGTTGACCGCGCCGAAGCGGTTCTTGTGGCTGCGCAGGGTGCGAAAGCGGCTGTCGGCGTCGCCCTCGAGCAGCAGCGAGCAGTCGATCATGTGCTCGAGGACCTTGGGTCCGGCGAGGTGGCCCTCCTTGGTGACGTGGCCCACCAGGAAGAGCACCGTGTCGGTCTGCTTGGCGAACTGGGTGAGCACCGCCGCGCTCTCGCGCACCTGGGCCACGCCGCCGGGCGCCGATTGCACGTCGGCCAGGTGCATCACCTGGATGGAGTCCACGACCAGTGCCCGGGGGCGCTCGCGGCGGGCGGTCTCGACGATCGCCTCCACCCGGGTCTCGGAGAGCAGGCGCAGGTCGTCGTTGGCGATGCCCAGGCGCTCGGCGCGGCGGGCCACCTGCTGCAGGGATTCCTCGCCGGTGACGTAGAGGGCCGGGAGCGTGCCGGCCAGGTGGGCGTGGGTCTGCAGCAGCAGGGTGGACTTGCCCGCACCGGGATGCCCCCCCACCAGGATCACCGAGCCCGGCACCAGCCCGCCGCCCAGCACGCGATCGAGCTCCCGCATCCCCGAGCCGATGCGCGGGGTGTCGGCGATCTCGATCTCGCCCAGTCGCCGGACGTTGCCCGACAGGTCACCCGAGAAGCCCGCCCGGCGGCCGGCGGTGGAGGCCGGTGCAGTGCGTTCCTCGGTGAGGGTGTTCCACTCGCCGCAGTCGGGACACTGGCCGGTCCACTTGGGAGACACGGCGCCACAGGCGCTGCAGACGAAACGGGTCTTCGCGCGGGCCACGGCTCAGGCTTGCTCGCCGGTCTCGGTCGGCGTGGCGGGGGCCTGGCCCCGGCGGTGGTCGCGGCGCAGGCGGATGCGCGCGGTCTTGACCATCTTGCGCTTCATCTTCACTACCTCGATGCCGTGTCCCTGGACGCCCAGCCGGGTGCCGATCTCGGGGATGGTCTCGAGCTCCTCGGTGATCAGGCCGTTGAGGGTCTTGGGGCCGTTCAGGGGCAGGTGGATGCCCAGTGCCCGGTTGATGTCGCGGATGGTGGCGCTGCCTTCCACCAGGTAGTTGTCCTCGGACTCGCGGACGATGTCGGGGTGTTCCTGCGAGGGAGCGGTGGTGAACTCGCCGACGATCTCCTCGAGGATGTCCTCGAGCGTCACCAGGCCCTGGATGTCGCCGTACTCGTCCACCACCAGGCCCAGCCGCCGGCGGCTGCGCTGGAAGTTGAGCAGCTGGGTATGCAGCGAGGTGCCCTCGGGGACGAAGTAGGGGTCGCGCATCACCGACTTGAGCTTCTTGAGGTCGAATCGCCCCTCGCGCAGCGGCCGGAGCACGTGGCGCAGGCGCACGTAGCCCACCATGTTGTCGATGCTCTCGTGGAAGACCGGCAGGCGGCTGTAGGGGCTGTTGGTGATCTGGGCGACGATGGTCTCCCAGTCGTCGTCGAGGTCGATGCCGACGATCTCGTTGCGCGGCACCATGATGTCGTCCACCGTCACCCGCTCGAGGTCGAGGATGGAGAGCAGCATGCGCTGGTGCTTTTCCGGGATCATCGAGCCGGCCTCGTTGACCACCGTGCGCAGCTCCTCGCGCGAGAGCGAGTGTTCCTGGGCCTGCTCGGGGGAGACGCGCAGCAGCTTGAGCACCCCGTTGGCGAGGAAGTTGACCACCGCCACCAGCGGGCTCAGCACCCGCAGCATGGGCACGTAGACGTAGGCCGCGGGAAAGGCGATGCGCTCGGGATGGATGGCGGCCAGGGTCTTGGGCGCCACCTCGGAGAAGATCAGGATTACCAGCGTGAGCAGGCCGGCGGCCACGGCGATACCCGCCTCGCCGATCAGGCGCAGGGCGATCACCGTGGCCAGCGAGGAGGCCAGGATGTTGACGAAGTTGTTGCCCAGCAGGATCAGGCCGATCAGGCGGTCGGGGCGTTCCAGCAGCCGCTGCGCCCGCCGGGCGCCCGGATGACCGGCCTTGGCCTGGTGCCGGAGGCGGTAGCGGTTGATGGTCATCAGGCCCGTTTCCGAACCCGAGAACAGCCCCGAGAGGATGATCAGCAGAACGAGCAGCCCAAACAGGAAGGCGATGGGTATGTCGCTCAACAGGGAAAAGCCTTGGTATGGGAAGAGGAGCTATTTCAGCGGCCGGGGTGCGGCGCTGTCAAGGTTCCCCGCGGCGGGTCTCAGGTCGTGGCCACGCCCAGGATCCACTCCAGCACCAGCTTGGTGCCGAAGTAGGCGACCAGCAGGATGGCGAAGCCGCCCAGCGTCCAGCGGATCGCGGTGCGACCCCGCCAGCCGAACCGCAGCCGGCCGAGCAGCAGGATGGCATAGACCACCCACCCCACCACCGACAGGACGGTCTTGTGGGCCACGTGCTGGGCGAACATGTCCTCGAGGTAGACAAAGCCCGTCACCAGGCTGCCCGTGAGCACCACGAAGCCCAGGCCGATCAGCTGGAAGAGCAGGCTTTCCATGGCCTGCAGGGGCGGCAGGGCGCGCACGAACCGGCCCCCGGGATGCCCGCTGCGCAGCGAGTTGTGCTGCACGGCCAGGACCGCGGCCTGCAGGGCCGCCAGGGTCAGCAAGGCATAGGCCAGGATCGAGACGAGGATGTGGATCTTGAGCTCGGGGCCGCCGCTCACCTCGATGCTCGGACCCCGGCCGAAGACCAGCTCCAGCAGCACGGTGGCCGCGGTGATCGGCAGCATCACCATCACCAGGTTGTGCAGCGGTCGGCGCAGCGAGCTCACCAGCAGCAGCAACGCGGTCAGCCAGGCCACCAGCGACAGCGCGTTGAGCAGGTTGAGATCCAGCCCGTCGGTCCCGCAGCAGATGCTGCCCTTGAGGTAGGCCGCGTGCAGGGCCACGGCGGCGAAGCCGGGCAGCAGCGGCGGCGCGTCGTGGCGGGGGCGGCCGAGGAATACGCCCCGGGCGAGCCACAGGGCACTCGCGCCATAGAGAAGGATCGCCAGGCTGCCGAATAGGGTGTTCATGGGCTGTTTGCGCTGTCCGCGGTGGCGCCGGGTCCGTCCGTAGTCGGCCGGAGGCCGGGAATCAGTTGAGGCTCGAGGCATGTTAGCCACGCCACGAGTGGCCGCGCAACCGTGGCGCTATGGGTTTGGACCGCTTGCCCTCTATAATGGCGGTTTTTCCAGACCCGATTTCCAGGCGCAAGCGATGTTCGAGAATCTCACCGATCGTCTCACGGCCACCTTCAAGGGCCTGCGAGGCCAGGGCCGGCTGACCGAGGACAACATCAAGTCCACCCTGCGCGAGGTCCGCATGGCCCTGCTGGAGGCCGACGTGGCCCTGCCGGTGGTCCGCGACTTCATCGGCCGGGTGCGCGAGCGCGCCGTGGGCCAGGAGGTGACCCGGAGCGTCACCCCGGGCCAGGTCTTCGTCAAGATCGTCAACGACGAGCTGGTGGCCACCATGGGCGAGTCCAACGCCGCCCTGGACCTGGCCGCCCAGCCGCCGGCGGTGGTGATGCTGGCCGGCCTGCAGGGCGCGGGCAAGACCACCAGCGCCGGCAAGCTGGCCCGGTGGCTCCGCGAGGAGCAGAAGAAGTCGGTGATGCTGGTGAGCACCGACGTCTACCGCCCGGCCGCCATCGACCAGCTCGAGCGCCTCGCCGGCGAGGTGGAGGTGGCCTTCCACCCCAGCTCCGCCGACCAGGACCCGGTGGCCATCGCCGAGGGTGCGCTGGAGGAGGCGCGCAAGCGGTTCATCGACGTGGTCATCGTGGATACCGCCGGTCGCCTGCACGTGGACGAGGCGATGATGGACGAGGTGGCCCGCCTGCAGGCGGCGGTGGAGCCGGTGGAGACCCTGTTCGTGGTCGACTCCATGACCGGCCAGGACGCCGCCAACACCGCCAAGGCCTTCAACGACGCGCTGCCGCTCACCGGCGTGGTGCTCACCAAGACCGACGGTGACGCCCGCGGCGGGGCGGCGCTGTCGGTGCGCGCGATCACCGGCAAGCCGATCAAGTTCCTCGGCAGCGGCGAGAAGCTCAAGGCCCTCGAACCCTTCCATCCCGACCGCGTGGCCAACCGCATCCTGGGCATGGGCGACGTGGTCAGCCTGGTGGAGGAGGCCGAGCGCACGGTCGACAAGGAAAAGGCCGAGAAGCTGGTGCGCAAGGTCAAGAAGGGCAAGGGCTTCGACCTCGCCGACCTGCGCGACCAGCTCGAGCAGATGCAGAAGATGGGCGGCATGGCCGGGCTGATGGACAAGCTGCCGGGCATGGGCAAGATGCCCAAGGGCCTGGACGACCAGGCCGGCGACAGCCAGGTGCGCCAGATGATCGCCATCGTCAACGGCATGACCCCCCAGGAACGCCGCCATCCCGACCTGATCAAGGGTTCGCGCAAGCGGCGCATCGCCACCGGCGCCGGTGTCCAGGTGCAGGACGTCAACCGCCTGCTCAAGCAGTACACCCAGATGCGCAAGATGATGAAGAAGCTCAAGGGCGGCAACATGACCAAGATGATGCGCGGCATGGGCGGCAAGCTGCCCGGTGGCGGCGGCGGGATGCCCTTCTGAGGCCGGCGGGCTTTCCTTTTCTCGCCGATCCGGTAGAATGCCCGGCTTAACCGGTTCCCGGGCGTTCGGGCCCGGCCGGGTAGGTCGAAGTCCAAGTGATTGAAACTGCTAGGGTATAAACGACAAGGTAGCCAATATGCTCACGATTCGTCTGCAACGCGGCGGCGCCAAGAAGCGGCCGTTCTACCACCTTGTTGTTACCGATAGTAGGAAGGCGCGCGATTCCGGTAATCACCGCGAGCGGGTCGGTTTCTACAATCCGGTAGCACGGGGCAACGAACAGCGTCTCAAGATCGACGAGGAGCGCATCCAGCACTGGATCGAGGTGGGTGCGAAGCCCAGCAACCGTGTCCTGGCACTCCTCAAGGAGAATGCCCGGGCGCAGAAGCGGAGCGCCGCGTAAGGCACTCCGACCGAGTGGGCGTGGACCGTGGCAGTGAAGGGGTCGTCGAGCTGGGTCGCGTGAGCGGCGCCTCGGGGATCCGCGGCTGGGTCAAGGTCTTCTCCCACACGCGGCCGCGCGAGGCCATCGGCGAATACGCCGAGTGGCTGCTCGGGCGGCCGGGCGACTGGCAGGCCATGGCGGTCGAGGGCTGCCGGCCCCAGGGCCGCACGGTGGTGGCCAAGCTGGCCGGCATCGACGGCCGCGAGCAGGCCGAGGCGCTCACCGGCAGCCGCATCGCGGTACGCGAGTCGCAGCTGCCGCCGCTGGAGGACGACGAGTTCTACTGGCGGGACATGATCGGCCTGCGGGTGGCCACCACCGAGGGCATCGACCTCGGGGTGGTGGACCACCTGATCGAGACCGGCGCCAACGACGTGCTGGTGGTGAAGGGCGACCGGGAGCGCCTGATCCCCTTCACCATGGGGCACGCGGTGGTCCAGGTCGATGCCGCGGCGGGACAGATCACCGTCGACTGGGATCCGGATTTCTGAACGTGCGCTTCGACGTCGTCACGCTCTTCCCGGAACTGGTCGAGACGCTGGTGGAACACGGCGTGCCGCGGCGAGCGGTGGCCGCGGGGATCCTGGAGCTGCATGCCTGGAACCCCCGCGACTACACCCACGACCGCCATCGCACGGTGGACGACCGGCCCTACGGCGGCGGCCCGGGCATGCTGATGAAGGTCCAGCCCGTGCGCGATGCCATCGAGGCGGCGCGGGCGGCCTCGCCGGGGGCGAAGGTGGTCTACCTCAGCCCGCAGGGGCGGCGGCTGGACCAGGACGCGGTCCGCGCCTTCGCCCGCCAGCCGGGCCTGATCCTGCTGGCCGGTCGCTACGAGGGGGTGGACGAGCGCCTCGTCGAGCACCACGTGGATGCCGAGGTTTCCATCGGCGACTACGTCCTCTCCGGCGGCGAGCTGGGGGCGATGGTGCTCATGGACGCGGTCACCCGCCTGTTGCCGGGGGCGCTGGGGGATGCCGATTCCGCCGACCAGGACTCGTTCATGGACGGGCTCCTGGACTGCCCCCACTACACGCGGCCCGAGGTGTTCGAGGGCGAGCGTGTGCCGGAGGTGCTGCTGTCCGGCGACCACCAGCGCATCGCCCGCTGGCGGGAGAAACAGGCACTCGGTCGGACCTGGCTGCGGCGGCCCGATCTGCTGGCCCACAAGACGCTGAACGAGACCCAACGCCGGCTGCTCGAGGAATTCCGGGACGAGTGGCAGGCGCAAGAGAAACGCGAGAGCTAACGGGGAACGGAAATGAGCAACATCATCGATCAACTGGAAGCCGAACAGATCCGCAGCGATCTGCCGGAATTCGCGCCGGGCGACACCGTGCTGGTGGAAGTCAAGGTGCGCGAGGGCAACCGCGAGCGCCTGCAGCCCTTCGAGGGCGTGGTGATCGCCAAGCGCAACCGCGGCCTGCACTCCGCCTTCACCGTGCGCAAGACCTCCTCCGGCGAGGGCGTGGAGCGGGTGTTCCAGCTCAACAGCCCGAACATCGGCAACATCAAGGTCAAGCGCCGGGGCAAGGTGCGTCGCGCCAAGCTCTACTACCTGCGCAGCCGCACCGGCAAGGGCGCGCGCATCAAGGAAAAGCTGGCCAACCGGTAAGCCGCCGGCCCCGTGGCCGACGGTGGACGGGCAGCTCGAGGCAGGCCCATGGTAAGCGTCGGCAGCGATCGCCGCACGGCGCCCATGCGCCGGGCCTCCGTCGCGAAGGGCGCACCGCGCAAGCGGTGGGCCCTTCGTCGTGTCCGGGCCGCGCTGGTGCTGGCGATGCTGGCGGTCGCGCCCGGTCCGGTCGCAGCCGAGGACGCCGAGGCCCTGCGCGATCTTGCCCGTGCCGGGGCGCCGGGGCTCGCCCTCGCCCGGCTGGAGGCCCTGCCCCCGGCCGCGGACCCGCTGGCGCGGGAAGCCCTCCGGCGGCTGCGCGTCGAGCTGCTGGCAAAGAACGGCGACTGGGCCGGGCTGGTGGAATGGGTGGACAACGCCGGGATCGCCGATCCCTGGTTCCGCGAGCAGCAGCTGCGGGCCTTGCTGCGGCTGCATCGCCCGGAGGCCGCGCTGGCACGCCTGCGTGACTGGATCTGGAGCGGCGAGGGCGGGCTGGACCGCTGGCGCCGCTGGGTGGTCCGGGCCTACCTCGCCCTCGATCGCCCACGGGATGCCTACGCCGCACTCATCCGCCTGCGCCAGGATGGCGCCCTGGAAAAGGGGGACCGCGAGCTCGAGGCCCGGGTCCTGCTGGCGGCCGACCGGCCGGCCCAGGCACTGTCTGTACTCGCCGACATGGACGGCCCGGGGGTCGGCCTGATGCGTGCCCGGGCGCGCCTGGCGGCGGGCGAGGCAGAGGCTGCCGCGATCGCCGAGCAGGCGGCCAGTCGCGCTGCCAGGGATGATCTCGACGCCGAGCGCCGCCTCGGGTGGTGGCGCCTGGCAGCCGAGGCCCATGCCCGGGCCGGTTCGGCCCGCGGCGAGATCCGGGCCCTGGAACGGGCGCTGGCCCTGGAGGCCGAACACGCCTGGCTGCGCCCGCGTCCCGGGCGTGATGCCCCGCGCCTCTGGCGGGCCTACCTGGACACCGGTCGGGCACTGGGCAACCGCATCAACCTGCTGGTGGGCGACGACGACCGCTGGTTCAGCGAGGCGCTTGCCCGCGAGGAGTCCGCGGGAATCGAGGCCCGGTCCCTGTATGCCTTCCTGGCGGTCAACGGCCAGGATGCCCGGGCCCGGGAAAAGGGCCACGAGGCACTGGCCAGGTCGCTGGTGAAACACCTGGGCGGCTCCCTGGTGGCGGGGCTCTACGCCGATGCCGAGCGCTTTCCCGAGGCCGGTGCGATCCCGCGGCCGGTGCGCTACCGGCTGGTGGACCAGGCGCTGGAAATCGGGGCCATCGAGCGGGCGGCCCGGCTGATGGAAAGCCTGCCGCGGCCCCCGGCCGGCGAGCGGGAACACGCATTTGCCTGGCAGCTGCGACGGGCCCGGGTGCACATCCTGGCCGGGCGCTTCGAGGCCGGTTCGCGCATGCTCGCCGAGACGCTGGCCGGCATGGAAGCGTTCGATCCGCAACGGGTGGATCGGCTGCTGCAGGTCTGTTTCGACCTGCAGAAGGTGGACCGCCACGACCTGGCCCTGCCGCATTTCCGTGCACTGCTCGAGCGCCCCGTCGAGCCGCGCCAGCACCGCGAGCTGCTCTACTGGACCGCCGAGTCCCTGCAGGGCACCGGCCAGCCGGCCGCGGCCGCCGAGCATTTCCTGCGCTCGGCCACGCTGCCCGGGCCCTACACCCTCGACCCCTGGGCCCAGACCGCCCTCTACCAGGCCGCCGGGGCCCTGCGCGAGGCGGGCCTGCGGGCCGACGCCCGCCGCATCCTCGAGCGCCTGCTGGGCGTCACCCGCGACCCCGCCCGCCGGGCCACCCTCAAGCACGACATCCAGCAGCTGCGCCTGGCCGGTGGCGATGGCTGAGGCCGGGCTCGCCGGCATGGCCAGCCCGCTGGGCGGCCTGGTGCTGCGCCACGAGGGGCCGGTGCTGCTGGGCATCCGCCTGGGAGGCGACCCCGCCGGCCTGCCGGCACCGCCGGCGGCCATCGCCGAACCCCTGGCCGCCTACCTGGAGACCGGGCGCTGGCCGATCCCGGTGGCCTACCGCCTCGCCGGCACCGACTACCAGCGCCGGGTCTGGCGGGGCCTTCTGGCCATCCCCGCCGGCGAGACCCGCAGCTACGGCCGGCTGGCCCGCTCGGTGGGCGGCTCGCCGCGCTCGGTGGGCAATGCCTGCCGCGCCAATCCGCTGCCGCTGGTGGTGCCCTGCCACCGCGTGGTGGCCGCCCACGGCCCCGGTGGCTTCGGTGGCTCGCGGGCCGGTGTGGAGCTCGAACGCAAGATTTTCCTGCTCGCCCTTGAAAAGCCCGGTGCGCGCCCCAATCCACTCCGCGTCACCAACCAGAACACGGGGATTGCAGAATGACGGTCGACGCCCACACCGAACACCGCGAATTCCAGGCCGAGGTCAAGCAGCTGCTCGACCTGATGATCAACTCGCTCTACTCCGACAAGGAGATCTTTCTCCGCGAGCTGGTCTCCAACGCCTCGGACGCCTGCGACAAGCTGCGCTTCGAGGCGCTCGCCGACGACGCCCTGTTCGAACAGGACAGCGACCTGCGCGTGGAGGTGGCGTTCGACAAGGACGCCCGCACCGTCACCGTGCGCGACAACGGCGTGGGCATGAACCGCCAGGAGGTGGTGGACAACATCGGTACCATCGCCAAGTCGGGAACCCGCAAGTTCTTCGATTCGCTCACCGGCGACCAGGCCAAGGACGCCCACCTCATCGGCCAGTTCGGCGTGGGCTTCTACTCGGCCTTCATCGTCGCCGACCGCGTGACCGTCGAGACCCGCCGGGCCGGGCTGGGCGCCGAGCACGGCGTGCGCTGGGTCTCCGGCGGCGACGGCGAGTACACCCTGGAGACCATCGAGCGGCCCGCCCGCGGCACCGAGGTCACCCTGCACCTGCGCGAGGGCGAGGACGAGTTCCTCGATCACTGGCGCCTGCGCAACATCATCACCCGCTATTCCGACCACATCACCTTCCCGGTGATGATGGAAAAGCCCGCGGATCGCGACGACGAGGATGCCGAGGCCGAGCCCGAGTGGGAGCGCGTCAACAGCGCCTCGGCCCTCTGGGCGCGGCCGCAGGGCGAGCTCTCCGAGGACGACTACAAGGCCTTCTACAAGCACATCTCCCACGATTTCGCCGACCCGCTCACCTGGGCCCACAACCACGTCGAGGGTAACTACGAGTACACCTCGCTGCTGTTCATCCCCGGCCAGGCACCCTTCGACCTGTGGGACCGCGAGGGGATCCGCGGGCTCAAGCTCTACGTCAAGCGGGTGTTCATCATGGATGCCGCCGAGGAGCTGCTGCCGCGCTACCTGCGCTTCGTGCGCGGGGTGGTGGACTCCGCCGACCTGCCGCTCAACGTCTCCCGCGAGATCCTCCAGGGCAACCGCGCCACCCGCGTGATCAAGGGCGCGCTGGTCAAGCGCACCCTGGGCATGCTGGAAAAGCTCGCCAAGGACGCGCCCGAGCAGTACGCCGAGTTCTGGAAGCAGTTCGGGCCGGTGCTCAAGGAGGGCGTGGTCGAGGACACCGCCAACCGCGAGCGGGTCGCTGGCCTGCTGCGGTTCGCCTCCACCCGGGGCGAGGGCGATGCCCAGGACGTGAGCCTGGCCGACTACATCGAGCGCATGCCCGAGTCGCAGAAAAAGATCTACTACATCACCGCCGACAGCCATTCCGCGGCCGCCAACAGCCCGCACCTGGAGATCTTTCGCAAGAAGGGCATCGAGGTCCTGCTGCTCTCCGACCGGGTGGACGAGTGGGTGGTCAGCCACCTCACCGAGTTCGACGGCAAGCCCCTGCAATCCGTGGCGCGCGAGGGCCTGGACCTGGACGAGACCGAGGAGGACACGGCCGACGACGAGCAGGAATCCGGGCAGGAGGCGGCCAGCGACGTGCTGGAGAAGATCAAGTCCGCCCTAGGCGAGCAGGTCGCCGACGTGCGCCGCTCCGACCGGCTGGTGGACTCGCCGGCCTGCCTGGTGATGAGCGAGCAGGACCTGCCCATGCACATGCAGCGCATGCTCAAGGAGGCGGGCCACGAGATGCCCGCCGGCAAGCCGGTGCTGGAGGTCAACCTGCAGCATCCGCTGATCCACCGCCTGGAACAGGTGGACGGCGACGAACTCGAGCGCCGCGCGCGCCTGGTCCTCGACCAGGCCGTGCTCGCCGAGGGCGGCCAGCTCGACGACCCGGCGGGCTTCGTCAAGCGGATGAACGAGGTGCTGGTCGCCTCGCTCTGATCCCGCCGCATCCCGGGCCCGCGAAGCCGCCGTGCCGACGTCCCGCGTCGCCGGCGGCTTTTTCGTGCCCGGCCGGGCGGGTGTTTGACATTCGCGTGTCCATGGTTCCTGCCGCTTCACGGCTGTGTCATAATGCGCGATCATCGATTGAGGGCGCATCGAGGACTGCCGCTTGATTTGTCAACGCACGCTCAAGAATCCCATCCGCGCGACCGGCATCGGCCTGCACACCGGCGAGAAGGTCCTGCTCACCCTGCGGCCCGCGCATCCCAACACGGGCATCGTCTTCCACCGGCTCGACCTCGACCGGCCGGTCACGGTCAAGGCCCACCCGGCCAACGTCGGCGAGACGCAGCTGTCCACCACGCTGGTCCGCGACGGGGTCAGCATCTCCACGGTGGAGCACCTGATGTCGGCGCTGGCGGGCCTGGGCATCGACAATCTGCACGTCGACATCGACGGCCCCGAGATGCCCATCATGGACGGCAGCTCGAGCCCCTTCGTGTTCCTCGTGCAGTCGGCGGGGATCCAGGACCAGCCGGCGGCCAAGCGCTTTATCCGCATCAAGCGCAAGGTGCGCGTGGAGGACGGCGACAAGTGGGTGCAGTTCGAGCCCTTCGACGGCTTTCGCGTGGCCATGGAGATCGACTTCGAGCACCCGGTGCTCAATGCCTCCTGCCAGCGCTCGGAGATGGATTTCTCCACCACCTCCTTCGTCAAGGAGGTGAGCCGGGCGCGCACCTTCGGCTTCATGCGTGACCTGGAGTACCTGCGCCGGCACAACCTCGCCCTCGGCGGCAGCGTGGACAACGCCATCGTGGTGGGGGACTACCATGTGCTCAACGAGGAGGGGCTGCGCTACGACGACGAGTTCGTCAAGCACAAGATCCTCGACGCCATCGGCGACCTCTACCTGCTGGGCCACAGCCTGATCGGCTCGTTCTCGGGTCACAAGTCCGGCCATGCGCTCAACAACGCGCTGCTGCGCACCCTGCTGGCCGACGAGAGTGCCTGGGAGGAGGTCACCTTCGAGGCCAACGACGAGCTGCCCATCTCCTACATCCAGCCGGTCCAGGCCGGCGCCTGAGGCGCCCGGTCATTTCCCCCCGTGGCGCGCCAGGCGCCGCAGCGACGCCTTCAGCCGCTCGTCATCGACACCCTCGGCGGCCGCCTCCAGGCTGGCCCGCCCGGCAGCACTCATGTGCGCCGGCCCCGGGCGCCGTTCGGCCTCCGGCGGGGCGATCGACACCCGGACCCGCACGCGGCGGACGGGCAGCCCGAGTCGCTGCTCGAAGTCCTCGCGGATCTCGCCTTCCATGAAGCGCAGCCGCGAGGCCCAGGCGGCACCGGGCACGTTCAGGGTGAGCACGCCGTCCCGGTAGTGGCTCACCGCGACCCGCTCGGCGAGCCCCGGGGGAAGCAGCCGGCGCAGGCGGCGGGTCAGCCGGTCGAGCTCGCGTGCGCGGCGCACCAGCCGCGAGTCCAGGAAGCGCTCCAGGCCCCTCACGTGCCGTTCCCCGCCCGGCTGGCCGGCAGCAGGCCCCGCGGGCGCAGGTGGTCCCGGGCGGGGCCGGGCGCCGGTGCAAACACAATGTTCATGCCGGTCAACTACCAATGGACGGGTGAATATTCTACCATGGGGCCTTTTTTGGCGGCCGTTCGCGGGAGGCCCACGGATGTGCCCGCCCGGCTACCCCGAACCCGCCTTCCAGGCCCGATAGAGAAGACAGTCCGCCGATGATAGGAAACATCCTCACCAAGGTTTTCGGCAGTCGCAACGAGCGGCTGGTCAAGCGCATGCAGCGTCGCGTCGAGGCCATCAACGCCATGGAGTCCGACCTGCAGCAACTCTCCGACGAGGCCCTGCAGTCCAAGACCCAGGCCTTCCGCGAGCGCCTCGAGGCCGGAGAGACCCTCGACGACCTGCTGGAGGAGGCCTTCGCGGTGGTGCGCGAGGCTGCCCGCCGGGTCCTCGGCATGCGCCATTACGACGTCCAGCTGATCGGCGGCATGGTGCTCCACCAGGGCAAGATCGCGGAAATGGCCACCGGCGAGGGCAAGACCCTGGTGGCCACCCTGCCGATGTACCTCAACGCGCTGGCGGGCGAGGGCGCGCACCTGGTCACGGTCAACGACTACCTCGCCCAGCGCGACGCCGACTGGATGGGCCGCATCTACCGCTTCCTCGGGCTTACCGTGGGCGTGGTGATCCCGGGCATGGACAGCCGCGCCAAGCGCGATGCCTACGGCTGCGACATCACCTACGGCACCAACAACGAGTTCGGCTTCGACTACCTGCGCGACAACATGGCCTTCTCGCGCGACGAGCAGGTCCAGCGCGGCCATGCCTTCGCCATCGTCGACGAGGTGGATTCCATCCTCATCGACGAGGCGCGCACGCCGCTGATCATCTCCGGCCCGGCGCGGGACAACGCCGAGCTCTACCACCAGATCAACGGCCTGGTGCCCGAGCTCGAGAAGCAGGAGGTCGAGGAGCCGGCCGAGGGCGAGGAACTCGCCGAAGAGGACATCGGCGACTTCACCATCGACGAGAAGCAAAAGCAGGTCTATCTCACCGAACGGGGCCACCAGCGGGTCGAGGACCTGCTGGAGCAGACCGGGCTCCTCGACGAACAGGCGAGTCTCTACGACCCGTCCAACATCGCCGTGCTCCATCACCTCAACGCCGCGTTGCGCGCCCATACCCTCTACCACCGCGACGTGGACTACATCGTCCGCGACAACCAGATCGTCATCGTCGACGAGTTCACCGGCCGGACCATGCCCGGCCGGCGCTGGTCGGAGGGCCTGCACCAGGCGATCGAGGCCAAGGAAGGCGTGCCCATCCAGAAGGAAAACCAGACGCTGGCCTCGATCACCTTCCAGAACTACTTTCGTCTCTACGACAAGCTCGCGGGCATGACCGGCACGGCGGACACCGAGGCCACCGAGTTCCAGCAGATCTACGGTCTCGAGGTGGTCTCCATCCCCACCCACCGCCCCTCGCAGCGCACCGACCACGGCGACCTGATCTACCTGACCCAGGCGGAGAAGTACGACGCCATCGTCGCCGACATCCGGGAGCGCCACGAGAAGGGCCAGCCGGTGCTGGTGGGCACGGCCTCCATCGAGGTCTCCGAGGTGCTGGCGAAAAAGCTCAAGGAAAACGGGATCAAGCACTTCGTGCTCAACGCCAAGCAGCACGAGAAGGAGGCCGAGATCATCGCCCAGGCCGGCCGGCCCGGGGCGGTGACCATCGCCACCAACATGGCCGGGCGCGGCACCGACATCGTCCTCGGCGGCAATGTCGATGCCGAGATCATGAACCTCAAGACCCCCGACGAGGAGACCAAGACCCAGCTGCGCTCCGAGTGGGAAAAGCGCCACCAGCGGGTGCTCGAGGCCGGCGGCCTGCACGTGATCGGCACCGAGCGCCACGAGTCCCGGCGGGTCGACAACCAGCTGCGCGGTCGTTCCGGGCGCCAGGGCGACCCGGGGTCGACCCGTTTCTTCGTCTCCCTGGAAGACAGCCTGATGCGCATCTTCGCCTCGCAGAAGGTCTCCGGGCTGATGAAGAAGCTCGGCATGCAGGAAGGCGAGGCCATCGAGCACCCCTGGGTCAGCCGCGCCATCGAGAACGCCCAGCGCAAGGTCGAGGGCCACAACTTCGACATGCGCAAGCACCTGCTGGAATACGACGACGTCGCCAACGACCAGCGCTCGGTGATCTACCGGCAGCGCGAGGACCTGCTGGAGAAGGAGGACGTCTCCGACGTGGTGGCCAACATCCGCCGCGACGTGGTCAACCAGATCATCGACCGCTACATCGCCCCGGGCTCGATCGACGAGCAGTGGGACGTGCCCGGGCTGGAGAAGGCGCTGGCCGCGGAGTTGGGGGTCGAGGCGCCGGTGGGCCGCTGGCTCGACGAGGACGAGCAGCTCCACGAGGAGCCCCTGCGCGAGAAGATCCTCGAGGCCGTGGAGGCCGACTACGCCGAGAAGGAGGCCCTGGCCGGGCCCGAGGCCATGCGTCGCCTGGAGAAGGCGGTCATGCTCCAGGTCCTCGACACCCAGTGGAAGGACCACCTCGCGGCCATGGACTACCTGCGCCAGAGCATCGGGCTGCGGGGTTATGCCAACAAGAACCCGATGCAGGAATACAAGAAGGAGGCCTTCGCGATGTTCTCCGCGCTGCTGGAGAACATCAAGGAAGAGGTGGTCAAGCTGCTCTCGCGGGTGGAGATCCAGGCCCCCGAGAAGGTGGACGAGCTGGAGACGCCGCGCACCGCGCCCGAGCAGATGGAGGCCCGGCACGAGTCCGCCCAGAGTGCACTGGCGGCCGAGGAGGCCGGCGAAACCGGCGACGACGAGGCCGGCACCTTCGTCCGCGAGGGCCGCAAGATGGGGCGCAACGAGCCCTGCTGGTGCGGCTCGGGCAAGAAGTACAAGCACTGTCACGGCAAGCTGAGCTGAGGGGGGCGCGATGGCCGTCGGACTGAAGGCCCCCGGTCCGCTGCTGCCCGTGCCCGGGGTGCGCCTGGGCGCCGGTGCCGGGGGGCTCAAGAAGGGCGGGGCGGAGGATGTCGCCCTGCTGGCGCTGGAGCCCGGCACGACGGTGAGCGCGGTGTTCACCCGCAACGCCTTCTGCGCCGCCCCCGTGACCGTGGCCCGCGAGCACCTGGACGGGCGTGCGCCGCGCGCGCTGGTGATCAACGCCGGCAACGCCAACGCCGGCACCGGCCGGCGCGGCCTGGAGGACGCCCGCACCAGTTGCGAACGGGTCGCCGGGCGCCTGGGAGTGGCGGCGGCCGAGGTCCTGCCGTTCTCCACCGGCGTGATCGGGCAGCGCCTGCCCATGGACCGGCTCGACGCCGGTATCGAGGCCGCCGCGCAGGCCATGGGCGAGGACGGCTGGCTGGACGCGGCGCGGGCCATCATGACCACCGACACCCTGCCCAAGGGGGCCTCGCGCCGGGTGGAGATCGACGGTCGCACCGTCACCGTCACCGGCATCGCCAAGGGCTCGGGGATGATCCGCCCGGACATGGCCACCATGCTGGGCTTCGTCGCCACCGACGCGCCGGTGGCCCCGGCCCTGCTGGACGCGCTCCTGCGCCGGACCACCGACCGCTCCTTCAACAGCATCACCGTGGACGGCGACACCTCCACCAACGACGCCTGCGTGCTCGCGGCCACCGGCCGTGCCGGGGGCGAGCCCATCACCGCCGACACACCGGCGGCCGAGGCCCTCGAGGCCGTGATCGCCGAGGTGATGACCGAGCTGGCCCAGGCGATCATCCGCGACGGCGAGGGGGCGACCAAGTTCGTCACCCTGGACGTGCAGGATGGCCGTGACGAGGCCGAGTGCCGCCAGGTGGCCTTCACCGTGGCCCACTCGCCGCTGGTCAAGACCGCGCTGTTCGCCTCCGACCCCAACTGGGGGCGGATCCTCGCCGCGGTGGGCCGCGCCGGGCTGGACGGGCTCGACGTCGCCGGCGTCGACATCCGCCTCGACGAGGTGACCATCGTCGCCGGCGGCGAGCCGGCCGCGGACTACACCGAGGCCCGCGGCCAGGCGGTCATGGACCGCGAGGCGATCACCATCGGCATCCGGCTCGGCCGGGGCGATGCCGCCGCCACCGTCTGGACCACCGATCTCTCCTACGACTACGTCACCATCAATGCGGAATACCGCACCTGAGACCATCCACGTCGCCGTCGCGGTGGTCCGCGACGGCGCGGGCCGGGTGCTGGTGGCCCGGCGTCCCGACCGGGCCCACCAGGGCGGTCGCTGGGAATTCCCCGGCGGCAAGGTGGAACCGGGCGAGGGGGTCCGCGAGGCGCTGGTGCGCGAGCTGCGCGAGGAGGTGGGCCTGGAGGCCCGTGCCCTCGCGCCCCTCATCCGCGTGTCCCATGGCTATCCCGAGCGCAGGGTGATCCTCCACTGCTACCGGGTCGACGGCTTCACCGGGCGGGCCACCGGGCGCGAGGGGCAGCCGCTGGACTGGGTGGCCGGCGACGCCCTGGGCGAGCTTTCGATGCCGGCGGCCAACCGGCCGATCCTCGCCGCGCTCGCGCTGCCCGATCGGCTGCTGGTCACCGGCGACTTCGACGGTGACGGCGAGCGCCTGGCGGCCGGCATCGAGCGCGCCCTGGGCAACGGCATCCGCCTGGTCCAGCTGCGCCTGGCGCGGGGCATCGACGCGGAGTGGGCGGCGGGCATCGCCGTCCCCCGCGTGCAGGCGGCCGGGGGCCGCATCCTGTTCAACGGCGACCCGGACACGGCGCGGCGACTGGGTTTCGACGGCGTGCATCTCGACGGCGCCCGGCTGGCCGCCCGGGAGACCCGTCCCGAGGGCCTGGCCTGGGTCTCGGCCGCCTGCCACGACCGCGGCGAGCTGGAACGCGCTGCCCGGCTGGGGGTGGATTTCGCCCTGGTCTCGCCGGTGGCGCCCACCGCCAGCCACCCCGGTGCCAGGCCGCTGGGCTGGGACGGATTCGCGGCCCTGGCCGAGGCGGCCGCCATGCCCGTCTATGCCCTCGGCGGTCTCGGCGGCGCTGATGTCGACACCGCCGTGGCCGCGGGCGGGCAGGGCGTGGCCGCCATTCGCGGGTTCTGGGAGGACTGACATGAACATGCAGCAAGCGCGGTGGATGATACTGGTGTTTTTCGCCGTCGCCCTGGTGGGCTACCTGGCCAGCCGCAACCCGGCGTTGCTGGGCCAGCCGGACGAGCCGTTCTCCGGTGAGGTGGTCGAGCTCCGGGCCGAATCCGGCTGCGAGCCGCTGGGCCGGGCCTGTCCGGCCACCGGCGAGGACGGCGGCTTCACGCTGCGGTTCTCCGAGGGCGTCCGGCCGCTGGAGCCCTTCGAGGTCCGCATTCGCCCGGCACCGGGCAGCGGGATCGAGGCCCAGCGGGCGATGGTGGAGTTCGAGATGACCGGCATGGACATGGGGATCAACCGCTTTCGCGTGGAGCCGGCCGCCGGCGGAGGGTTTGCCGGCCAGGCGGTGATCCCCGTGTGCACCACGGGCCGCACCGACTGGGTCGCCACGGTCACGCTCTCCGGTACCGAGCGGATGTGGGTGGCCCGGTTCCCCTTCGAGGCGCAGTCGCGGCAGCGGTAGGGGCCTCACCCCGCGCCCTGGCCGGCATGCCCTTCACGGGGTGCCCCGGCGGCCATGACCGCCCGCCCGCACCCTGCGCCCCAGGGTGCTGGGCCGCCGGGGTCGGTGATCAGCCCCGCCGGAGCAGCACGTAGACGGCGCCGATGTCGCCGTCGTCGGGCGTGGCCGAGCAGAAGGCGAGGACGTCGTCGCGCTGGACCAGCCAGCGGTTGACCATGTTCTTGAGCACCGGCCCCTGGCCGGCCGAGCGGTTGCCCTTGCCGTGGATGATCTTGACGCAGCGGGCCCGGTGGTCGCGGGCCTCGCGCAGGAACTCGCTGACGGCCTGGCGGGCCTCGCGCCGGATCATCCCGTGGAGGTCCAGGTCGCCGTCGATGGGCAGGTTGCCGCGGCGCAGCTGGCGCAGCAGGCTCTTCTTCACGCCCGGGAGGGCGTGGAAGAGGTAGTCGCCGTAGTCCACCGTGCCGGGATCGAAGTCGTCGCTGAGCATGTCGCGCACGGCCTCGGCCTCGTCCTGCTCGCGCATGCGCGGGCGCGCGGAGGGTTTCGGCGGCGGGGTGTAGTGGCGCTCGCGGGCCAGCGGGCGAACCTCGCCGATGGCGTCGCGGAACAGGTCGCTGTCGGTGTCGGGCTCGTCGGCATTCATGGCGGGCGATATCCTCGCGGTCTCCCGGTATAGTAGGGGATCGGTTTCGCAAAGTTCCAGCAGAGATGAAGATTCTGGTCAGCAACGACGACGGTTACCTCTCCCCCGGCCTGGCCTGCCTGGCGGACGCCGCCCGGGAGCTGGCCGAGGTGATGGTGGTCGCACCGGACCGCGAGCGCAGCGGCGCGAGCAACTCGCTCACCCTCACCCGGCCGCTGCGGGCCCGCGAGGCCGAGCCGGGGGTCTACGCGGTGGACGGCACGCCCACCGACTGCGTCCACCTCGGCCTCACCGGCCTGACCGCGCAGCGGGCCGACGTGGTGCTCTCCGGGATCAACATCGGCGCCAACCTCGGTGACGACATCCTCTATTCCGGCACCGTGGCCGCGGCCACCGAGGGGCGCTATCTCGGCTACCCGGCGGTGGCCTTCTCCATGGCCAGCTTCGCGCCGCGCCACTGGGACACGGCCGCCCGCGTGGTCACCCACGTGGTTCGGCGCCTGGAGGATCACAACCTGCCCGGCAACACCCTGCTCAACGTCAACATCCCCGACATCCCCTGGTCGGAGGTGCGGGGCATGCGCGCCACCCGCATGGGGCGTCGCCATCCCTCGGAGAAGGTGATCCGCGAGACCGATCCCCGCGGCCACCCGATCTACTGGATCGGCCAGGCCGGCGCCGAGGAGGACGCCGGCGAGGGCACCGACTTCCACGCCGTGGCGAGTGGCTGGGTCTCGGTGACCCCCATCAACCTCGACCTGACCCGCCACGGGGTCCTGGAATCCACGGAGGCATGGCTCGGTGATGTCGGCTGATCTGGAGCGACGCCTACGGGGCGTGGGGATGACCTCCCAGCGCACCCGTGACCGGCTGGCCGAGCGCCTGGCCGATGCCGGCGTGCGCGATCCCCGCGTGCTCGAACGCATGCGCCAGACACCGCGCCACGTGTTCCTCGACGAGGCACTGGCCAGCCGCGCCTACGAGGACACGGCCCTGCCCATCGGTCACGGCCAGACCCTCTCGCGGCCCTACGCGGTGGCCCGGATGACCGAGGCGCTGCTGGAGGGCGGTTGCCGGCGGGTGCTCGAGGTGGGCACCGGCTCGGGCTACCAGGCCGCGGTGCTCGGCGGGCTGGTGGAGCAGGTGTTCACCGTCGAGCGCCTGCGGGCACTGGCCAACCGAGCCCGCGAGCGCATCCGCCTGTTGCGGCTCTACAACGTCCAGCTCAAGTGTGCCGACGGCTACCGCGGCTGGTCCGACCGGGGGCCCTTCGACGGCATCCTGGTCACCGCCGCCCCGGACAGCGTCCCCGAGTCGCTGCTGGCCCAGCTGGCCGACGGCGGCTGCATGGTGATTCCCGTGGGCGCGCGCCGGAGCGAGCAGGACCTGGTGCGGATCTGGCGCGAGGGCGACGGCTTTCGCCGGGAGGTGCTCGAGCGGGTGAGCTTCGTGCCGATGCTCGACGGGGTGTCCGCGTGAGGCCCTTCGGTGCCCTCTACGACTGGGTCATGCGTCTCTCCGCCCACCCGCGGGCGCCGTGGTACCTGGGCGGGCTGAGCTTCGCCGAGTCCTCCTTTTTCCCGGTGCCGCCGGACGTGATGCTCGCCCCCATGTCCGTGGCCCGTCCCGAGCGCCACCTGCAGCTGGCGCTGATCACCACCCTGGCGTCGGTGGTCGGCGGCCTGGTGGGTTATTTCATCGGTCTGCTGGCCCTGGACGCGGTCTTGCCGCTGATCGAGCGGGCCGGCTATCTTGGCCACTACGAGCATGCCCGCGACTGGTTCGCGCGCTGGGGGTTCTGGGCGGTCTTCCTCGCCGGGTTCTCGCCCATTCCCTTCAAGGTGTTCACGCTCTCGGCCGGGGCGCTGGCGATGCCGCTCCTGCCGTTCACCGTGGCGGCGGTGGTGGGCCGGGGGGCGCGCTTCTTTCTGGTCTCCACCCTGATGGCGCGGTTGGGACCGGCGATGCAGCCGGTGGTGCGTCGCTACGTGGAATGGCTCGGCTGGGCGGTGGTGCTCCTCGCGGTCGGGGCCTATCTCTGGTTGTCGCACTGAGCGCGGAAGGAGGCGGCGTTTGGTCCTCGGCGCGTTGGTCAGCATTGGGGCGTCCCGCCGCCCGCGCGCCCGCCGGGCCGGGGTGGTGGTGTTGCTGCTCGTGCTGGCGGTGCTCGCCGGCTGCGGCCAGACCCCCAGCCGCTGGGCACCCGCCGATCACGTGGTGCGCGAGGGCGACACCCTCTATTCCATCGCCCATGCCAATCACCTCGACTATCGCGTAGTGGCCCGCTGGAACGGGATTCGCCCCCCCTACGTCATCCGCCCCGGCGAGCGCATCCGCCTGACCCCGCCCCCCGGCGGGGCGCCGGCGTCGATGCGCAAGCCCGCCCCCGCACCGCAGCCGGAACCCGAACCCCGACCCGACCGGCCGCCGGCGGAGGCCGAGCGTGCACCGGCCTCGCCCACGCCGGGCCCCGACACCGCCCGCGAGCGCGCCCGCATCCGCTGGGTCTGGCCCACCGAGGGGCGACTGGTGCGCGACTTCCGCAACGGCGACCCGGCCCGCAAGGGTCTCGACATCGAGGGCCGCGAGGGTCAGCCCGTGCGCTCGGCGGCCGCGGGCAAGGTGGTCTACAGCGGCAGCGGGCTGGTGGGCTACGGCCGGCTGATCATCGTCAAGCACAGTCCCGCCTACCTCAGTGCCTACGGCCACAACCGCCGCCTGCTGGTCAAGGAAGGGCAGCGGGTGGACACCGGCGAGAAGATCGCCGAGATGGGGCGGGCCGACGCCGACAGCGCCATGCTCCACTTCGAGATCCGCCGCAACGGCGACCCCGTGGACCCCGAACGCTACCTCCCCGACCGTTGACCGTGCCCGCCCGGGCCCGGCGCCCGGGTCGGCTCACCAACTGGTCGACAAGCGCTCGCCAACCGCCGCACCAGCGGCGCGCGGTGAAAAAGCGTTCATCGCATTTTGCCGTGAAACAGGGGGCCGATAAGCGCCGTGATCGGGATTTCGCGCACCGTTTGGGCCGAGCCTTTTTTCGACCCTTGCTGCCGGGTGCGCGAGGCACTTTCTATTGCTTGCCCAATAGAAAGTACCCAAAGACAAAGGCACCCCGGCACCTTGGCCCTTCGGGCAAACCTCGTCGCCGGAGGCTTGCTGTCGGGCACGGCCCGACACGACGTCGTGTCGTG
>JAAZVP010000078.1 GCA_018623495.1 Halothiobacillus sp. | reverse complement strand
GCCGACCTGGGGCAGCAGCCGGGAGCGGGCCAGTGGCCGGGCCTCGAGTGCGGCGAGGCGGGCCTGCTCGGCGGCCCGCAGTTGGGCGTCGTTGCGCTCGGCGAGCTGGTAGACCTCGACCAGGTCCTCGGCGGCCGGGGCCGCGGTGGCGGTGGCCAGCAGCAGGCCGCCGGCGAAGAGGGTGCGAAGAGGGTGTACCCGTTTCATGGCTCGGTTTTCCGTCTGCAATGGGGTGAGGGTCCCGTCGGAAGAGGCCGCATCAGCGGGTCGGTTCGCGGACCAGGGCCCCGGCGGCGCGCCGCACCAGCGGCGCGGTGAACAGGACGATGGTGAAGGCGATGGGCCAGGCGACGATCCAGGCCCGGGCGAAGCGCCCGAGGTAGCCCGCGCCGGCGCCGGTGTTGATGAAAGTGACGATCGCGGTCATCAGGCTCGCCATCACCAGCGACATCAGCAGCGAGAAGACGAGGTTGAACAGGCGCGGGGGAAAGATCATCGGTGGTTCCTCTCTCGGTTTCCGGTCCGGTCCCTTCGACCCGGGGCGACCGGGCGCTCTATCGTCCCGGCCTTGACGGCGACGGGGCCCGGTCTTGCCCTCATTCGGCCTTTTTGCGCTTGCCCGGGAACAGCTTCTCGGTGCCGCCCTGGACCAGCTCGAAGAACATGGGGATGAACAGGATGGCCACGTAGGTGGCCAGGATCATCCCGCCGACGATGGGCGTGCCCAGCGAGTTGCGCGCCGCCTCGCCGGCGCCGGTGGCGAGTGCCAGCGGCAGCACGCCGAGGATGAAGGCCATGGAGGTCATGATCACCGGCCGGAAACGGATGCGCGCGGCCTTCAGGGCCGCCTCCTTGATCGACAGCCCTTCCTCGTTGTGCATCTTGGCGGCGAACTCCACCATCAGGATGGCGTTCTTGGCCGACATGGCGATGAGCACCAGCAGGCCCACCTGGAAGTAGATGTCGATGGCCATGTCACGCATCCAGATGGCGACCAGGGCGCCGAGCACCGCGAAGGGGATGGCCGTGATCACCGCGAAGGGCAGCGACCAGCGCTCGTACTGGGCGGCCAGGATCAAGAAGACCATCAGCACGCCCAGGGCGAAGGCGATGGCCCCGGACTGGCCGGAGGAGAGTTCCTGGAAGGCCGAGCCCACCCAGCCGAGGCTGTAGTCGCCACCGGCGAGGGTCTCGTCGGCCACTTCCTGGATGGCGGCGAGCGCCTGGCCCGAGGAGTAGCCGGGTGCCGGGCCGCCCATGATCTTCGCCGAGGGGAAGATGTTGAACCGGTCGATCACGTCCGCGCCGGTGACCCGGGTGAGGGTGACCACCGAGCTGACCGGGATCAGCTCCTGGTTGCGGCTGCGCACGAAGACGTTTTCCAGGTCGCCGGGGTCGGCGCGGTACTCGGCGTCGGCGGCCATGTTGACCTGGAAGTTGCGCCCGAAGAGCGTGAAGTCGTTCACGTAGCGCATGCCGAAGGTGGACTGCAGCGTGCGGTAGATCGAGGCCACCGGGATATCCAGGGCGTAGGCCTGCTCGCGGTCCACCTCCACCTTGTACTGGGGCGTGTTGGCCACGAAAGTGGAGCGCACCCGCGCCAGCTCGGGCCTTTTGTTGGCCGCCGCCACCAGTGCCTGGGCGGCCTCGGCGAGCTTCTTGACGTCGGCCGAGCCGCGCTGCTGCAGGTAGACCTCGAAGCCGCCGGTGGTGGACAGCCCGCGGATGGGCGGCGGGGTGAAGGCAAAGATCTGGCCTTCCTCGATGCGCGCACCCTGGGCCATGGTCTTTTTCACCGTGGCCTGGACGCTCTGGCTGGGCAGTGGGCGCTCGGACCAGTCCTTCATCCGGGTGAAGGCCACGCCCTTGTAGGGGCGCTGGGTCCCGGCGAGCAGGTCGAAGCCGGCGAAGGCCACCTGCATGTGCACGTCGGGGTTCTCCCGCACCCGCGCGGAGAACTCGTCGCGCACCTCGGAGGTGCGCTCCAGGCTGGTGGCCGGGGCCATGTTGATCACCGAGATGAAATAGCCCGGGTCCTCCTCGGGGACCAGCCCGGTGGGCGTGCTGCGAAACAGCATCACCGCCGCCACCACCACGCCGCCGAAGATCAGCAGGCCCAGCGGCCAGGCGTCGAGGAAGAAGCGCACCGCGCCCATGTAGCCGGCGCGGAAACCGTCGAAACCGGCGTTGAACACGCGGAAGGGCAGGGCGGGGCGTTTCTCCTTGTGGCCGGCGAGCAGCAGGGTGGTCATCGACGGGGTGAGCGTGAGCGCCACCAGCGCGGAAAGCACCACCGAGATGGACAGGGCCACGGCGAACTGGCGATACATCTCGCCTGCCAGGCCGGGCACGAAGGCCACCGGGATGAACACCGCCAGCAGCACCAGGGTGGTGGCGACGATGGGGCCGGTGACCTGCTCCATGGCCTTGATCGAGGCGTCGCGCGCGTTCAGGCCCTCGTCGCGCATCAGGCGCTCGACGTTCTCGATCACGATGATGGCGTCGTCCACCACGATGCCGATGGCCAGCACGAAGCCGAACAGGGTCAGCAGGTTGATCGACATCCCCGAGAGATACAGGCCGGCCAGGGCCCCGATCAGGGCCACGGGAATGGCCACCAGCGGCGCCAGCGTGGCGCGCGGCTTCTGCAGGAAGACGAAGATCACCAGCACCACCAGCAGCAGGGCCTCGGCGAAGGTCTTCAGGACCTCCTCGATGGAGGTACGCACGAAGTCGGTGGTGTCGAGCGGGATGCGGTAGTCCATGTCGCCGGGGAAGCGCTCGGAGAGGGCCTGCATCTCCTCGCGCACGGCGGCCACGGTCTCCAGGGCGTTGGCGCCGGGGGCCAGGTAGAGGCCCATGGGGACCGTGGGCTTGCCGTTGTAGGTGGCATTGAAGCCGTAGTTCTTCGAGCCCAGCTCCACCTCGGCCACGTCCTTCAGGCGCAGCGTGCCGCCCTCGTCGGAGGCCCGCAGGATGATGTTTCTGAATTGCTCGATCTCGGTGAAGCGGCCCTCGGAGGACAGGGTGTAGGTGAAGGCCTGGCCGGGCTCGTTGGGCGCGCCGTTGAACTTGCCGGCGGCGAACTGGGCGTTCTGCTCGCCGATGGCCTCGGCGAGGTCGTCCGGGGTCAGGCCGAAGTGGGCCAGCCGCGCGGGGTCGAACCAGACCCGCACGGAGTAGTCCTGGGCGCCGAACAGGCGTGCCGAGCCCACGCCCTCGATCCGCTTGAGCGAATCGATGATGTTGATCAGCCCGTAGTTGCTGAGGAACTTGGTGTCGAACTGCTCGTTCTCCGAGATCAGCGTGACCACCATCAGCAGCGAGCTGCTCTTCTTGTTGACCACCACGCCCTGGTTGCGCACCGGCTGGGGTAGCTGGGTGATGGCCTGCTGGACGCGGTTGTTGACGTCGATGGTGGCCTGGTCGGGGTCGGTGCCGTTGGCGAAGGTCACCGTCAGGGTCATGGTGCCGGCATCCGAGCTCCCCGACTTCATGTAGAGCATGTCGTCGACGCCGTTGATGGCCTGCTCCAGCGGGGCGGCCACGGACTCGGCGATGGTCTTGGCATCGGCGCCGGGATAGGTCGCCTCGACCTCCACCTCGGGGGGGACGATCTGCGGGTACTGTTCCACCGGCAGGGCGGTGAGCGCCGCGCCACCCGCCACCAGCAGCACGATGGCGAGGACCGTGGAAAAGATCGGGCGGTCAATGAAGAACTTGGAAATCATCGCTGGGCTCCAGGGCCGTCGGCTTCCGGAATCGGCTGGCGGTGGGCCGGCGGATCAGCCGCCCGCTCCGCCGCCGGCGGGTTTGGGGGTGACCGGCGAGCCGGGGCGGACGTTGACCAGGCCGTCGACCACGATCCGGTCGCCGGGTTCGAGGCCCGACTCGACGATCCGGCCGCGCTCGCTGGCGGGGCCGAGCTCCACCAGGGTCAGCTGGGCCTTGTCGTTCTCGTCGAGACGCAGGACGGCGGTGGAGTTGGGCCGTGGGCCGCTGGTGATGGCGGTCTCCGGGATCGCCAGCGCGTCCGTCGGGGCGGCCACCTGCAGGCGTACCCGCACGTAGCGGTTGGGCCGCAGGACCTTGCCGGGGTTGGTGAACACCCCGCGCAGGCGGATGGCGTTGGTCTGGCGGTCGATCTCGGCGGCGCGGTAGTCGAGCTCGCCGGTGATGGCCTCGCCGTTCGGGCCGGTGATGCCGACCAGCCGGGCCGGCGTGGTATCCCCCGGCGACGGGTTGAGGGCCGGGCTGTCGGCGAAGGGATCGTCCACCGGCGTGGACAGGACCACCTGGATGGGGTCGATCTCCTGGATGGTGAGCAGGCGGTCGCCCTTGGCGATCAGGTTGCCCTCGGAGACGGCCCGCAGGGAGGTGATGCCGGGGATGGGCGCGGTCACCTCGGTGTAGTCGAGATTGATGCGGGCGGCCTCCAGCTTGGCCTCGGCGACTTCCACCTGGGCCCGGGCGACATCCAGCGCCGAGCGGGCGTCGTCGCGCGCCTGTTCGCTGGCCACGTCGCGCTCGTAGAGCGAGCGGATCCGCTTCCAGTCGCGCTGGGCCGCGGCCAGCGACGCCCGGGCCGAGGTCAGGTCGGCCTCGGCCTGGTGGACGGCCGCCCGGTAGGGCCGGGGGTCGATGCGGAACAGCCGGTCGCCCTTGGTTACCGACTCGCCCTCGACGTACTCCCGGCTCTCGAGGATCCCGTCCACCTGGGCACGGACCTCCACGTGGCGGTGGGCCTCGGTGCGCCCGGTGTAGGTCTTGAAGACCTCGGCCGGCGCGGCCTCCACGGTCATCACCGGCACCGCGGGCGGCGGCCGGTCGCCGGGCTGGGCCAGTGCCGCGAGGGGCAGGGCCAGCAGGGCGAGAAGGCCCAGGGGGCGTGACATCAGGCGTGCTCTGGTCGACATGGCGTTCACCGATCGCTCGCCGGCCGGCTCGGCCGGGTCCAGTGGATGGAGTGGCCGCGGTGCCCGGCAGGGCCCGCGGGCCCGCTGAGCATAGCCGCGGTAGAACCATTGTTCTATGAAAGGCGCAGACCGCCCCACGGCCGCGCTGGCGGCCAAGGATGAACAGTAGCGTAGCGTACGTTACACTTGCAACCCTGCCGGCCGGGGGATCGGGAGAACCCCGCGCGAACCGAGGGGATCTCTGGTCGCGGGGCGGCCGGCCCTGGCGTATTTCCATCGAGAGCGAGCATGAACCAGCGGCTGGACAAGGGGGCGTGCTGTGCGACGGCCCGCGGGGAGGCACGGCGAGAGAAATTCATGCAGACGGCCGCCGAGGTCTTCATGGAGTGCGGCTATGCCGGTGCCAGCGTGAACGAGATCGTGCGCCGGGCCGGTGGGTCGCTGAGCACCCTCTACCGGCTGTTCGGCAACAAGCTGGGGCTGTTCGAGGCGGTCTTCGCGAAAAAGACCGAGGAGGTGTTCTCGCCCTTCGAGGAGGACGGCGTCTGGACCGACGACGTCGAGGCCTCGCTGCGGGCGTTCGGTCGGCACATCCAGGCGCGGCTGCTGCAGGACGACGCGGTGGGCATCTTCCGGCTGGTGGTCTCCGAGCGCGGCGAGGACCGCGAGAAGATCCAGTCCTTCTTTCTCGAGCACGGTCCCCGGCGCGGCCAGCGGCTGCTGGCCGGCTATCTCGCCGACCAGGTGGGCAAGGGTCACCTGCGGGCGATCGATTGCGAGATGGCCGCCGCCCAGTTCATCGACATGACCCGGGCGCCGTTCTTCTACCCCCTGCTGTTCGGCCAGCGGCCCTCGCCGGCCGAGGCCGAGCGGGGCCTGGAACAGGCCCTGGCGCTGTTTCTCGACGGCGCGCGCCCCTGAGCCCGGCCTGCCGGGGCTCAGTCCAGCAGCCGCACGCGGGTCTCGCCGTCCTCCTTGGCGATCCGCAGTTCCAGCTCGCAGTACTCCTCGTGGGGCGTCTGCGGCGCGGGGTCGTCGATGCAGCAGTCGCCGGCATCCACCACGCCGAAGAACACCCCGATGCGCGCGGCGATGACGCCGTCGCGTTCCTCGAACCCGTTGACCAGCACCGTGGGCGGGTCGTCGAGCAGGTAGTTGCCGGCGTTCAGTGCCCGTTCCAGGTGCAGGGCGTCGGGCGAGGTGGCCTCCAGCTCCTCCTTGAGGGCCGCGGCGAAGCGCCCCTCTTCCCAGGCCCGTGAACTCGCTTGCAGTCGCATGGCAGGTACCTCGCCGAGTGGCCTTCCCGGAGTGTAGAACGCCGGCCCCCGCCTCACCCCCGTCGCCCTGCGGACGGTCCCGGTCGCGCCCGGTGGCGGGGATGAGGCCGCGATCCCGGCATGCTACATTGCCGACAGTCCGGCCCCGGCGCCGGTCGGCCGCTGCCCCGAACCGTTTCGGAGAACCCTGCATGGACCTCGAACTCGCCCTGTTCGTCGCTCTCGGCCTGTTGATCGTCGCCGCGGGCGTGGGGACGGCGCTCTGGTGGCGGACCCGCTCGCCGCAGCCTGCGCCCGCGTCGCGGGGGATGGCCGCCTCCGGGGGGAGCCGCCCGCGTTCGCCGGGGCCGGTCGTCGCCCAGCAGGGGCCGGAGTTCGTGGTCCGCGAGCCGCTGCACAACCACCGCAGCCAGGTGATCGGTTATCGCCTGTCGCTGCTCGCCGATGGCGGCGAGCCCGGCCGGCTGGTGGAGCTGCTGGCCGCGGCGGTGGAAAACACCGGTTTTTCCTCGCTGCAGCGCATCCCGCGCCTGTTCGTCCGCCTGCCGCTGGCCGCCCTCGACAGCGACCGGCTCTCGCTTTTGCCTCGCCAGAACTGCGTGCTGATGGTGGTGGCCGCCCTGGGGCCGGAAAAGGCCGAGCTCGCACAGCGGTTCGCCGAGCTGCGCGCGGCGGGCTACACCCCGGGGCTGGAATGGGACGGGGAAACGCTGCCCGACGAGTCGCTGCTGGCCGAGATCCGCTACCTGGGCGTGGACCTGTCGGCGATCCCCCGGGGGCGGGTGGACGACCTCTGCCGCCGTGTCCGCTGCGGGGGGCGCGCACGGCTGGTGCTCACCGGCATCGACGACCCGGCCACCTTCGACTGGGCGGTGGGGGCCTACCCGAGCTATCTCGCCGGCGAGCGTTTCGCCGCCAACGAGGCCGTCGACCCCCGCGACGGCTGCTTCAACCGCAGCGGCTACCTGGAGGTGATCAAGAGCCTGCGCGACGAGGTGGACCTCGACGAGCTCGCCGAGCAGATCAAGCGTGACCCGATGCTCACCTACCGCCTGCTGCGCTACGTGAACTCGCCGTACTTCGGCCTGCGCGAGCCGGTGGAGTCGGTCAAGCAGGCCCTGGCGCTGCTGGGCCAGCGCGAGATCACCAAGTGGATCCACATCACCCACCTCACCCGCAACCTCGACAGCGACTGCGTGGAGACCGTGAACCTCTTCCGCGACGCCATGTACCGGGCCCGGTTCATGGAGGTGCTGGCCGCGCGGCTGATGGGCAAGGGCGAGGCCAGCAAGGGCTTTCTCACCGGGCTGTTCTCGGTGCTCGCCGACATGATGGGCGGCTCGGTGCGCGACCTGCAGAAGGAGCTGCTGCTGCCCGCGGAGGTCTTCTCCGCGCTCAGCGGGCGCGAGGGCACCCTCACCGACCTGTTGCGCCTGGCCGAGGTCCCGCGGACCCGGGATTTCGCCCTGGTGGAGGCCATGAGCGAGAAGTACGGTTTCGAGCCCGAGGCCCTGAGCGAGGCGGTGATGGAGGGCCTGGAATGGTCCAGCGAGCTGTTCGAGACCACCGAGGACACCACGCCCCGCCTGGCCGCCGACCGTCCCGACTGAGCCGGAATTCGCCCACGGGTCGACGGGCTGGCGCCCCGCGTGGTGATCTATCCTCTCGGTCATGGTCGAGGAATCCCTACACGAATCGATGGCGTCTCTGGCTTGCGGGTTTGTTCGCAATCGAGGCGCCGGGCCGAGGGCGGGCTGGTTGCCCGTCGAGGACCGGGCACAACCCGGCAGGAAAGCCGGGTTGCACGCCTTTAGGCGCCCGCAGGGTGCCGCACACGGATGTGCGGCATGAACAAGAGTGGGGGCAAACCCGCAAGCCCCGTGCGGGTGACCCGGGAGCGGAGCGACTCGATGTCGCTCCGCAGCCCGGTG
>JAAZVP010000031.1 GCA_018623495.1 Halothiobacillus sp. | reverse complement strand
TATCCCTTCGTCGAAATCCTCTACCTGCTCGACGGTGACGGCATCCAGGTGAGCGAGTACGTCGTCGAGGGCAACCAGACGGTGAGTCGCAAACGGGACCAGGGGAAGGGGCGGGATCGCGGCCAGCGGCCGTATTTCCGTTCCCACCGTGCCGCCGACCCGCTGGTGGTGACCGAGCCCTACCTCTCCACGGCCAACCGCCAGTTGTGCATCTCCGCCTCCCGGCGGCTGGAGACCGAGACCGGCGAGGTGTATTACCTGGTGCTGGATTTCGACCTCGCCGGGATGCTGGGTTTTCTCATGGGCGACGCGGCCCGCCAGCGGTTCGAGCCCTTCTTCAAGGCCGTCTACGTGGCCATCGTCGTCGGGCTGCTGGGCGTGGTGGGCCTGTTGCTGGTCTCGGCCTTTCGCGAGGGGTTCGCGGCGGTGTTCGGCGGCAACGGGGCCGAGCACCAGCTCAAGCCCCTGGGGGTCATCATCTTCCTGACCCTGGCGCTGGCGATCTTCGACCTGGCCCGGACCACGCTGGAGGAGGAGGTGCTGATGTCCAAGGACATCTTCCGCCACAGCTCCACGCGCCGGACCATCACCCGCTTCGTTGCCGCCATCCTGATCGCGGTCTCCATCGAGGCGCTGCTGCTGATGTTCAAGGCCGCCCTGGGCGACGGCGAGCACCTCGCCGAGGCCGCCTGGATGATGTTCGCCTCCGTGGGCCTGATGGTGGGCCTGGGCATCTACGTCTATCTCGGTGCGCGGGCCGAGGCGATCCTGCGCAACCAGCCCGCCAGCCACGCCATGCCGGACCGCAAGCCCGACTGAGGGCGGCCCGGCCGGGTCCCGGTGTGCTATGGTGCCGGCCATGCACACCGGCCCCGTCTTCGTCGATCTCCAGGGTCCCGAGATCCTGCCCGCCGAGCGCGATCGGCTCCTGCACCCGCAGACCGGCGGGGTGCTGCTTTTCGCCCGCAACTTCGAGAATCCCCAACAGCTCGCCCGTCTCACCCGGGCCATCCATGCCCTGCGTGAACCGCGGCTGCTGGTGGCCGTGGACCAGGAGGGCGGTCGCGTGCAGCGGTTTCACACCGGCTTCACCGAGCTGCCCCATGCTGCCCGCTACGGCGAGCTGCACGACCGAGACCCCCGCGCCGGACTCGAGGCGGCGCGCACCCACGGCTGGCTGATGGCCGCCGAGCTGCGCGCCTGCGGCGTGGACTTCTCCTTTGCCCCGGTCCTCGACCTGCGCCGGGGCGTCTCGGGGGTGATCGGCGACCGCGCCCTGCACCGCGATCCCCAGACCACCGCCGAACTGGCCAGGGCGATCATGCAGGGGATGCGCGCGGCCGGCATGGCGGCGGTGGGCAAGCACTTCCCCGGCCACGGCTCGGTGGGCGAGGACTCCCACGTCGCCCACCCGGTGGACCGCCGGCGGTTCGCGGACATCGAGGCCCTGGACCTGCTGCCCTTCGAACGACTGGTGCACTACGGCATCCCCGGGGTGATGGCCGCCCACGTGGTCTATCCCGACGTGGACGACGTGCCCGCGGGTTTCTCCCGCCGGTGGATCACCGGTGTGCTCCGCGAGCGCCTGGGTTTCCAGGGCGCGGTCTTCACCGACGATCTCTCCATGGAGGCGGCGGCACCGGCGGGGGATACCCCGGAGCGGGCCCGGCGGGCCCTGGCCGCCGGCTGCGACGGCCTGCTGGTCTGCAACCACCCGGACCAGGCCGCGCGCGTGCTGGAGGCCCTCGAGGGCGAGGCCGACCCGGCCCGGCAACTGCGCCTCGCCCGCTTCCATGGCCAGGGAGGCGAGCCCATGGCGACGCTGCAGGCCTCCGGCGAATGGCGGGCCGCCGTGGACCGGTTGACGGCCATCGAGGACCATCCCTGGCTGGAGATGGACGTCTGAGCAGGGCGCATCCCGCGCCCGTTCACCTTGTGGAGGCATGATGGAACTGTTCCAAGGCTTTTCCCTGATCACCAGCGAAGGGCGTCTGCACTGGGTCGCCCAGGTCTTTCTCGTGGTGCTGGGCACCCTGGTGCTCGCCTTCGCCAAGCGGCTGGTGCTCGCCCGGGTGGCGGGGCGCGCCGAAAAGACCGCGACGCCCTGGGACGACGCGGTGGTCTATGCCCTCGAGCGCCCGCTGACGCTGCTGATCTGGATCGTCGGCCTAGCCGTCGCCGCCGACATCATCTACCAGGAGACGGAAACCGCCCTGTTCGAGGTGGTGGGGCCGCTGCGGGACGTGGGCGTGATCGCCGCGCTCACCTGGGCGGTGCTGCGCCTGATCAAGCGAACCGAGACCAACATGGTGCGCCGCAGCCGGTCGGGCGAGACCCAGGCCGACGAGACCACCATCGACGCCATCGCCAAGCTCCTGCGCCTGGCGGTGGTGATCACCGCCGGGCTGGTGGCGCTCCAGACCCTGGGCTTCTCCGTCTCCGGGGTGCTCGCCTTCGGCGGTATCGGTGGCATCGCGGTGGGCTTCGCCGCCCGCGATTTGCTGGCCAACTTCTTCGGCGGGATGATGGTCTATCTCGACAAGCCCTTCGTGAAGGGCGAGTGGGTCCGTTCGCCCGACCGCGAGATCGAGGGCACGGTGGAGGACATCGGCTGGCGGCTGACGGTGATCCGCACCTTCGACCATCGCCCGCTGTACGTGCCCAACTCGGTGTTCAACCAGGTGTCGCTGGAAAACCCTTCGCGCATGACCCACCGTCGCATCTATGAAACCATCGGCATCCGTTACGAGGACGTCGACAAGATGGCGGCCATCACCGACGCGGTGCGCCAGATGCTGCTCGAGCACACCGAGATCGACGAGTCGCAGACGATGATCGTGAACTTCAACACCTTCGCCGCCTCGTCGCTCAACTTCTTCGTCTACACCTTCACCCACACCACCCAGTGGGTGCACTACCACCAGGTGAAGCACGACGTGCTCCTGCGAATCGCCGACATCATCGCCGAGCACGGCGCCGAGATCGCCTTCCCCACCACCACGGTGCATTTCGCCGACGACGAACCCGGGGCGGAGGCCCCGGCGATCGAGGAGCGGGCCCGATGACCCGCCCACGCATCGGGCTCGCCCTGGGCAGTGGCTCGGCCCGTGGCTGGTCGCACATCGCCGTGCTGCGCGAACTCGAGGCCCGGGGCATCCACCCGGACATCGTCTGCGGCTCCTCCATCGGCGCGCTGGTGGGCGGCGCCTACGCGGCCGGCCAGCTGGACGCCCTGGAGTCGTGGGTCAACGAGCTCACCTGGCGCGACGTGGTGGGCCTGATGGACATCAGCTTCGAGGGCGGGCTGATCTCGGGGCGCAAGCTCCTGGGCGACATGAGCGAGCGGTTCGTCGATCTCGACGTGGAGGACTGCGCGCCCGCCTTCGCCGCCGTGGCCACCGACTACGAGAGCGGCACCGAGCGCTGGCTGCGGGAAGGCTCGCTGCTCGACGCCATCCGCGCCTCCATCGCCCTGCCGGGCCTGTTCAGCCCCTATCCCTATGACGGCCGGCTGATGATCGACGGCGGCCTGGTCAATCCCGTACCGGTCTCGTTGTGCCGGGCGCTGGGGGCGGACGTGGTGATCGCCGTGGACCTCAACAGCGACCTGCTGACCCGCTACCCCATCCGCCGGCCGGAAGCCGACGACGGGATCGAGGCCGCCGACGAGGAGGGCGGCAGCGGCCTGGTGGGGCGCATCCTCAGCCGCTTCCGCGGCGAGGAGACGGCGGGACCGCCGATGCCGCGGATCGCCGACGTGGTGGCCCGCAGCGTCAACATCATGTCCGTGCGCATCACCCGCAGCCGGATGGCCGGCGATCCGCCCGACATCCTCGTCCAGCCCCACCTGGCCCATATCGGCCTGCTGGAATTCCACAAGGCGGAGAAGGCCATGGAGGGCGGCCGCCAGGCCGTGCGCCGGGTGGCCGGTGAACTCGATCAACTTCTCGGCAACGGAGGACTCTGAGCGTGCGACTGCTGGGCGTCATCGGCGGGGCCGGACTGGCCAATCTCCCGGAACTCCGGATCACCCGGCGCGAGGTGGTCCATACCCCCTACGGCGAGCCTTCGGGCCCGCTGGTGTACGGCCGACTGGCGGGCCACGAGATGCTCTTTCTGGCCCGCCACGGCTTCCGCCAGCGGATTCCGCCGCACCAGATCAACTACCGCGCCAACGTCTGGGCCCTGAACCACCTGGGGGCCGATTGCGTGATTTCCGCGGCCTCCGTGCGCGGCGTGACCGAGGAAGCCGCCCCGGGCCGCCTGCTGGTCCCCGACCAGATCATCGACTACACCCACGGCCGGGAGCACACCTTCTTCGAGGAAGACCGCCGTCGCAAGGCGGTGCAGATCGACTTCGCCTATCCCTACGACGACGACCTGCGCCGGCGACTGGTGGCCGCGGGCCGCGAATCCGGCCTGTCGATGGTCGACGGCGGCACCTACGGTGCCACCCAGGGGCCGCGGCTGGAGACCGTCGCCGAGGTGGAACGGATGAAGCGCGACGGCTGCGACATCCTGGGCATGACCGGCATGCCCGAGGCCGTGCTCGCCCGCGAGCTGGGCCTGCCCTACGCCGCCTGCACCGTGATCAGCCGCCGGGCGGCCGGGCAGGGAGCACAGCCCCCGGCCCCCGACCGGGTCGCCGAGACCCTGCGCGAGGGCATGGAACAGGTGGGCCGCCTGCTGGAGAACTGCATTTCCTGCCTGGACTGACCGCCTCCCGTCCCGGGCGGACGCCCCGGCGGCTGCGGGGGGTTTCAGAACTCCGAGAACCCGGTGCGATGGGGCGGGTGGTCGCCGATACGGTAACCCGAGTATTCCCGGGCGCGGGCCACGGCGAACTCGAAGTCGGCGCTGTACTCGGCGTGGATGCGGTAGAGAGGATCACCGGCGGTGACGGCGTCGCCGAGCTTGCACAGGAGGTCGACCCCGGCCCGGCGGTCACCGGGGGCGCCGGCGAGGCTGGCGATGCGGTTGATCTGCTGGTTGTCGATGGCGGCCACGAAGCCGGACTCGGTCGCGGCGATCTCGGTGGACCGGCGGCCGGGGGCGAGATCGCCCTCGCGCGCGCCCTGGGCACGGATCAGGCGCTTCATCTTCTCCAGCGCGCGGCCGGACTCGAGGATGTCGCGGGCGATGTCGTAGCCGTAACCACCGCGCACGTCGGCATGGAACTCCAGGATCCGCCCGGCCAGGCGCAGGGCCTTCTGGCGCAGGTCGTTGGGGGCCTCGGGATCGTTCTCCAGGACGCGCAGGATGTCGCGGGCCTCCAGCGCCGGGCCCACGCCGCAGCCGATGGGCTGACTGCCGTCGGTGATGATCACCTCGAGATAGATCCCCAGGCGGTCGCCGATGTACTCGAAGAGCTTGCGCAGGTGCAGGGCGGCGTTCATGTGACGCACCTTGGCGGTGGGTCCCACCGGGATGTCGATGAGCAGGTGGGTGGAACCGGCCGCCAGCTTCTTGGAGAGGATCGAGGCCACCATCTGCCCCGGCGAGTCGATGCCCAGCGGGCGCTCCACCGAGATCAGCTTGTCGTCCACCGGCGCGAGCCGGGCACGCCCGCCCCAGGCCAGGCAACCGTGCTCGCGGCGGACCACCTCGTGCATCTGCTGGGGGGTGAGGTTGACCTCGGCGAGCATCTCCATGGTGTCGGCGGTGCCCGCCGGCGAGGTGATCGCGCGGCTGGAGGTCTTGGGCATGAGCATGCCGTGGGCCGCGACGATGGGGACGATGAGCATGCTGGTACGATTGCCGGGAATGCCGCCGATGCAGTGCTTGTCCACCACCTGGCGCTCGTCCCAGTGGAGATGCTGGCCGCTGGCGGTCATCGCCCGGGTGAGATGGAGGATCTCCTCGCGGTCGAGGCCGGATTCGCCCGTGGCCACGAGGAAGGCGGCCATCTCCATGCGAGAATAGCGGTTGTCGGCGATGTCGCGGGTGATGGCGCGGAAGTCGGCCTCGTTGAGCCGGGCGCCGCCGATCTTGCGGCGGACGGCGTCCATGGAGGCGGGCGTCTCCGCGTGGCTGACCTCGGCGCGGGCCCCCGGCTCCAGTTCCAGCTGGTCGAAGGCCTGCTCGGACAGCCCGATCTCGTCGGGGCCGACGATGGCCTCGTCGTCGACCACGTTGAGCACCGCGTAGACCTGGCGTTGCTCGGCGCGTACCCGCACCTTGTTGAGCGCCCGGAAGCCCTCGGCCCGGTAGGTCTCGCAGTGGCGATGCATGAAGGCCACGTTCTCCTGGTAGGTGTCGATGGCCACGCGTCGCAGGGAGAGGGCGGTGGCGCCCGCGGAGGTCTCCGGCTGGGGTCTTTCCTTGTCGTTCATGAATCGGTCAGCACCCATGGAATTCGATCGTCAACTGATACTGTACTGCCGCGCCGGCTACGAGGGCGAGTGCGCCGCCCAGGTCCAGGCGGTGGCCGCCGAGGCCGGGGTCCACGGCTTCTGCCGGGCGGTGCCCGATACCGGCTACCTGGGTTTCAATGCCCCGGATGCCGCGGCACTGGCCGGCTGGTTCGAGCACCTCGAACTCGACGAGCTGGTCTTCGCCCGCCAGCTGTTCCTCGCCGGCGAGCCCCTGGAGCAGCTGGCGCCGGAGGACCGCCTGACGCCGATCCTCCGGGCGCTCGCGGGCCAGGTCTTCGGCGGGGTGCTGGTGGAGACGCCGGACGCCGAGGCCACCCGGCCGCTGATGCGCCTGTGCCGCAAGTTCCGCGTGCCGCTCGAGCGCGCCCTCGAACACCGCGGCATGCTCCGCCCCGGTGACCCGGAACGCCCCCTCCTGCACCTGCTGTTCACCGACTCCACCACCGTGATCCCCGGTCGCTCCCGGCCCGGCCAGGGTTCGCCCTGGCCCATGGGCATCCCGCGGCTCAAGCTCGGGCGCGGCGCGCCGAGCCGCTCGGCGCTCAAGCTCGAGGAGGCGCTGGTGACCCTGCTCGACGCCGACGAGCGCGAGGCGACGCTGCGCCCCGGGCTGGAGGCCGTGGACCTCGGCGCGGCCCCCGGCGGCTGGACCTGGCAGCTGGTGCGCGACGGGCTGATGGTCACCGCGGTGGACAACGGGCCGCTGGCGCCGGAACTGGCCGCCTCGCCCCAGGTGGAGCATCGCCGGGAGGACGGCTTCGCCTTCCGCCCGGACCGGCCGGTGGAGTGGCTGGTCTGCGACATGGTGGAGCAGCCCTCGCGGGTGGCCGAGCTGATGGCCGACTGGCTGGCCCGCGGCGACTGCCGGCGCGCGCTGTTCAACCTCAAGCTGCCCATGCGCCGCCGCCAGCAGGCGGTAGCGGACTGCCGCGAGCGCATCGAGGCCCGGCTGGCGCGGGCGGGCATCGGTATTCGCCTGTCGATCCGCCAGCTCTACCACGACCGCGACGAGGTCACGGCCTACCTGCGCCGGGTGTAGCCGGGGCCGGGCGGTTGCCGGCCCGGTTCAGGATCGGGCCAGGTGGGCCCGGAATGCCTCGACCACCCGGTCGGGATCGGCCTCGCAGTCGAGGCGCACGGCGTGGCGGGCCTCCCACTCGGTGAGCGGCTCGCGGGTCTCGCGCTGGCTTTCCATCACCTCGATATCCGCCTCGGAGGCATCGCTGCCCGCGGACTGCCGGCGGCGAATGCGGGCCTGGAGGGTCTCGCGCGGGCAGTCCACGTCGACGATCACGAAGGGGATGTCGAGGGTTTCGGCCAGGTCCTGGACCATGCGGCGGTGTTTTTGCTGCAGGAAGGTGGCGTCGAGGATCACTGGGCGGCCGGCCTGGAGGACTTCGCCGGCCAGCTCGGCGAGGTGGCTGTAGGTCTGTTCGGTGGCCCCGGGGGCATACTTGCCCTGGCCGAGGCCGGTTTCCCCGGGGTCGCGTTCGCCGAACAGCCGGGTGCGTTCCACGTCGGAGCGCAGCTGGAGGGCGCCGGTGGCCTCCACCAGCGGGCGGGCGAGGGTGGTCTTGCCGGCGCCGGAGACGCCATGGGTGATGGCGAGGAAGCGGTCCCCGGGCCGGGTGTAGCGCTGGGCGAGCTCCACGTAGGCGCGGCAGTCGGCGAGGATGGCCGCCTTTTCCTCGGCCTCGAGCCCCGGCTGGGCCAGGCGGAAGGCCCCCACCTTGGCCCGCACCATGGCCCGGTAGGCGCAGTAGAAGTCGAGCAGGCGCACGCCCGCGTAGTCGCCGGTGTGTTCCAGGTAGCGGTCGAGCAGCCGCCGGCCCAGGCCTTCCAGGCCCCGGTGGTCGAGATCCATGACCAGGAAGGCGAGGTCGTTGATGGTATCGATCCAGCGCAGGTCGGCGTTGAACTCGATACCGTCGAAGATCAGGATCTCGCCCTCGACCTCGGCGATATTGGCCAGGTGCATGTCGCCGTGGCACTCGCGCACGTGGCCCTCGCGCTTGCGCGCGGCGATGCGGGGGGCAAGACGCTCGTGGGCGGCCAGGCTCCAGCGCTCGACGCGCTCCACGCCCTCGAGGATGGCGCGGTCGTCGGTGAGCTCGCGCAGCTGGGCGAAGTTCTGCTGCACCGGTGACAGCACGGTCTCGGGGGTGCCGAAGGGACTGTCGGGGTCCGCCGGGGCCGCGTCCTGGTGGAACCCGGCCACCCGGTCGGCGATGCGGTCCATGGTCTCCGGGGCCAGGCCGGCGGTATCCAGCTTGCGGTCGAGCTGGGCCGACTGGGGGAAGCGACGCATCTCGATGGCGTACTCGATGGCCGGTTCGGCCCCCAGCTCGGGTGCCTCGGGCGTCCCGCCGACGGGAACCACGTCCACGTACAGCGAGGCCGCCAGGCGGGCGTTGAGGCGCAGCTCCTCGCGGCAGTAGTGGCGGCGCTTTTCCAGGGTGGAGAAGTCGAGAAAGCCGAGGTCCAGGGGCTTCTTGATCTTGTAGGCCCGGTCGCCGGCGAGGATTACCGAGGAGATGTGGGTCTCGATGATCTCGCCGGCCAGGTGGGCACTGAGGTTCTCGACCAGCGGACGCTGGGACTCGGGGGTCATCTCGCTCATCGGGGATCCCTTGGTTGTTGGCCGGGGGTGTTAAACTGCCGGGCGACCCGGGGTGCGCCAGGTCCGGCGCGCCCCGCGAACCGCCCCATGCTAGCAGACTTCCCCGATGGCGCGACCGACCCGCACCCGAAAATCCAGCCGCCCGGCCCGCTCGGCCGGGGGCGCCGTCCGCCATTTCCTCGGGCGGCTGCTGCTGGCCCTGGTGATCCTCGGCGGGCTGGCGGCGCTGCTCGTGACCACCTACCTCGACCAGGAGGTGCGGGAGCGCTTCGAGGGTGCCCGCTGGTCGTTGCCGGCCAAGGTCCACGGCCGCGCCCTGGAGCTCTTCCCCGGCCGGCCGCTGTCGGCCGGCGCGTTCGAGGCCGAGCTGGAACGCCTGGGCTACCGCCGCGTGGCCAGCCCCGACGCGCCGGGCACCTACGCCCGGGCCGGCAAGCGTTTCGAGGTCCACAGACGGCCGGCGGTGTTCGCCGACGGCCCCGCCCCGGGTCGGCGCTTCAGCCTGGCCTTCGCCGACGGGCGGATCGAGCGGCTGAGCACGGGGCAGGGCGGCTCGGTGGCCCGCCTCGAGCCGCCGCTGATCGGCAGCTTCTACCCCGCGCACAACGAGGACCGGGTGCTGATTCGCCTCGAGGATACCCCCGAGCGCCTGGTGGAGACGTTGCTGGCGGTGGAGGACCGGAGCTATTTCGACCACTGGGGGGTGCGCCCGCTGGCCATCCTGCGGGCTCTGGCCGTCAACCTGCGGGCCGGCGAGACCGTGCAGGGCGGTTCCACCATCACCCAGCAGCTGGTCAAGAACTTCTTCCTCTCCAACGAGCGCACCCTCGAGCGCAAGGGCATCGAGCTGGTGATGGCGCTGATCCTGGAGTGGCGTTTCGACAAGCGCGAGATCCTCGAGGCCTATCTCAACGAGGTCTATCTCGGCCAGCAGGGGCGGCGGGCGATCCACGGCTTCGGGCTGGCCGCGCGCTACTACTTCAACCGTCCGCTGGGTGAACTGTCCACCGACCAGATCGCGCTGCTGGTGGGGATGGTGAAGGGGCCCTCCTACTACAACCCGCGCCGGCACCCGGAACGGGCCCGCGAGCGGCGCGACCTGGTGCTCGATATCCTCGCCGGCCAGGGCGTCATCAGCACGGCCCGCGGCCGCCAGCTCAAGGCCCGGGCGCTGGGCGTGACCGCCTCGCCGCCACCGGCCGGCGGCCGCTACGCGGGCTATCTCGACCTGGTCCGCGAACAGCTGGCACGGGACTACTCCGAGGCCGACCTGCGCAGCCAGGGGCTGCAGATCTTCACCACGCTCGACCCGGCGATCCAGGAGACCGCCGAGGCCACGCTGGCCCGGCGACTGGACGGGCTCGAACAGGACCGGGGCCTGCCCGGGGAGAGCCTGCAGGGGGCGGTAGTGGTGACCCACGCCGGTTCCGGCGAGGTGCTGGCGATGGTGGGCGACCGGCGGGCGGGCCGGAGGGGCTTCAACCGGGCGCTCAATGCCCGTCGGCCGGTGGGTTCGCTGGTCAAGCCGTTCATCTACCTGGCCGCGCTGGAGGACGACCCGGGGCTGGCGCTGACCACGCCCATCAGCGATGCGCCCTTGCGGCTGACGCTCGACGACGGCGATGTCTGGTCACCGCAGAACTACGATCGGCGGCATCACGGCGAGGTCACGGTGGTGGATGCCCTGGCCCATTCCTACAATGTCGCCACCGCGAGGCTGGGGTTGCGACTGGGGACCGGCGCGGTGGTCGATGCCCTGCAGCGGGCGGGCATCCACCGGCCCCTGCCGGACAACCCGGCGATGCTGCTGGGATCGGTGGAGCTCACCCCCATCGAGGTCACCCGGGCCTACCAGACCCTGGCCGCGGGCGGCTTCGACACCCCGCTGCGCTCGATCCGCGCGGTCCTGGATGCCGATCACCGGCGCCTCAAGCGGTATCCGCTGAGGGTGAGGCAGGCCTTCGACGAGCGGGCGGTGTACCTGGTCCAGGCGGCCATGCGCGAGGTGGTCCGCCGGGGGACCGCCGAGCGCCTGCAACCCATGCTGCCCCGCGGGCTGGTGGTGGCGGGCAAGACCGGCACCACCGACGACCTGCGGGATTCCTGGTTCGCCGGCTTTACCGGTGAACGACTGGCCGTGGTCTGGGTCGGCCGCGACGACAACCGGCCGGCCGGGCTCACGGGTTCCAGCGGGGCGATGCGCGTCTGGGGTGATCTCTTTGCCCGCCACCCCGGCCGCAACATCCTGCCGCCGGAGCCCGAGGGCCTGGCCTGGCACTGGGTGGACCCGGCCACCGGCGGGTTGAGCGCCGAGGACTGCGAGGGCAGCGCGCTGCTGCCGTTCCGGGCGGGCAACGCCCCCGATCACCGGGCCCCGTGCCGGGGCCGCGCCGGCGTGCCCGCACCGCTGAGATGGCTCCAGGACCTGCTGGGAGGAGAGGACTGACATGTGGTTTTCGACACGACCCCGCGCCCTGTTCGCGATGGCCGCCGCCGTGCTCCTGCTGGCCGGTTGCGGCCAGGCGCCGGTGCGCGATGCCGGGACGGCTGCGCCACCGGGCGGCGGTGTCCCCGCCCCGTCGCCGGCCGCGGACGGGGTGAAGGCACCGGCTGCGGGCGCCCCGCGGCCGGCCACGCCGCGGCCCGAGCGGGCGGAGGAGCCGGCCCCGGCGCGGGCACCGGCGCATGCCGACGGCGGGTCGCGGAGCGGCGCGGCTGCGGCGCAGGAGCTCATCGCCCGCGCCGGTCAGCGCTTCTCCGCCGGGGACCTGGCCGGTGCCGAGCAGATCCTCGAGCGCGCCCTGCGGATCGACCCCAACCACCCGGTGCTCTGGTCCAACCTCGCCACCCTGCGCCTGGAGCAGGGGCGTCCCGCCGAGGCGGTGGAGCTCTACCGCAAGTCCAACCGCCTGGCCGGCGCCGAGCGCCGGCTCGAACGCTACAACTGGCAGATGATGGCCGCGGCCCTGGACCGTCTCGGGCAGGCCGGGGCCGCTCGCGAGGCCCGGGCCCGGGCCGGGTCGCTGGCCCGATGACGGCATCCGGGGACACGGCGGCGGGACTGCTCGGCGAGTCCGGGCCGTTCGCCGGCCTGATCGAGGGATTCGCGCCGCGGGCCGCCCAGCAGGCGATGGCCGAGGCGGTGGAGGCAGCCATCGAGGCGCGGGGTTCGCTGCTGGTCGAGGCCGGTACCGGGGTGGGCAAGACCTACGCCTACCTGGTGCCGGCGCTGCGCTCGGGGCGGCGGGTGGTGATCTCCACCGGCACCCGCCACCTCCAGGACCAGCTCTTTCTCCGCGACCTGCCGCAGGTGGAACGGGGCCTGGGTCGGCGGGTGCATGCCGCGCTGCTCAAGGGCCGGGCCAACTATCTCTGCCTGCACCGCCTGCGAAACCTCTTCGATGCCGGCTTCGTGCGCAGCCCGTCGCTGCTGGGCAAGCTCGTCCGCGTGGACGAGTGGGCAAGGCATACCGAGACCGGCGATCTCGCCGAGCTGGCGGAACTGCCCGAGAACGACGCCGTGCGGCCGATGATCACCTCCACGGTGGAGAACTGCCTGGGCAGCGCCTGCCCGCTGTTCGACAACTGCTTCGTCCTGAAGGCGCGCCAGCGTGCCCAGGAGGCCGACGTGGTGGTGGTCAACCATCACCTGTTCGTCGCCGACCTGGCGCTCAAGGAAGAGGGGTTTGGCGAGATCCTGCCGAGCGCCGACGCCTTCATCGTCGACGAGGCCCACCAGCTGCCCGACGTGGCCGGGCTGTTCCTCGGCGAGACGGTGAGCTCGCGCCAGCTGCGCGATCTGGCCCGGGACGTCGAGCAGGCCCACCTGCTGGAGGCCGGCGACATGCCCGCCCTGCGCGACGGGGCGCGGGCCCTGGAGGCCGCCGTGGAGACGCTGCACGGGGCCCTGGAGGGCCTGCCACGGCGCGAGAGCTGGCCGCGGGCGGCGTCCCGGGAGGGGGTGGCCCGGGCGCTCGCGGGGCTGGGCGCGGTGATCGAGGCGCTCGCCGGCGACCTGGAGACGGCCGCGCCGCGGGGCAAGGAACTGCAGGGCGTGGCCCAGCGCGCCGCCGGTTTCGGCGGCCGGCTGGCGCCCTTCGTCGAGGGCCGCGAGGGGTTCGTCACCTGGTACGAGCGGCTGCGCGAGGGCTTCCGGCTCTCGTCCACGCCGCTCGACATCAGCGAGAGCTTCCGGCGTTTCGTCGAGGCCTACCCGGCGAGCTGGGTATTCACCTCGGCGACCCTGGCGGTGGGCGATTCCTTCGACTACTTCCGCTCGCGCCTGGGGCTGGCCGAGGACGCGCCCACGCTGCGCCTGGAAAGCCCTTTCGATTTCGCCGCCAACGCGCTGTTGTTCCAGCCGAAAAACCTCCCCGAGCCACGCCATCCCGAATACACTCGCCTGCTCATGGAGGCCATGGTGCCGGTGATCGAGGCCAGCGGCGGCCGGGCCTTCCTGCTGTTCACCAGCTACCGGGCGCTCAACGACGCGGCCGCCTGGTACCGCGCGCAGGGCATCGGCTTCCCGCTCCTGGTCCAGGGGGAGTCGGGCAAGCGCGAGCTGCTGGCCGACTTCCGCGCCGCCGGCGACGCGGTGCTCATGGGCACCCAGAGCTTCTGGGAGGGGGTGGACGTGCGCGGCGAGGCCCTGTCGCTGGTGATGATCGACAAGCTGCCCTTCGCGGCGCCCAACGACCCGGTGCTGCGGGCCCGCCTGGAGGCCCTGGAGGCGGCCGGTGCCAATCCCTTCTTCGACTACCAGATCCCCCAGGCGGCGATCCTGCTCAAGCAGGGGGTGGGGCGCCTGATCCGCGACCCGCGCGACCGCGGCGTGCTGGTGGTGGCCGACCCCCGCCTGCGCACCAAGGGTTACGGGCGCACCTTCCGCCGGAGCCTGCCGCCCATGCCGGAGACCACCGACCCGGAGGCGGTGAGGCGCTTCTTCGGCGACGACCAGCGCGACCGCTGACCCGGCGGGCGGCGGGGCGGCGCAGACCCTCCCGCTCTCCGCGGGAGGGCAGCTGCGGGTGAGGGAGATCGGTGGCCCGGGGCCTTTCTCAAGGCCGGTAGAGCGGTTCCCGGGCGGGCTCGGGATCGGGCTTGCCGAGCAGGAAGCCCTGCAGGAGGTCCACCCCGAGTTCGCGCATCACCGCGAAGTGCTCGGGGATCTCCAGGCCCTCGGCGAGCACCTGCTTGCCCTCCTTGTGAGCCACGCTGACGATGGCCTCGCAGATCGCGCGGTGGATGCTGGACTCGTGGGAACGGGCCACCAGTTCGCGGTCGATCTTGAGCAGGTCCGGTTCCAGGTCGGCGAGCAGCAACAGCCCGGAGTGCCCGGAGCCCAGGTCGTCCAGGGCCGCGCCGAAGCCGGCATCGCGGTAGGCATCGAGGATCGAGCGCAGCTTGGACGCGTCCTGCACCTCCTCGGTCTCCACCACCTCGAAGGTCACCTGCTCGGGGGCGATGCCGCAGCGCCGGGCGGCGTTGAAGGTGCTGCGCAGGCAGACCGCCGGTTCGTAGATGGCGGTGGGCAGGAAGTTGATCAAGAAGTGCAGCTGCTCGCCGGTATCGACCCGGGCGGCATTGCAGACATGGGTTTCGCGGCAGGCGCGGTCGAGCATGAAGGTGAGGTTCTCCCGCCTTGCCCAGTCCAGCAGCACGGGCGGGGGCAGCAGCTCGCCCGCGGGCGACTCGGCGCGCATCAGGCACTCGTAGCCCCAGAGGTCGAGCGAGTCGCAGCGAAAGATCGACTGGTAGAAGGTCTGGATGCCGCCGTTTTCCAGGATGTCGAGCAGCGGGGTCTCCAGCCGCGGGGCCAGCTCGGCCAGCGGCCGGAAGTCGAGCTCCGCCAGGGCCTCGCCACGGCAGCCGCCGTTGATCCAGGCGGCGTCGATGTGGGCGTGGATCTCGGGTTCGAGGGCGCGGAAGTAGTGGCTGAGCTGCGCCAGCGAAGAGAATCGCTGGTCGGGGCCGATGTCCACCAGCAGGACGCCGTCTTCCACGGCCTCCCAGTCGAAGCTGCGGATGGCGTATTGCAGGTCCTCGGAGTCCTGCGCGGGCATGGAGAGCGCCAGGCGGCGATGGCCCGACCGGCAACTGCAGGATGGATTCATTCGGTCTTCCGCCGTTCGAATGGGGGTTCGGTCAAGGTTAGCGGAAACCGCTGCCACGAAAAATGGGTCTTTGCATTCTGCCGTGCAACCGGGGGGATATAAGCGAGGTGACATAAGCGACGTGATCGGGATTTCGCGCACCGTTTGCGCCGAGCCTTTTTCGACACTCGCTGCCGGGTGCCCCGGGCCATTTGCCGTTGATTCGGTCTTCTCGGGCGCTTGATCCTTGCACCCCCGGGGCCCCCTGCGCCTTGCCTCGTCGCCGGAGGGTTGCCGGGTCGGAGCGACACGGACGTCGCTCCGAGGCCCGTCACGACACGACGTCGTGTCGGGCCGTGCCCGACAGCAAGCCTCCGGCGACGAGGTTTGGCCGAAGGGCCAAGGCGCCGGGGTGCCCTTGTCTTTGGGTACTTTCTATTGGGCAAGCAATAGAAAGTACCTCGCGCACCCGGCAACAAACGGAGAGGAAGAACATCGGCCCCGAAGGTGCGCGAAATCCCTGTCACGTCGCTTATATGCCCCCTGCTTCACGGCAACATGTGACGAACCCGAAAAATCCCCGTCTCGGACGGTGGCGGTGTTCAGCGCCGGTACTGGTCGCGCAGCGCGCGGATCTCGGCGGCGTACTGGCGTTTGTGTTCAGAGTCCTGCGGCGTGAAGTTGAGGTTGCGGTAGAGCCGGATCAGGCGGGTGAAGTAGTCCCGGGCGGCGGCCTTGTCGTCGAAGGCGTAGTCGGCGCGGACCAGGTCCCAGAGGAGTTCCAGGCTTTCCTGCTGGCGCTCGAGGGGCATGGAGACGTCCACCGGATCGAAGGCGTCCTGCTGGAGATAGACCATGTCCACCAGGTGGGCCTTCTGCAGTTCCACGTAGTCCTCCAGGGTGATGCCTTCCTCGCCGGTCACCTGCATCATCTGGTGGATGGCGTCGCCGCGGCCGAGCAGGGCCTGGAGGGCCTCCACGCGCTCCGGCCAGTCCGGCCCCAGGTGCTCGACGAACCATTCGCGCAGCTGGCGGCGGTAGCGCGACCAGGAGAGCAGGGGGTCCACGGCCGGGTAGAAGTGCTTGTAGGCGCGGTCGTAGGAGAGCCCGAGGAAGCATTTCACCGTGGCCAGGGTGGCCTGGGTGACCGGCTCCTCGAAGTTGCCGCCGGCCGGCGAGACGGTGCCGATCAGTGTCAGGCTGCCGGTGGAGCCGTCCGGGTTGCGGATCACCCCGGCGCGCTCGTAGAGGGCCTTGATCGACGAGTCGAGATAGGCCGGGAAGGCCTCCTCGCCGGGGATCTCCTCCATGCGCCCGGAGGTCTCGCGCATGGCCTGCGCCCAGCGGGAGGTGGAGTCGGCGATGGCCAGCACGTTGTAGCCCATCTGCCGGTAGTACTCGCCGATGGTGACGCCGGTGTAGATGGAGGACTCGCGGGCGGCCACCGGCATGGAGGAGGTGTTGGCGATGATGATGGTGCGGTCCATCAGCGAGCCGCCGGTACGGGGGTCCTGCATGTGCGGGTACTCGGTGATGGTCTCCACCACCTCGCCCGCCCGTTCCCCGCAGGCGATGATGATCACGATGTCGGCGGTGGAATAGGCCGCGATCAGCCCCTGGAGCACCGTCTTGCCGGCGCCGAAGGGGCCGGGAATGCAGGCCGTGCCGCCCTGGGCGATGGGAAAGAAGGTGTCGATCAGGCGGATGGTGGTCTTGAGCGGCTGGTCGGGGTAGCGGCGTTCGGCGATGCGCCGGTCGAGCAGGCGCTGGGGCAGGGCGCGGCGTACCGGGGCACGAAAGCGGAGGGTCACGTCCCGTTCGCGGCCGGCCGCGTCGCGCACCCGGGCCACCGGCGTGTCCACGGTGAAGCTGCCCTGCTGGATCCAGGTGACTTCCACCGGACCCTGGAGGTCGAGGGGCACCGGGATGCGGTGTTCGAAGCGACCCTCGGGCACCTGGCCCAGCGCCTCTCCCGGCTGGAGCCGGGCGCCGGTGCTCACCGCCGGGGTGAAGGCCCACTGGCGGTCGGTGGGCAGGGGTTCGGCGTAGACCCCCCGCTGGAGGAAGAAGCCCTGCCGGGCGGCGAGTTCCGGCAGGGGATTCTGCAGGCCGTCGAAGACCTGGCCCAGCAGTCCCGGGCCCAGCGACACCGACAGCAGCTCGCCGGTGAGGGTGACGCGGTCGCCCACCCGCAGGCCGCCGGTGGGCTCGAAGACCTGCAGGTCGGCGCGGCGGCCGCGCACGCGCAGGACCTCGCTCTTCAAGCCGCGGTCGCCGAGGTGGGTGTAGGCCACCTCGTTCTTGATGATCGGGGCGTCCGACTCGACGGTGATCAGGTTCTCGCGTACCCCGACCACGGTGGCCTCGCGCTCGCGGGTCTCAGGCTGACTCGAAGAAGGGCGTGACGTCACGGGTCGCCTCCGATACCAGGTCGATGAAATGATCGCGCGCCTGCGCGGCCGAGTGCATCAGCCAGTGCTCGAGGATGCACCACTTGAAGAGGTAGACGAGCAGGGCGTCGAGGCCGAAGGGATGCACGCTGGGGTCCTCCTCGGCGAGACGGTCCAGGCGATGCCAGAGCGTGTCCATGAGGTAGCGCTCCAGGGACGCTTCGTCGCCGGATTCGAGGAGCTGGTAGGCGCGGGCCACCCAGGGCTGGGCGGCCGAGAGGCCGAGGTGGTTGTCCGACCAGTTCTGCTCGATGCGGCGCACCCACGGCCCGGCACCCCAGATTTCCCCCGCGGCCGGTGGACCCTCGCCCCGGCGGCGACGGCGCAGCGCCGCCATGATGGTGAGCATGCTCATGCGGAACTCGGCCACCGCCACCAGCGTGCGGCTGGGCGCCTCGGCGATGAGCTCGCGGTAGCGCGCCTGCATGGCCGCATCGGTGATGCCCGGGTCGGGCCGATGGCAGGCCAGCACGGTCCGGGCACGCTCGGTGATCGCCCGGGCGTCGGCGTCGAGCATGCCCAGGCGCCGGTCGAGCCGCTCGCGGGTGATGGGCAGGTGCCGCGCCCGGGTGAAGTGGGGCAGGTGCGGCAGGCTGGCCAGCAGCGTGTAGCAGGCATCCCCCGCCATCAGCGAACGATCCCGTCGAGCAGCGCGCGAAAGCGCGGCACCAGGTGCTGGAGGATCTGCTCGGCCACCGCCGTGTCGCTGAGGTCCACCTCCACGTCGGCGTCGGTGAGCCGCAGCACCAGGCCCGCCCGGCGGCCGCAGGCATGGGTGATGGTCACGCCGTCGCGCAGTTGTTCCGCGGCCAGGTCCACCACCAGCCCGGAGAGGGGGTCGTTGCGGGCCGACTCGGGATCGCGGCGCAGCTCGTCGAGGGCCACCGCCTGCTCGGGCAGCTCGATTTCCAGGTCGTGCCCGCGGATGTCGTCGGGCAGGGCGCGGCCGGCGACTTCCAGCACGAGCCCCCGCAGCAGCTCGGGATCGCCCAGCGTTTCGGCCACCAGGCCCTCCAGGCGGCTGCGAAAGTCGCGCGTGAGCGCCTCCTTGAGGCAGAGGACGGTGTCGCGGTAGGCAAGATCCAGGGCCTCCCGGGTGGCGCGCTGCAGCGACTCGGCCTCCTCGCGGGCCGCCTGGCGGATCCGCTCGGCCTCGGCCTCGGCCTCGTCGCGGATCTCGCGGGCCTCGCTGCGCGCCTGCTCGACGAGGGCATCGGCCTGCTCGCGGCCGGCGCTCACGCCGTCCTGCCGCAGGCGGTCGATCAGCTCCTGGACACCGGATGATCGGGGCGTCTCGCTCATGGGGTCACCTCGCTCATTGCGGCAGTCCGGCGCTGAGCAGCAGCGCGAAGACGAAGGCGAAGACCGCGAAGCCCTCCACCACCGCCGCTGGGGCGATGGACAGGCCGAAGATCTCGCTCTTGGACTTGGAGACGTTGATCGAGGCGGCGCAGCAGTTGCCCTGGTGGATGCCGGAATAGAGCAGGGCGACACCGGCCAGCACGCCGATGGCGAACAGCCCCGGTGCGTTGTCCACGGCGACCTCCCGGTTGAGCGTGAGCATCACCACGATGCCGTAGATGGTCTGGGAGGAGGGCATGGCGGAGACCCCGATGAAGCGGCCGTGGCCGCTCTCGGTCTCCAGCAGGGCGCCGGCGGCGGCCTGGCCGGCCCGGGCGCAGCCGATGATGCTGCCGATGGCGCCCAGGGCGAGGGGCGCGTAGATGCCGATCCAGCCGAGGGTCAGGATGATCGAGTCCACGGGCGGTTCTCCTTTTTGCGGAAGGCGCGGAAGGGCGTGCCCTCCTCGGGCACGCTCCAGTTGAAGAATTCGATGAAGTTCAGCCGCAGGCCGTGCACGAAGCCGCTCATCACGGCCAGCAGGAAGTTGAGGCCGTGGCCGAGCAGGAGCACGAGCAGGGCCCCCAGGGTGCCGAAGGCGGGGCTGGCGTCGGCGACCTGGGCGGCGAGGTCGTTGAAGGCGATGGCCAGCGAGGCGCTGGCCAGGCCCAGCGCGAACAGCCGCAGGTAGCTGAGCACGTCGCCGAAGGCGGAGGTGACCCGGGCCAGCGCCAGCACCCCGCCCAGCAGGCGCCCGCCCCAGCGCGCCCGCGGCCGGGTGAACAGGAGGATGGCCAGGGCCCCGGCGACCATCATCGCCGGTCCGGCGACGTTCATCGAGGCATCGGTGACCCCCTCGGTGCCCAGCCACATCAGGGTGCCGCCGGCGAGCACGGCCACCCAGCCCAGCGGGGCGACCGCGGCGGCGCGGCCGATGCCCAGCCAGCGGCGCCGGGCATCGGCGAGGTTGGCGATGACGATGTGGGTGATGCCGATCAGGATCGCCACTCGCATCATGGTCCGGCTGTCGTCGATGTGGATGACATGGACGGCATCCAGCAGGCTGCCGGGCGGTGGCGAAACGCCGAAGTAGCCGCCGCTGAGCACGCCCCACACCAGGGCGCTGCCGGTGAGGGCGAGCATCAGCCCGCGCAGGCGCCGGCCGGTCTCGCTGCGCTGCATGCGCTTCCAGAAGAACAGCGTGGCGATGCCGAACACCAACGCGTAACCGGCATCCGAGAGGATCATGGCGAAGAACAGCGCGAACGAGGCGAACACCACCGTGGAGGGGTCCCACAGGCGGTAGCCCGGCGTCATGTAGAAACGCACCAGGTCGGCGCCGCCTTCGGCGGGGCCCGGGGCGCGCAGCAGCGTGGGCGGCTCCTCGTCCGCGGCGGGGGGCTCGACCACCCGGGCCAGGCCGTGCTCGCCGGCGAGCCGGTCGAGCTCGGCCACGGCGTCGGCGGGAATCCAGCCCTGCACGGCGAACAGGGGGTCGGCGTCGAGGGTCCGGGCGGCGGCATGGTCCAGCGCGGCCTGGTCCTCGAGGCGATCGAGCTCGCGCACGTAGAGGTCGAGCCAGCGCGTGAGGCTGGCGCGCTCGGCGAGGATGTCCTCGCGCTCGACCAGCACCTGCTCCAGGCGATCCTCGAGACGGGAGAGCGGCAGGGCGCCGGTATGGGTGCGCGGCACGGGCATGGACTCCGGCTCGTGCTCGGCGAGCACCACCACGTAGCTGAAGCGGTTGTCGCGAAAGACCACCTGCCAGGGGTGCGCCAGTCCCTCGATGCGGTGCAGCTGGTAGTGGGGGACGATGTAGAACCACAGGCGCAGCCCATCCAGTTCGCCTTCCGGCGGGAGCAGGAAATCGCCCCAGGGACGCAGTTCGGCGATGCGCCGCTCGAGGAAATCGCGTTCCTCGTCGAGGCGGATCAGGCGCTCGCGCAGGCGCAGGGCCTGGTCCTGGACGCGGTGGGGGTCGAAGTGTTCCACGCGGTGGAGCTGGTGGCGCGGGCGGCGTTCCTCCAGCAGGAACTTGAGCGCCCGGCGGGCATCGGCAGAGGGTCCCCCGGAGGCGTCCCCGGCGGCCGCGGTGAGCGGGCGCAGGTGCACCAGGCCCAGGGACTGGAGGGCCTCGAGGGCCGCGTGCTTGTCCTCGAGCAGGCCGTAGAGGGTGACCTTGCGTACCGCCTCGATAGTCACGGGCGGGCCTCCCGCTCGCGCTGCTTGCGCTTGGCGATCTTGGAGCGCACCACGCCGGAGCGTTCCATGTCCGACAGGGCGATACCGATGCGGTGGATGTCGTCCCGGGCCCGCGGGATCAGCACCTTCTCCAGCAGGTTGACCCGCTGGATGGTCTTTTGCAGGGCCTGCTCGAGGCGGCGGACACGCTCCCGGGCGATGTCCGCCGCGATCCGGTTTTCCGCCTGCCGGGCCACGGCGTCGAGGACGCTGTCGACCCAGTGGGGAAAGGCCAGCATGGAGTAGGGGCGGCGCTCGATCGCCACCTTTTCCAGCACCGGCAGACGGGTGCCGAGGAGGTTGTGCTCGCCGGTGCGCACGTCGGCCACGCGCACCAGTCCGCTCAGGCGAACGCCGCGGTTGGCCAGCATCGGCAGGCGCTCGCCGACACCCGCGCGGAGGGCCTCGATGTCGGCCTCGAGGGCCCGGAGGCCGGCGCGCTCGTGGTTGAGCTCGGCGGTGAGCTGCTTGCGCTTGAGGTCCAGCGAGGGCAGCACGCGCTCGAAGGTGGCGAGATCGGCCCGCCGGCGGTTGAGGCTGCTCTTGTTGAGTGCCAGCTTGGCCATGTTCAGGCGGTCTCGCGGGCCGGGTGCGGGTAGTACTTCTCGACCAGGGCGTCCTTAAGCAGCAACTCGTCGGGGGTGTAGCAGGCCGCCATGATCTCCCAGCCCCGGTCGAGGGCCTGGTTGAGCGGCAGGTCCACGTCGATGTTCATGAAGTGCTCGCGAAAAAGCTCGCCGAAACGCAGGTGCTTGTGGTTCATCTCGGTGAGTTCGAAGGCCATTTCCTTTTTCTGCTCGGACTCGCGCGCCTGGGAATAGAACCGCACCATGGCGTTCATTACCGCGCCGTGGTCCTCGCGGGTGGTCTTGCCGATGACGTTCTGCTTGAGTCGCGAGAGCGAGCCGAAGGGATCGAGCATGCCGTCGTGGAGGTAGAACTGGCCCTCGGTGATGTAGCCGGTATTGTCGGGCACGGGGTGGGTGATGTCGTTGCCCTGCATGGTGGTCACGCTGAGCACGGTGAGCGAGCCGGCGCCCTTGAAGTCGCAGGCCTTCTCGTAGCGGGTGGCCAGCTGGGTGTAGAGATCGCCCGTGTAGCCGCGGTTGGCCGGTATCTGCTCCATGGCGATGCCGACCTCCTTGAGGGCGTCGGCGAAGGCGGTCATGTCGGTGAGCAGCACCAGCACGCGCTTGCCCTCGTCGACGGCGAATTTCTCGGCCACCGCGAGCGCCATGTCGGGCACCAGCAGGCGCTCGACGATGGGGTCCGAGGCCTGGTTCACGAACATCACCGTGCGCTGGAAGATGCCGTGCGACTCGAAGGTCTCGCGAAAGAAGTGGTAGTCGTCGTAGATCAGGCCCATGCCGCCGAAGACCACCACGTCCGCCTCGGCCTGGAAACCGATGCGCGCGAGCAGCTCGTTGTAGGGTTCGCCGGCCACCGAGAAGATGGGGATCTTCTGCGACTCCACGAGGGTGTTGAAGACATCGATCATCGGGATGCGCGTGGGGATCATCTTGCGCGGCTTGATGCGCATCACCGGGTTCACCGTGGGGCCGCCGATGTCGATCATGGGGTCGGCGTCCAGGGCCGGGCCGCCGTCCACCGACCGGCCGTTGCCGCGAAAGATCCGCCCGAGGATGTTGTCCGAGTAGGTCACCTGCATGGGTCGGCCGAGGAAACGCACGTGGGCGTCGGTGGAGATGCCCTTGGAACCGGCGAACACCTGCAGGCTGACCACGTCGCCGTCGAGCTCGTTGATCCGCGCCAGCGAAGTCTCGCCGCCCGGGGACTCGACCACGGCGAGCTCACCGAGGGCCACCGCGCTCGCGCGCACCCGGATGATGTCGCCGACGATGTCGATGATGCGGGTGTGCTTGACCAGTTCCTTCATCGCTGCCGCCGTTTCGTCTGGATAAGCCAAGGATGAGCGTAGAATATCGATTCGATATGTTCAGGATATTGCGCGCCGGTAAAGACGACGTCACAGCCGGCGCACCGCGCCCGGACATGAATGCGCATAATGCATATTATGTTAAATACGGGATGGACCCGGTTCAGGAGGCCGCCCCGGGATAGCGCTTGTATCCACGCACCTTCACCGCCCCGTCCTTGCGCCCGCGGAGTCGAAAGCGCCGATCGTCCACCCATTCGAGGTGGTCCTGGAGTCGTTCCAGGGTCGTTTCGTCGGCGCTGGCAAACAGTTGGAACGGCTCGTCGGGTCCGTCGCGGTGGCCTACGCCCAGGGTCTCGGAGGAACCGTAGATCTCGTGGACCCGCTCGACCCCCCTCGCCTCGAGGGCCTGCCAGGTCACCCGGTCGAGGGCCTCGGTCGAGCTCACCACCTGCACGTCCGGACCGAAACGGGCCGGCAGGAGGTCCAGCTGCCGGTAGAGCGCGGGTGTGGCGACGACCAGGCTCCCCGGGACGGCCTCCTCCACCAGTCGCCGGCTCGGCATGATCTCGAGGGGCTCGACGGGCCGACCGAGGAACCGGGGCAAGGCGATGCCATAGAGAAACCCGTAGATGTGGTGCAGTCGTGCGGCGGTGACCACCTTTCGGCGACCGCGAAAGAGCGTCTCGGCGAGGAACCGGACCTCGCGCTCGATCCGGCCGGGATCATGGTGGACCGGCTTGGGCTCGCCGGTGGTTCCGGAGGTGAAGAACGTCAAACCGCCCGCGTGGCTGTCGAGCCCGTCGAGGACGATGTTGCGCCAGCTCTTCAGGTCCGGATGGCGCAGCAGGTACTCGTCCAGGCCGCTGTGATGAAGGCCGAAGAATTCGCTGGCCTCGCTGGCGAATCGAACCAGGCCGAGGGAGTCGAGCTCGAACGGCGGCCGGGACAGCGGCGTGGCGGCATCGAGGTAGGCCCGGACCGGGAAATAGCTGCCACGCTCGCGGCTGAGCTGTTCGGCGAGCATGGAGTGCAGGATCAGCGCGACGTCGCGGGGCTCGAGCTTGCGCACGGCGTCAGATCCGCTTGACCAGGACCCAGTAGGTGTCCTTCTGCGGGTCGTCCTTCATCTGGACCTTCACCCGGGTGGGCCGCATGTTGTAGTCGAAGGTGTACTCGAACAAGGCGTTCAGGTTGCCCCGGCGAACCCCCTCGCGGAAGCGGCCGTGGAATTCGTCGGAATTGGTGCACGGCGCGACCTCGGTGAAGAAGTTGCGTCCCAGCACCTGGTCCGGATCGCGACCGGTGATGTCGCCCTCGGCCGCGTTGTAGCGCAGGATGGTGCCGTTTTCGTCCAGTTCCACCGCGCCGAAGGCCAGGTCGTTGAAATCCGCCTCGCTCATGTTGGCCAGTCGGTTGGCGACGTCCCCGCTGTCGAAGCGCATCACCTGCATGGGCCCACGCCGGCGGTAGCCCGCGTGCTGGCCGGCCGTGCCGGACTGGCCGGAGGCCTGGTGCAGCCAGGCCTCGATCTGGTCGGTGACCTGGGTGGCGACCGTGTCGGCCTGGCTCGCCACCTCCGTGGAATGGCTGGTGCCGCGCTCGAGGACCTGCATCGACTGCCCGATCTCCTCCAGGTTGCCGCTCTGTTCCTGGATCCTTCCGTTGATGTCGGCCATGGCGTCGACGAGCCCCTGGACGTTGGTGCTGATTTCCGAGAGGCTCTGCTGGGTCTTTTCCGCGAGCTTGCGGACCTCCTCGGCCACCACCGCGAACCCGCGCCCCTGCTCGCCGGCACGCGCGGACTCGATGGCGGCATTGAGCGCCAGGAGATTGGTCTGTTCGGCGATATCGCTGATGACCTTGATGACCTGCTTGATGTCCTCGGTCTGGCTGGTGACCTGGCCGGACTGCCCGGCGATCTCGCCGATGCTGGCCTGCAGGCGTTCCAGGGAAGCGGTGCTGCTCTGGAGCGACTGGGCCTGGTCGGTGACGACGTCACTGAGGTTGGTGACGATGTCGTTGAGCTCGCTGGCCTGGCCTTTCAGGCCCTCCAGCTCGGCCGTGTCGATACGCTCGGACCGGGAGAAGGCGGTCTCCAGCTGGTCCAGGGTCTCGGCCAGGTGGCTGTAGCGGCGTCGCAGCGACTCGAACTCGCCCCGCCCCATCTGGTCGATCACCAGCCGGCCCTCGCCCCGCACACGGTCGTCGATGCCGGCGCGCAGGCCGGCCACCAGCCGGTTGATCCCGGGATGATCGCTGGAGGGTTCGCCGCCTCTCTCGCTCGCCTCCGCCGCCCGGGCCAGTTCGGACTCGACCCGCTCGAGCCGGCTGCGGCTCTCCTGGATCTCGTCCTCGGCCGCCTGCCGTTCACGGTCCCTGTCGCGCTTGATCCAGAGGATCCCGCCCGCGCCGACCAGCAGGCCGAGGGCCAGGAGCGACCCACTGCCGAGGGTGATGTCCTGCAGGCCCAGCAGGGCCGCGAGGGCGAGAAGGACGAGCGATGCTGCGGTCATGAGCATGGACATGCCGTGTCACCTGGTCGTTGATTCGGTTATCGTTGCCGGGGGCCGTCTCGATCGCGCTGGCCGGGCACGGTTTCCGTGAAGTCGATCGCCCACCGCGACGGAGAGCCGGCTCGCCCGTCCCTGACCCGACCACCGCCCGACTGGAAACCCGATGCCGAACGACACCGCCGAAAGCATCGTGCTCGATGGACAATCCCTGACCTGGTCGGCCATCGCGTCGATCGCGGACGGCGCCCCTGTTCGCCTTCACGAAAGGTTGTACAGGAACTGTACCTCAAGCCGAAAGCAACTGGAAAGAGCGATCGGGGATCGGCGCCTCGTCTATGGCGTCACCACCGGCTACGGCGCCCTCGCCGACCGCTTCATCGATCCCGGCGAGGCGTCGCGGCTGCAGAGAAACCTCGTCTATCACCTGGCTTCCGGCACCGGCCCGGAGCTGCCGGCGCCCGTGGTCCGGGCGATCATGGCGGTCCGGCTCCAGACCCTCGCGCTCGGCCATTCGGCGGTTCGATGGGAGACCCTGGAGCGCCTGGCGGCCTGGCTCAACGACGACCTGGTGCCACTCGTGCCGGCGCGGGGCACGGTCGGTGCTAGTGGCGACCTGACCCCCCTCGCCCACGTTGCCCTGGCGCTGATGGGCGAAGCCGAAGTCCGGGACCGGGGCCGACGCCGGCCGGCGCGGGATGCCCTGGTCGAGCGCGGTTGGCAAGCCATGGACCCGGCCGCCAAGGACGGCCTGGCCCTGGTGAATGGAACCGCGGCGATGACCGGGATCGCGTCGCTCAATGCCCGCGGGGCCCGTCGGGCCGCCGACATGGTGACCCGGATCACCGTGGCGGTCGCGGATTGCCTGAACGGCCGGACCGAGGCCTGGCAACCCGAAATCTCGGCGGTGCGTCCCCACCCCGGTCAGCAGGCCGCCCAGCGACGGCTGCTGGAACTGGCCGAATCCAGCCGGCGGCTGCGCACCGGCATCGGCGCGCGACTGGCGGACACGGCATCGGCGGTTGGGCGTGGCGCGGGGCTGCCCCAGGATCCCTACACCCTGCGCTGTGCCCCGCAACT
>JAAZVP010000030.1 GCA_018623495.1 Halothiobacillus sp. | reverse complement strand
TGCGGGTTTGCCCGCACTCTTTGTTGCCGGGCCTCGACGGGCAACCAGCCCGCCTTCGGCCCGGCGTCTCGATTGCGAACAAACCCGCAAGCCAGAGACGCCATCCATTCGTGCAGCGCTCCCCGGGGCGCGCCCGGCGAGCAGCGCCCACCCCGGCGGGCTCAGGGCGTCCGCAACGGCGGGTGGCCGCGCCGGCGGCGGATGTGGTTGACCACCGGCAGCACCCGCGGGTGGAGGATCAGCCGCCGTTCCAGGCGGTACTTGCCGGGAAAGTCGAGCAGCAGCAGGCCCAGGATCATGGTGAGCAGTCCCTGGCCCGGCAGCACCAGCATGGCGATGCCGGCAAGCAGCAGCAGGATCCCCAGCCCGTTCTTGAGCGCCACGAGCAGCAGCCGCGCCAGCGGATGCCGGGCGGCCATCCGCCCGCCGGTGCGTGCCGGTGCCACGAAGTAGTCGGCCGGCATGCGCACCACCAGCACGGGCACGAGCACCAGGCTGGCGACGAAGGTCAGCAGCGAGAGGGCGCCCAGCCAGGCGAGGTGGTCGTTTTGTTGGAGCCATTCCAGCATGGACCCGTATTATAGGGACCCCGAGCCCGAACACGGTCGCTGCCCGCGTGGCCGACCTCGACCGACCGAATGAGCGACCGGCATCCACTGCGTTTCTTCGCCTCCTACCCCCACGCCTGCCCCTACATCGCCGGCGAGGAGGCCACCGAGGTGGTGGTGGACCCGGAGACCCCCCTCGACGGCAACGACTACGGGCGGCTGCTGGAATGGGGTTTTCGCCGCAGCGGCGAGTTGCTCTACCGCCCCGGCTGCGCGCGCTGTGACCGCTGCGTGCCGGTGCGCATTCCCGTGGACCGCTTTCATCCGCGGCGTTCGCAGCGCCGGGTGGCCCGGCGGAACGCCGATCTCTCGCTGACCTGGGTGCCCGCGGCCTTCTCGGAGCCCCGTTTCCGGCTCTACCGCCGCTACCTCGCCGCGCGCCACCCGCGGGGCGGGATGGACAACCCGCGGCCGGAGGATTTCGAGCGCTTCCTGATCGGCCCCTGGTGCGACACCCGCTTCGGCGAGTTTCGCCTCGGCGACCACCTCGTCGCGGTGGCGGTGACCGACTTCACCGTGGCCGGGCTGTCGGCGGTCTACACCTTCTTCGAGCCGGAGCTCGGTGCCCGGGGCCTGGGCGTCAACGCGATACTGGCCCAGGTCGAGACCGCCGCCGAGGCGGGATTGGCCCACCTGTATCTCGGCTACTGGATCGAGGAGTCGCCCAAGATGGACTACAAGCGCGACTACCGGCCGCTCGAGGCCTTCGATGGCCAGTGCTGGCGGACGCTGGGGAGGGGACGGTGATGGCGGGCTGGCTGATCGCGATCCTGTGCCTGGCCCTGGTGGCGGGTACGTGGGTGTCCCGCCGCGACCGGCGGCGGGTGCGTGCCTGCCTGCAGTCGCTGGCGGAGTCGGGTGGCCGCTGGGAGACCGCCCCCGGCCCCTATCCCGCGCTGCACCTGGAGACCGCGGAGGGCGGGCTGCGGGTCGCGGCCCTGCCGGCCGGCGCGGCCCGGCTGATGGCCGGCGAGAAGGCCTTCGGCCGGCAGTCGGCGGTGGTCTATGCCGAGATCCCGGTGCCCACCGGGGCCGGCCGCGAATTCCGCCTGCTGCCCACCGGCCGCGAGACGGCGGTGGATCGTCGCCTGGGCTGGCAGCGCCTGGAGACCGGCGATGCGGTCTTCGATGCCCGTTTCGCCTGCCTGGCCGAAGCCCCCGAATGGCTGCGCCCGCGCCTCGACGGGGCGCTTCGCGGGCAACTGGTGGCGATGCTGGAGGGGCGTTGCCTGTGGGTGGATTTCGGGCCCCGGGGCGGCCGCGGGGCCGGTCTCGGCGAGCCGGTCCTGCGGGTGAGCCTGAGGGGCATCCCGCGGGACTGCGCCGACTACCGCCGCCTGGTGGCGCTGACCCGCTCGCTGGCCGCCGCGCTGGGGGACTGACGCCGGCAGCCCCGCGGACCGATCAGCGGCCAGAGCAGCAGCAGGCCCGCCAGTGTCAGCGGCCCGGCGGCGGCGTAGAGCCCCGCGGGCAGACCCATCTCCCGCCGCAGCGCCTCGGCGGTCTCGCCGGAAAGCCCTCGCCTGACTGGGTTGAGCCAGCAGTGGCGGAGGAACAGGTAGCTGAGCCAGGCGCTGATGCCCCAGAGGAGAACCACGATCAGGATGACCAGTCCCAGTTGCACGTCCATTTGCAGCCTCCCCGCCGGTCGACGGCATGTCATGAAGAGGGAATCGATCCTGCATCAATCAAAGCGTATTCTCGCCGTGTTGTCCATGTCGGTGCTGCTGCTCGCCACGGTGCCGGCGCCGGCCGCCTCGTCGGGCGGGGTCTCGGTGGTCGACGATACCGGCCGGACGGTTTCCCTGGCGGCACCCGCCCGGCGCATCGTCAGCCTCTCCCCGCACAACACCGAGAACCTCTTCGCCGCGGGGGCCGGCGAGCGGGTGGTGGGCGTTTCGGCCTACAGCGACTACCCGGCCGCGGCCCGCGAACGGCCGCGGGTCGGCGGTTTCGGCTCGATGAGCCTGGAGGCCGTGCTGGGCCTGCGGCCGGACCTGGTGGTCGCCTGGGCCGGTGGCAACGATCCGCGGCTGGTGGCCCGCCTGGAGCGGCTGGGGGTGCCGGTGTTCCGCTCGCAGCCGGCGAGCCTGGAGGACGTGGCCGCCAACCTGGAGCGGCTGGGCCGGCTGGCGGGCACGCCCGGGCAGGCCCGGCAAGCCGCCGGGCGGTTGCGGGCGGGCCGCGACGCCCTGGCGGCCGCGCATGCCGAGGCCCGGCCGGTGCGGGTCTTCTACCAGCTGTGGGACCAGCCGCTGCGCACCATCGGCGGCGGTCAGCTGACCGATCGCCTGCTGGCGATCTGCGGCGGGGTGAACGTCTTCGGGGGGCTGGAGGTGCCCGCGCCCCAGGTGGGCCGCGAGGCGGTGATCGGTGCGGCGCCCGAGGTGATCCTGCTGGCCGGCGACGCCGCCGAGCGCGGGCACTGGCGCGAGGCCTGGCGGGACTGGCCGACGATCCCCGCGGTGGCCGCGGGGCGGTTGCACTTCGTCGATCCCGACCTCACCCAGCGCCACACGCCGCGGGCCCTGGAGGGGGCGCGGCGCATCTGCCGGCGGCTGGACGCGGCCCGGGCGGGCGGGGCTCAGTCGCCGCGGTAGGCGAGGCTCAGGTAGGCGGCGCGTTCCGGCGCGTTGTAGCCCGCGGCCAGCTCGTAGTCCTCGTCGAGGGCGTTCTCGAGGCGGGCACCCAGCTCCCAGTGGCGGCCCAGCGGGTAGCCCGCGCTGAGCGAGACCAGCCGGTAACCGTCCACGTCGCCGGTCCCGCCGGCGGCGGGGATGTAGTCCCGGTGCGAGGAAACCGCCAGCAGCTCGGCGTCGACGAAGGCGCCGCCGGTGAAGTCACGGCCCGCGCCCAGGGCCAGCTTGCGCTCGGGTCGGCGCAGCAGGTCCTCGTCGGTGTCGGCGTCCTCGGCATCCAGCAGGGTGAGGTCGGCCCGCCAGTGCCACCCGCCGGCCCGGCCCCGGTAGCGGGTCTCCAGCCCGCGGATGCGCGCCTCGTCGATGTTCTCCAGCCGGTAGCCGGCGTCGCCGGCGACGAAGGCGATCTTGTCCTCGATGCGGTTGTCGAACACCGAGAGCTCGAGATGGTGCCCGTTCGCCGGGCGATAGCGCAGGCCGAGCTCGACGTTGCGGCTCGATTCCGCCTCCAGGTCGGGGTTGTTGGAGTCGAAGGAATCGTCGTAGAGCTCGGAGAGCGAAGGGGCCTTGAAGGCGGTGCCGGCGGAGGCGTAGCCGGTGAGTCGCTCGCCGATGCGCCGGCCCAGGCTCAACTGCCCGGTGGCCTCGGTGCCGGCGCTGCTGTGGTCGTCGACCCGGGCCGCCAGTTCCACGTCCCAGGCACCCAGCGGCTGGTCGAGGCGGGCGAAGGCGGCGCTGTTGTCGATGGCCTCGTCGTACTGGGTGGCGCCGGTGCCGAGATCGCGGTTCTCGGCGCGGTCCTCGCGCCAGGCCAGGCCGGCGGTGACCAGCGCCCCGCTGGCCAGTGCCCAGTCGTTGATCCATTCCAGCGACAGGCGCTCGCTCTCGATCTCGGTGTCGCGGGCGAAGGCGCCGGCGGCGTCGGTCTCCAGCCGGTTGCGGGTGATGCCCAGGGCCAGGTCGTAGTGCCAGTTGCCGCTGACCTGGTGACCGAGGCGGGCGTCGATCACCGAGTCGCGGGACTCGCTCACGCCGTTGTCGAAGTCGTTCTCCATCTCGCCGTGGAGCAGGTCGAGGCCGAGCTCGACGTGCGCTCCGAGGGCGCGGACCAGGCCGAGGTGGACGCTCCGGTTGTCGAAGCCGTCGTCGTCCGGGTCGTGGGTGGCGAAGGCGGTGTCGCTGTTGGCGTTCTTGGCGGAGAAGCCCCCGCTGTCCTCGGCGCTCACCTGGAGGCTGTAGCGGGTGGTCTTGCCACCGCCGAGGCCGGCGGTGACGCCGGCGGTATCGAAGCTGCCGGCATGGACGCGGGCGTTGGCGCCGCGGTTGTCCCGGGTGAAGACCTGGATGACCCCGCCGATGGCCTCGGAGCCGTAGAGGGCCGCCCGCGGGCCGCGCACGATCTCGATGCGTTCCACCTGGGAGAGCGGCAGCTGCTCCCAGGGATAGGCGCCGGTGGTGCCCGGGTTGACGCGCACGCCGTCGATCATCACCAGCACGTGGTCGGAATCGGTGCCCCGCAGGAACATCGAGGTCTGCTGGCCGCGCCCGCCGGTGCGGCCGAAGTCGATGCCCGCCTCGCGGCGCAGCAGGGCCACGACATCCTCGGTCTGCGCGCGCTCGATGTCGGCGCGGGTGATCACGCTCACCGAGGCGAGCGCCTCGCCGGCGGTCTCGCCGGTGCGGTTGGGGGTGACGACCACCTCGTCGAGGGCCTCGGCGGCCAGGGATGCACGGAGGGGGTGGAGGGCAGCGGCGACGGCCGCGGCCAGCAGCAGGGGCTTGGGCATTGTCTGCTCCTTTCGCATGCCGCCCGCATGCGATGGCGAATGGGTTTCCCAGGCCGGTCTCCGGGCTCGTGTGCGGGAGCGGGCTCCCGGGCCGTCGCCTTCCCGTCCGGGCCGCTTGCACGGGCCTCGAACAGTGGCGGATGACGGCCGCCGACACACCTACCGTTGCGGGGGCAGCGCCGGACTGGTCCCGCCGCTCGATCGGAGGATCGCGTGGCGGGGCGCACCGGCTTCCCGATTATCCCCGGCCGCGTGGCAGCGGACGGGGGCACCTGGATGGTCGGCGGAAGCCTATGGCGGTCGAGGGGCCGTGTCAAACCGCTCGATCGTGTATAGTCCGGGGCCAATTCCTGTATCGGATCAGCCAGCGAGGTGCCCCATGCCCGACCGACTCGACCGCATCTACACGCGCACCGGCGATGCCGGTTCCACGGGCCTGGCCGACGGCAGTCGCGTGGCCAAGACCGACCCCCGCATCGAGGCCATCGGTGACGTCGACGAGCTCAACTGCTGCATCGGCCTGGTGCTGGCCGAGACCCGGCTGCACGCGGTCAGCGAGGTGCTCACCGACGTCCAGCACGACCTGTTCGAGGTCGGGGCGGCGCTGGGGATGCCGGACTACCCGGGCGTGGGCGAGGCGCGCGTGGCCGAGCTGGAGCGCGCCCTGGACGCCTTCAATGGCCGCCTGCCGACGCTGGAGGAGTTCATCCTCCCCGGAGGCGGGCGCGCCGCCGCCCAGTGCCACCTGGCGCGGGCCGTCTGCCGGCGCGCGGAGCGGCGCCTGTGGGCCCTGGCCGACCAGGCCGGGGTCGCCGCGCCGGCCCTGCGCTACCTCAACCGGCTCTCCGACCTGCTGTTCGTGGCCGCCCGGCTGTTGGCGCGCGACGAGGGCCAGGGCGAGGTCTTCTGGCAGCGCTGAGTCGGCGCCCCTGCTATTGTCCAGGTAGCGTCTGCCACGCACCGCCACCCACTGCCACCCAAGGGCCGTCCCATGGGTTCCAGAAACCGCCGCCTTCCCCTGCGCAGCCTGCATGCCGGCGGCCTGGCGGCGCGTGCCGCCGGCATCTACCTGCTGTTGGCCGGGTTGTGGATCGTCTTCTCCGACCGGCTCGCCCAGTGGCTGGTCGGCGATCCCGCGATGCTCACCCGGGTGCAGACCTACAAGGGGGGCGCCTTCGTCCTGGTCACCGGCCTGTTGCTGGGCCTGCTGGTCTACCGCTATGCCTTCGAGGTCGAGCGGCGCAACCGGGTGCTGGCCCGCCAGCGGGACCGGCTGGCGGCCCTCAACCGCATCCACACCGTCCTCAGCGAGATCAACGGGGCGCTGCTGCGCATCCGCGACGCCGCCGAGTTGCGCGACAAGGCCTGCCGCATCCTCGTGGAGGCGGGCGGGTTGGCCCATGCCGCCCTGGTGGAGCGAGCCCGGGACGGCACCACCCGCGTCCGCGCATCGGCGGGCGATGACCGCGGCTGGTCCCGTGCCGTGGGGCTGGCCGGCGAAGGGGGGCCCAGCGAGCCGGGCGAGGCGGTGGACGAGCGCCTGGCCGCCGACCAGCCCTGGGCCGGGCCCGTCGGCGGGTGGTTCCACGGTTGGCCGGGGGCGGCCCGCGAGGCGGGGTTCGGCGCCATGGCCGTCCTGCCCGTGCGCCGGGAGGGTGGCGATGGTTGTCACCTGGTGCTCCACGCGCAGGACGCCGATTTCTTTCACGCCGAGGAAATGGAGCTGCTCGAGGAGCTGGCCGCCGATACCGGCATCGGCCTCGACCTGATCGAGAAATCCGAGCGGCTGGACTACCTCGCCCTGTTCGACCCGGTGACGGGGTTGGCCAACCGGCGCCAGCTCGCCGCCCAGCTGAGCAACCGGCTGGCCGACGACGCCGACAGGATCGGGCTGGCCCTGGTGAACGTCCAGGGCCTGCACGAGATCAACGGCCTCTACGGTCGCGGCGCGGGGGACTCGCTGCTGCGGCGGGTGGCCCGGCGACTGGTGGCCGAGATGGGCGGCAATGACCGGGTGGCCCGGGTGGGCAGCCACGAGTTCGGCGTGGTGCTGACGGGGCCCGGGGATCCGGCCCGGCAGGCCCGCCGGGTGTTGGCGCTCTTTCCCCTGGAAGAGACCGTCGACGGCCAGGCGATGCAGGTCTCGGCGCGGATCGGGCTGGTGGAGGGCGGCGGCCTGGAGGGCGACGGCGATTCGCTGATCCGCCGGGCTCAGGTGGCGGCGCGCGAGGCCGAGCCGGGCGAGATCCGCCACCACACGCCCGACATCGAGGCCGGCTACCGCCGCCGCCACCGGCTGGAGAAAGGCGTGCGCACGGCCATGGAGCGAAACCGGTTCGAGCTGGCCTTCCAGCCGGTGGTGGAGATCGCCGACCGGCGGTTGTTCGGTTTCGAGGCCCTGCTGCGCTGGAACGACCCCGACCTGGGGGCGGTCTCGCCCGCGGAGTTCATCCCGGTGATCGAGCGCACGGGGTTGATCGACGGCGTGGGCAACTGGGTGCTGGAGACGGCCGCCGCCGAGCTGGTGGCGTTCGGGCGTGCGGCCGGGGATACGCCGACGGTGACGGTCAACGTCTCGGTGCGCCAGCTCTACCAGCCGGGGCTCTACGCCCGCCTGCGCGAGCTGGCCGACCAGCCGGGGTTCGAGCCCGCCCACCTGGGACTGGAGATCACCGAGACCAGCCTGCTGGGCGACTTCGAGCGGGCCTCGCGCCTGCTGGGCCGGCTCAGGGAGCTGGGCTATCCCGTCTACCTGGACGACTTCGGCACGGGCTATGCCTCGCTGGACTACCTGGCCCGCCTGCCGGTGGACCGGCTCAAGATCGACCGCGGCTTCGTCACCGGTCTGGGGCGCGGCCGCCGCTCGGAGACCCTGGTGCAGATGATGCTCTCGCTGGCCGAGGGGCTGGAGATGGACGTGGTCGCCGAGGGCGTGGAGACCGAGGCCCAGCGCCGCTTTCTCCACCAGCACGGTTGCCGCTTCGGCCAGGGCTACCTGTTCGATCGGCCCCTGGCGCGCGGGGCGGCGATGGATCGACTGCGCCGCGCCTGACCCCGCGAAACACGGGGTCGAACGTAGCGCAGTCCAACGCGGCCTGGGCTAGACTCGGGATACATCCAGAATCGTTCAATCGGAGGGAGTTGCCATGGAACTCAACATGGGTTCAGTCGACCGTATCGTGCGCGCCATCGTCGGCGCGGTGCTCTTGCTGGTGGTGTTTCTCGGGCCGCTGGGGGTCACCGCCCAGTGGATCCTGGGCATCATCGGCGTGGTGATGCTGGGCACGGCCGCGGTGGGCTTCTGTCCCGCCTACCTGCCCCTGGGCATCAGGACCTGCCCGAAGACCGGGGAGGGGAAACGCGAGGAATGAGCCGTCCGTGACGGCGGGGGCGAGCGGGATTTCGCGCTCGCCCCGTTTCTTAGGGGGCCGGGGTGGTGGCCGCCCGGGCGAAGCCCTCCAGCGCCTTGCGCATCGTTTCCAGCACGCCCTTGCAGCCCTCGACCGCGTGGCGGTCGCGGAGATAGGCCGGGCTGTTGAAGGCCAGCCGGGTCCGGCCGTCCTCGCGCCAGATCAGGGCCTTCATCGGCAGGTCGATGGCGGTGCTCCGGCGGCATTGCATCAGCCGTGTGCCCACCGCGGGGTTGCCGAAGATCACCACCCGTGTCGGTGCGAGCGCCAGGCCCGCACCCCGGGCGCCGGCCGCATGGTCGACGCGGGCGAACACGGTCATCCCCGCCTGCTCCAGGGCCTGCACCAGGCGCGACTCCGTCGTGGCCACGTCGAAGGCGCTGGGCCGCTCGGAGAGGCCCTCGGCCGCCCGGGCGGCGCCGGCCGTGGCGAGGGCGAGCAGCAGCAGGGCCCACTTCGGCCCTGCCTGCCACCGCCGGTTGCGACGATCAGCCACCGCCGCACTTGCCCTGGCCGCACTTGCCGCCGGTGCCGCTGCTGCCGCCATTGCCGCCGCCGCACTTGGAGGCGCCGCAACGGTCGCCGTCGGGGGCCTGGCCGCGCTTGCCGCTGCCACACTTGCCCTCGCCGCAGCGCGTCTCGGCCTCTTCGCCGCCGCACTTGGCCGTGCCGCAGCGCTTGTCGGCCTCACCCCCACCGCACTTGGCCTCGCCGCACTTGCCCTGGGCGGCAATCGACGTCGGCTCGGCGCCGTCCTGGCTGTCGAAGGGGTTGAAGGCCGCGTTCGCCGGGCCGGCGAGCAGCAGGGTCGCCAGGGTGGCGATCACGGATGTTTTCCAACGCATCGAACGGTGTTGCATGGTCGTTCTCCTTTCTCCTTGGGTGGTCGTCGTCCGGCGGTTCCGGTGAACCGCCGGTGTGGCCGGCCGGTGGCCGGGAACCCGGTCCGGGCACGGGGGCTTCCCGTCCCGGGGTGTCCTTCCCGCCGAGGTCAGGCGGCGGGCGCCTCGGGGGAGCCCTCGCGCCCGAGCAGGGCGAACCGGGCGGTGCGTCCTAGTTCGCGGATCAGGGTCGGGTCGTCGTGGATCTTGGCCAGCATCACCGCCCCCTCGATGTAGGCGAACAGGGCCCGCGCCGCGGCTGCCGGGTCGAGGCCGGGGAGTGCACCGGTATCCCGGGCCTCGGCCAGGGTGGCCGCCAGGCGGGCCTCGGTCTCGGCGAAGACCGTCTCCAGGCGGGCACGGATGGCCTCGTCCTGGGTGCTCATCTCCAGCGCCAGGTTGCCGAAGGGGCAGCCCGCCACCCCGCCTTCCGGCGAACGCCGGGCCGCCTGGACCTCGGCAATGGACTCGAACAGGCGCTCGATGCGTTCCAGGGGTGGCCGGTCCGCGGCCAGGGCCGGCTCCAGGACCCGGTCGCGGAACCATTGCCAGAGCGCGTCGATGGCCGCGAGGGTCAGCGCCTGCTTGGAAGAGAAGAAGTGGTAGAAGCTGCCCTTGCGCACCCCGGCCCGGTCGCAGATCGCCTGGACCCCCACGGCCTGGTAGCTGCGGGCGGTCATCAACTCGGTGGCGCCCTCCAGCAGGCGCTTGCGGGTGTCCCGGTCATCCATGCCTGCAAGGGTAGTAGACCGACCGGTCAACCGCCAGGAGGAGTGCGGGCGGCCGATTCTGCTAGACTGCCCCGAGTCGCCCATGGCGATGCCTTTAGGGAACCTCTTCACGAATCAATAGTGTCTCTGCGGGACCGCCAAGGGTCCAGATGCAAGGCGCAGCGCGCAGTGAATGGCCGTCGCCCTTTACCAGAGCTGCAACGCAGCAGATGGGCCCTTGGCGGCCCGCCCTGGCGGGGCTTGCGGGTTTGTCCGCACTCTTTGTTCATGCCGCACATCCGTGTGCGGCACCCTGTGGGCGCCCAAAGGCGTGCAACCCGGCTTTCCTGCCGGGTTGTGCCCGGTCCTCGACGGGCAACCAGCCCGCCTTCGGACCGGCGCCTCGATTGCGAACAAACCCGCAAGCCAGAGGCGCCATTGATTCGTGCAGAGGTTCCTTAGGAAGGAGGGTGCGACCGCCGGTAGCGGTCGCACCCCCTCGAATCCCGTCCCGCCGACGCGGGTCCGCCGACCATTACAAGAAGCCCCCATGTCCGTTCACGGAACCCAGTCGATCCTGGACGTCGTCACCCGGCTGCACGGCCGCCACCTGGCGGGCGAGGCGGCCGGGTCGCTGCTCGCCGATCTTCTGCATCGGCTGCTGGAGCTGGCCGGCGCTTCGGCGGGGACGGTTCTCGAACTGGACGAGGCCGGCCGCCGCCTGCGGCCGCTCGCCCGGGCCGGGGCGGCCGACCCGCAGGCCAGGGTCGAGGGTGGCGGGCAGCCGTTTGCGGAGGACGCACCGGTGCCGGCCGGCCCTGGCGAGGCACTGGCCTCGGAGGCCCCGGTGGAGCTTGCGGGTGACGACGCCATGGACGACTGGCTCGCCCTGCTGGGCCCGGACGCGGCGGTGGACCGGCTCACCCTGCTGCCGGTGCTCGCCGGCGAACGCCCCCTGGGAGCGATCGTGATGACGAACGCCGGCGGGGCGGCGTCGGCATGGCTGCCCCTGCAGCGGACCGCCGCCTGCCTGATGGTCCACGAGCGGGCCGAGCGGGAACGGGACTGGGTCGCCGAGGCCGTCGAGCGGCTGGGCGAGGGGGCCTCGGAGGCCGTGGGCCGGGACTTCTTCCGGCACCTGGTGGAGCGGGTTTCCGCGGCCCTGGACGTGAGCCATGCCCTGGTGGGCGAGATTCGCGGCGACCGGGTGCGCGTGCTGGCGAGTGCCGGCGGCGCGGGGGATGGCCTGGATCACGTGCCCGCCGCCGGTCCTACCGGGGTCGCGCTGGAGGCGGGCGTGGCCGAGTTCGCCGGCGGACTCGGCCAGCGTTTTCCCGAAGACCGCCTGGTTCGCGAGCTGGGTGCCGAGAGCTATATCGGCCTCGGGCTGCGGGGCAGCGACGGTCGCCCCCTCGGGCTGCTGGCGGTGCTCGACGACCGTCCCATGCGCAACCCCGGGCTGGTGCGTTCGTTGCTGTCGGCCTTCGCCGGGCGTGCCCAGGCGGAACTGGAGCGGCTGCAGGTGGAGTGCTCGCTCGGCCGCAGCAACGAGACCCTGGCCAGCATCACCTCGGCGGCGCTGGACGCCATCCTCATGCTCGACGAGCAGGGCCGCCTGGCGTTCTGGAACCCGGCGGCCGAACGCATCTTCGGCTACACCCGCGAGGCGGCGCTGGGGATGCCGGCCGAGGACCTGCTGGCGCCCGCCTGCCGCTCGCGCGGCTACCTGCGCGCCGCCCTGGCCGAGACGCCCGCGCCGGAGGCGGCGGAACCCGGCCGGCTGCTGGAGCTCACCGCCCGCCACCGGGACGGTCATGCCTTCCCGGTCGAGCTGTCGGTGGCCCCGGTGCGGCTGGAAGGCGAGCGCCGCGTCATCGGCGTGCTGCGCGACATCAGCCGGCGGCGGGCGGCGGAGGACTCCTTGCGCCGCAGCGAGGAACAGCTGCGTGCCCTGATCAACGCCATGCCCGAGATCGTCGCCTTCAAGGACGGCGAGGGGCGCTGGTTGCAGGTCAACCAGGCCGATCTCGAGCTCTTCCGGCTGGAGGGGGTGGACTATCGCGGCAAGACCGACGCCGAGCTCGCCGACTACACCCATCCCGTCTACCGCGAGGCCTTCCTCAACTGCGAGGCCACCGACGAACAGGCCTGGCGCGAGGGTCGGCACAGCCGGGCCGAGGAACGGATTCCCACGGTCGACGGCGGCCATCGGCTGCTGGAGGTGGACAAGATCCCGCTGTTCCACGAGGACGGCAGCCGCCGCGGGCTGGTGGTGCTGGGCCGGGACATCACCGAGCGCCGCCAGTGGGAGCAGGAACTGCGCCAGTCGGCGACGGTGTTCGAGAATACCAGCGAGGGGGTGATGATCACCGACGCCGACGGCACCATCGTCGCCGTCAACCGGGCGTTCGCCGAGATCACCGGCTACACGGCCGCCGAGGCGATCGGTCGCGATCCCGCGCTGCTGCGCTCGGGTCGCCACGACGAGGCCTTCTACGAGGCCATGTGGGCCTCGATACGCGAGACCGGCCGCTGGCAGGGCGAGATCTGGGACCGGCGCAAGGGCGGCGAGGTCTACCCCCAGTGGACCAATATCAGCACCGTGCGCGACACGAGCGGCCGGGTGACCCACTACGTGGCGGTGTTCTCCGACATCTCCGCGATCAAGGAGTCCCAGGCCGAGCTCGACTACCTGGCCCACCACGACCCGCTCACCGACCTGCCCAACCGCCTGCTGTTCAACGACCGGCTGGAACAGGCCATCAAGCGGGCCCGGCGCGACAGCGAGCACGTGGCCGTGCTGTTCGTCGACATCGACCGTTTCAAGAACGTCAACGACGGCCTCGGCCACCCGGTGGGCGACGAGCTGCTGGAGAGCGCCGCCCGGCGCCTGGAAGGTGCGGTGCGCCGCTCGGACACCATCGCCCGGCTGGGCGGGGACGAGTTCCTGGTGCTGCTCGACCCCGTGGAGGATGCCGAGGCCGTCTCGCGCGCCGCGCGCCGGTTGCTGGATGCCTTCGATGAACCCTTCCGCATCCGTGACCACTCGCTGGAACTCACCGCCAGCGTGGGCGTGAGCCTGTATCCCGACGATGGCCAGTCGGTGGCCGAACTGGTGAAGAACGCCGACGCGGCGATGTACGCCGCCAAGGGCCAGGGCCGCAACCGCTTCGAGTTCTACAGCCGTGACCTCACTGCCGAGGTGGAGGCCATGCTCTCGCTGGAGGCGGCGTTGCGGCGGGCCCTGCACCGCGGCGAGCTGTCGTTGCGCTTCCAGCCCCAGCTGGCGCTCGCCGACGAGTCGCTCCTGGGGGTCGAGGTGCTGCTGCGCTGGCAGCATCCCGAGCGCGGCCCGGTCTCGCCGGCACGCTTCATCCCCCTGGCCGAGGAGACCGGGCTGATCAACGACATCGGGGCCTGGGTGCTGGCCGAGAGCTGTCGCCAGCTGGCCGAGTGGCAGCGGCGTGGGGTCGCCATCGGCCGCCTGGCGGTGAACGTCTCCGGGGTCCAGGTGGAGCGCGCCAGCCTGCAGGCAGAGGTTCGCGACGCGCTGGACATCGCCGGCCTGCCGGCCCACTGCCTGGAGCTGGAGGTCACCGAGACGGCCCTGATGCGCAATGCCGAGCACGCCAGCGCGGTGCTCGACGGCCTGCGTCGCCTGGGTGTGACACTGGCGGTGGACGACTTCGGCACCGGCTATTCGTCGATGGCCTATCTCAAGCGATTCCCGCTGACCAAGCTCAAGATCGACCAGTCGTTCGTCGCCGACATTGGCCGCGACCCCAACGACGAGGCCATCGCCAACGCCATCGTCGCCCTCGGTCGCAGCCTCGACCTGGAGGTCATCGCCGAGGGCGTCGAGCGCCCCGAGCAGGCCCGGCGGCTCGGCGACATGGGCTGCCAGCAGGTCCAGGGCTACCTCTACGCCCGGCCGATGACCGCCGGCGAGCTGGAGGCGTGGCTGGGCCTGCGCGACTGACCACCAACCTTGGGAGGAACGGCATGCGCTGTGGCATCGACCTGGGGGGCACCAAGATCGAGGCGATCGTCCTCGACGAGCAGGGCGAGGCGCGTTTTCGCCGGCGGGTGGACACGCCCCGCGGCGACTATCCCGGCATCCTGCGGGCCATCGGCGAACTCGTGGCGGCGGCCGAGTCGGCCGCAAGAGAGCGCTGTTCCGTGGGCATCGGCACGCCGGGGGCCATCTCCCCGGCCACCGGGCTGCTCAAGAACTCCAACTCCACCGTGCTCAACGGCAAGCCGCTGGACCGCGACCTGGAGCAGGCCCTGGGGCGCGAGATCCGGCTGGCCAACGACGCCAACTGTTTCGCCCTCTCCGAGGCCACCGACGGGGCCGCGGCCGGTGCCGAGGTGGTCTTCGGCGTGATCGTGGGCACCGGTACCGGTGCCGGCGTCGTGGTCCGCGGTCACCCGGTCACCGGCCCCAATGCCATCGCCGGTGAGTGGGGCCACAATCCGCTGCCGTGGCCGCGCGACGACGAGCGCCCCGGGCCCGAATGCTATTGCGGCAAGCGGGGTTGCATCGAGACCTGGCTCTCCGGCCCGGGTTTCGAGCGCGACTACCGGGGCCGTGCCGGCCAGGCCCTTTCGGCACCGGAGATCGCCGAGCGGGCCCAGGGCGGCGACGCGCTCGCGCTGGCGGTGCTGGAGGACTACGAGGATCGCATGGCCCGCGGGTTGGCCCACGTGATCGACATCCTCGACCCGGACGTGGTGGTGCTCGGCGGGGGGATGTCCAACGTCGGCCGCCTGTACGACCGGGTGCCGGCCCAATGGGGTGACTACGTCTTTTCGGATTCCGTGCGCACCCGGCTCGTTCCACCGCGTTTCGGCGATTCCAGCGGCGTGCGCGGGGCCGCCTGGCTCTGGGACGAACGCTGAGGCCCCGGCTTGCTCGCGGGGTGTGGCAAAACCCGCAAAAAGGGGTGGAAAAGCCGGGCCAAATGATGGACATTGGACAAGCGAGGCTGATTCGGTCTCAGTGCTCGCCGTCCCGGCGCGGTCGTCGTGTCCGGGACGGTGGTTCGAGAACCACCGCAATGGAGGTAGGCAACCATGTCGCACGAGGCGTTCATTCTCACGATGGTCGTAATCGGCATGCTGGGGATCTTCGGTTTTCTCATCTACGTCTTCGGTATGCTCTGGAAGAAGTCCGGCGAGGCCAAGCGCGAACGGCACAGCCACTGATCCCGGAGCCGACGGCCCCTCTCCTCCCGGTGGCCCGGGGCCGCCGGGATCCCCCGCTTCGAACCGGCCCCCGCCCGCCGGTACAAGGCCCCATCGCCGATGGGGTAGAATCACCGTTCTTTCTCCAAGGGACGTGCCACCATGCAACTGACCAACTCCGCGGACAACTACGGCCTGGTTTCCCGGGCCCTGCACTGGCTGATGGCCCTGCTGATCATCGGGCTCTTCGCCGTCGGCCTCTACATGACCGGCCTGGAGGACGAGGACCCCTCGCGGGGGACGATCTACGGCCTGCACAAGTCCTTCGGCGTGGTGGTGATGCTGGGCCTGGTCCTGCGCCTGGCGTGGCTGGCCGCTTCGCGCCCACCGGCGCTGCCACGGGTGTTCTCCCCGCTGGAGAAGGGTTTGACCATCCTCGTGCGCTGGGCCTTCTATCTCCTCATGGCCGTCGTGCCCTTCTCCGGCTACGCCATGAGCAACCTCGCCGGCCATTCCGTGGCGCTCTTCGGCGTCTCGCTGCCGACCCTGTTCGCCGAGAACCACGGCCTCGCCGAGATCGCCGGCGAGGTCCACGAGATCGGTTCATGGGTGCTCATCATCCTGGCCGTGATCCACGCCCTGGCGGCCATCAAGCACCGCGTGTTCGACCTCGATCCCGAGGCCGACGTGCTCCGGCGCATGGCCCGCTGAACCAGCGCCTGCCCCGGCCGACCGAAAGCCCCGCCGCGTAGGGCTTTCTTGCTCGGGGCCGCTCGGCCGGGTTTTCCCGGTTCCCCGGCGGTTGATGGAATCGGGCCGCTCTGGCTCCATGCCGGCAGACCCAACCCGGAGACGAGGCCATGGCGGACAAGCGACTGATGCTCCCCGACAACCGGATCGGCCTGGGGCTGGCGGCCCTGGGGCGGCCCGGCTACATCAACCTGGGCCACGGCGAGGACATGCCGGGTCGGCGCGACATCCGGGCCATGCGCGAGCACTGCCACGCCATGCTCGACCATGCCTGGGCGCGCGGTATCCGCTACTTCGATGCCGCTCGCTCCTACGGCCGGGCCGAGGCCTTCCTCGCCGACTGGCTGGAGGCGCACGGACGCCGGCCGGGGGATCTCACCGTGGGCTCCAAGTGGGGTTACACCTACACCGCGAACTGGCAGGTGGAGGCCGAGGTCCACGAGGTGAAATCGCATACCCCCGAGGTCCTCGAGCGCCAGTGGGCGGAGTCCACCGGCCTGCTGGACGGCTTTCTCGACCTCTACCAGGTCCACTCGGCCACGCTCGACAGTGGCGTGCTCGACGATCGCGGGGTGCTCGAAGGGTTGGCCGCCATCCGCGACGGCGGCGTGGCCGTGGGCCTGACCCTGAGCGGCCCGGGCCAGGCCGAGACCCTGCGCCGGGCCATGGCGGTGGAGAAGGGCGGGCGGCCGTTGTTCGCCGCCGTGCAGGCCACCTGGAATCTGCTCGAACCCTCGGCGGGGGCCGCGCTGGCCGAGGCGGCCGATGCCGGCATGGCGGTGATCATCAAGGAAGGGGTGGCCAACGGCCGGCTCACCGACCGTAACGACGACCCCGCCGAGGCCGAGCGCCTCGCGCCCCTCCGGGCCGTTGCCGAACGCCACGGCTGCGGCATGGACACCGTGGCCCTGGCCGCCATCCTCGCCCGGCCCTGGGTGGCCATGGTCCTCTCCGGCGCGGCCACCGAGTCCCAGCTGGAATCCAACCTCGCCGCCCAGCGCCTGCGGCTCGGCGAGGCGGAGCTCGCCGAGCTCGACACCCTGGCCGAGGCGCCGGAGACCTACTGGGCCCGGCGCGGGGAGCTGGAATGGAACTAGGATTGCAGGATGCGGTGAGGTACGAACCGCATCACGACGAGGCTCATGACCAATGATGCGGTTCGCGATGCTCACCGCATCCTACGCCCGGGATTGTGGGGTGCGGTGAGGCACGAACCGCATCACGGCGAGGCGCATGACGAATGATGCGGTTCGCGATGCTCACCGCATCCTGCGCCTGGGATTGTAGGATGCGGTGAGGCACGAACCGCATCACGACGAGGCCCATGACGAATGATGCGGTTCGCGATGCTCACCGCATCCTATGCCCGGGATTGTAGGATGCGGTGAGGCACGAACCGCATCAGGACAAGGCGCATGACCCTGCGCCGGAACGCGGGGTTCAGGGTCGATGCCGGCTCTCGCCGGTGGTGATGCCGCCGGCGACCAGGTGGGCGGTGCGCAGGGGTTCGGGGAGGCGGCCGTTGACCGCGGTCTCGCGGATCACCCGGGCGGCGCTGGCCCGGTCGATGCCGGCCCGCTGGACGTGCACGCCCTCCATGGGCTCCATGACCCCGTGGCGCTCGATCACCGCCCATTTCTCCGCCCCGCCCGGGACGTGGTCGAGCAGGGCGGCCCGGACCGCTGCCCGGTCGGGGGCATGACGGGCCACCGCCATGGCCGGGATGCCCAGTTCGGCGTGCAGGCGCTGGAGGTCGATGACGTTGAAGCCGGCCACGGCGATCCCCTGGGTCAGGATCAGCTGGATCTGGGTGGTGAAGCGGGAGCGCTGCAGGCGCTCGATGATCCGCTCGGTGGCATCGGCACCGTCGCGTTCCACCGCGGTGCTGAGCACGCCGTCGAGGCGGCCGTCGCAGAACAGGGCGCCGACCACCAGCACGGGTTCCTGCCCGTCCCGTTCGAAGGGGGCGTCGTCGAAGCCGACCATGTTCGCTATCCGCCGCGGGCCCACGGTCAGTCCCCGTCCCGGGCGAAGCGGCGGTGGAGTTTTTCCGCGTAGCGTCGCTCGGCCCGGGTGTCGATGCGGGTCTCGCCCAGGCGGGTCTCGAGCAGGGCCAGGCGGGTCTCGGCCCGGCGGCGTTGTGCGTCATCCTCGATGCGGCCGATCAGGGTCTCCAGCCGCGCTGCCTCGCGCCGGTCCTCGAGCTCGGGCGGGACGAAGCCGGCGTTCTTCATGATGCGGTAGGCGGGGCGGAGCTCGGCCGGGACGTCGCGGTCGTCGTCCAGCTCCAGGCGCCGGCCGCGCCCGGGGAGGTGGTCGAGTTCGCCCTCGTCCACGGCCTTCTGGATGTGTTGTTCCACGAGCTGGTCGATCAGGAGCATGGCGGGTGGTTCGGTGTGCAGTCGTCGTGTTGGACCGGGGCGAGGCCGGATCGATCCCGCACCGGGCTCACCGCAGCCGGTATTCCAGGGGAATCGTGAAGGTCCAGCGCTCGCGGTCGAGCTTGTCCGGAATGGGCCGGAAGCGGGTGACCCGTTCCACGGCCTGGATGGCGGCGCGGTCCAGGTGCCGGTAGCCGGATCCGTGGGCGACGCGCACGTCGACGATGCGGCCGTCGGCCAGCACGGTGAAGCTCACCTCCACGATCCCTTCCCGGCCCATGCGCCGGGCCCGGCGGGGGTAGAACTTCTGCGCCTCGATGGCCCGCACCAGCCCGGTCTTGTACCGGGATTCCAGTAACCGGACCAGGCCCGGGTCCACCGCCGGTTCGGGCGCCGGCCGGCTGGCGCCCCCGGGGGCCTCGGGTCCGTCCGGAACCGGCTTGTCGGCCGGGGTGGCGGTTGCCGATGGGGCCTCGTTCACCGGCTCGGCGACGGGTTCGGGCACGGGCTCCGGTTCGGGCTCGGGTTCGGGTACGGGTTCGGGTTCCGGCTCGGGTTCGGGCTCGGGCTCGGGTTCGGGCTCGGGTTCGGGCTCGGGCTCGGGCTCGGGCTCGGGCTCGGGTTCGGGCTCGGGTTCGGGCTCGGGTTCCGGCTCGGGCACGGGCTCCGGTTCGGGTTCGGGCTTCGGTTCGGGTTCGGGCTTCGGTTCGGGCTCGGGTTCCGGCTCGGGTTCCGGTTCGGGCTCCGGCGCGGGTTCCGGCTCCGGTTCGGGCTTCGATTTCGACTCGGGCCGTGGTTCGGGCGCGGGTTCGGCCGACTCGGTCTCGGCCGCGGGCTGGAACATGGCCAGGTTGACCGGCACCGCCCGTTCGCCGGGTGCGCCGGTCTGCTGCTCGCCGACGGGCCAGCTCGCCACCGCCGCCACCACGCCCAGGTGGATGACGGCGGAGACCCCCAGTCCGATGCGCCCGGGCTTCATGCCTGCGGTTCTTGGGTCATGATGGAGAGGTTGTCCATCCCCAGCGCCTTGAGCACGTCCACCACGGCGACGAAGCGGGCGAAGGGGGCGGCGGCGTCCACCCGCAGGACGATCGCCTGGTCCGCCGGGAGTTCGGCCAGCGCCGTCTCCAGCGTGTCCAGCTCCACCCTTTCCTCCTGGTAGAAGAGCTCTCGCTCGGCGGTGATCACGATCTCGTGCGGGGGCTTCTCGCTCACCGGTGCCCCGGACTCGGCCTCGGGCAGCTCGATCTCGATCTTGCCCTGGGCGATGAAGGTGGCCGTGGTGAGCACGATGGCCAGCAGCACCAGCATGATGTCGATGAAGGGGATGACGTTGATCTGGTCGAACTTGCGCATGGCGGCCTCGAGGCGGGCTCAGTTCGCGGACCGACGGTCCCGCCAGCGGGCCTGGAGGACTTCCACCCGCCGCAGCAGGGCGTTATAGAAGAGGATCGCCGGGATGGCCACCACCAGGCCCAGGGCGGTGGCCTTCAGGGCCAGTGCCAGCCCCAGCATGATCGCCGAGGGCTCGATGGCCCCGCCCTGGCCGATGTCGTAGAAGGTGATCAGGATGCCCAGCACCGTGCCCAGCAGGCCCACGTAGGGGGCGTTGGAGCCGATCGAGGAGATGATGGTGAGGTGTTGCGTGAGGGCAATGTTGAGGCTGTCCTCGCTGGTGAAGGCATCGAGCTCCACCTTGCGAAAGTAGAGGTAGCGCTCGACCACCATCCATACGAGCACGAAGCTCATCAGGCCGAGGATGCCGAGGATGAGGTAGTCGAGGTATTCCTTGAGAAATTCCATCGTCGCTTCCGGTGGGTGCGGACCGTTCGGATGAGCCGGCGCGGAGGGTCGGGGAGACCGCTTCCGGCCAGGCGTTATGTTCGCATAAATAGGACGGTGCGCAAGCACCGCGGCCATCCGCCCCGGCGGCCCGGGGATACAGCCGACATCGCAGGCGCCGGGGGCGTTCACCTCCCGGACCGGAAGTGCCATGAACCAAAAAAAAAGCCGGTGCATGGGCACCGGCAAACTCGAGCAACCTTCCGCGTTGCCATTTCGCACGAACCCCAGGAGGCTCCATCCGCGTGCGACCGGATGAACTCGGGAGACCGGGCCTTCGTTCGCGAGCCGATCTCATGTGCAAATGATAATGATTTGCGACCACGATGCAATAGGGTACCGGCAGGGTCCACATTGATCGAGGGGGCATCGCTCGGTCGATGCCTTCAGCGGGGTCGCTTGTGCCGGCGGCGCAGGATCCAGCGCTGGCCGAGGCCGCTGGCGACCAGGGCGACCAGGGCCACGGCGACGGCATCCATGAGCCAGACGCCGACCGGGCCGGCGATGCGGCCGCTGTGGAGATCCAGGATCAGCCGCTCGAGGGTGATGCCCGGTCCGCGGGCCTGCTCGCGGATGGCCGTGCGGATCCCGGCCGGGAGGGCCTCGCCGGTGGCGGGGGAGACCGCCGGGGCGGCGACATCGGCCGGCCGGAAGGCGGTGAATGCCGGGTTGGTGGCCACGATCCGGCCATCGGCGAGGCCCAGGATGATCCGGTCGTCGCGCATCGCGGCGGCCCGGGCCGTGCCGTCGCCGGGATAGGCCAGGGCATCGATGCGTTGGCCTTCGGGGGTGAGCAGCAGCAGCTCGCGCGCGGTGATGACCGCGAGAATGCCCTGCACCGCGAAGGCGCCGACGAGCTCGCCGCGGCTCTCGGTCGCCAGCGGCCTGTGGTCGAGAAACAGCCGCCCGTTCCAGTTCGACAGCCAGTGTTGCCCGGCGGCGAAGGCCTGCTCGGGCTCCGGCTCGGGGATGCCGTAGAGGGCCCGCACCCAGGGGGCGTCGAGGTGGCGTTGGTCGAGGGCCAGCGCCTCGGTGTGGTTCAGTGCCACCCCGGTGATCGCCAGCAGCACCAGGAAGGCGGCCACCACCGCGCCGACGGCGCGGTGGATCGCCAGCAGACGGCGGGGGTCAATCTTCACCGCTCACCTCGGCATGCAGGTAGAGGGCGACGCGCGCCAGGCGTCGGTAGGCGTTCACCGACAGGGTCGCGCCGGTGATGCCGTCGATCGCCCGGTCGAGTCGCCGGTCGTCGGTGAGCCGGGCGCCCCGGAACTGGCGGGCGAAGCCGGGGAAGCGGATCTCCCAGCCGCGGCTCTCGCGAAAGACCAGGGTGCGCGAATCGACGATGGCGCCGTCGGCCACGCGGAAGCCGAGGGTGATGGGCTTTTCCTTGCCGATCTCCTCGAGCACCCAGAGGGTCTCGTCGCCGTCACGCCAGTAGCGCAGGCGCAGGGAGGCGTAGCGATGGCCGAGGATGGCGCGGATCGTGTCCTGGATCTCGCCGGTGAGCCAGAGGACCTCGGGGGCGTCGAAGTCGCCGCCGGCCTCGGTCACGAAGGCCTCGGGCGCCTGGTAGGTCTCGGCCCGGGCGGGCAGGGTGGCCAAAAGCAGCGCTGCCAGCAGCCCGGGAAGGGTTCTCGCGAACGTGTGCATGCCTTGCCTCGTGCCGGTGATCGGGTTGGGGCCGTCCCCGCCGCGAACGTCGTGCGGCGTTGCCCGCAGGCGGGGCCCCCTTCGCGACCGGGAGGCCGTGCCCACGGGCACCGCGGCCAGCCGCCCACCGCGGGGTGATGGACAGGCCGGGTCCGGGCCGGACTAGAGCGAGCGGATGAAGGTGAGCAGGGCCTCGCGGTCGGCCTTGTCCAGCCGGCGGAACTGCTCGCGGGCGTTCTCCGCCTCGCCGCCGTGCCAGAGGATGGCCTCCTCGATGGTGCGCGCGCGGCCGTCGTGCAGGTAGCCGGCCAGGGGGTTGACGGTCTCGGTCAGGCCGATGCCCCACAGCGGGCGCGTGCGCCACTCGCGGCCGGTGGCGGCGAAGTCGCGCCGGTGGTCGGCCAGGCCCTCGCCCATGTCGTGCAGGAGCATGTCGGAGAAGGGGTGGATGGTCTGGCCCTCCACCTGCGGCACCGGCTCGGTGCCCGAGGGGCCCCAGACGCCGGGGTGCTCGCCGGTCTCGAAGCTCGGGTGGTGGCACTTGGCGCAGTCCATGGAGGCGAACAGTCGCGCGCCCCGCAGGACCTGCTCGTCGTCGACGTTGCGCCGGCCGGGCACGGCCAGGGTGTTGGTGTAGAACATCACCGCCTTGACCGTGTCCTCGGCCACCTCCGGGTCGTGGCTGCCGTTGTCGGCCGGGTTCTCGGCCAGGTAACGGTCGTGCAGGGCGGTGCCCATGATGCTCTCCTCGGGGAAGAGGTAGTTGGTCACGCCCATGTCGCCGCGATAGGCCCCGGCGCCCTGGACGGTGACGCTGGGCGTGTTGGCCTTCCAGCCGAAGCGGCCCAGGCTCCGGGGCTCGGGGTCGCCCTGCATGGCCTTGACCGGGTCGAACACCCAGTTGGGCCGGCCGGAGATGCCGTCGCCGTCGGTGTCCCCGGGGTCGGCCAGTGCCAGGATGTCCTGTTCGGGGATGGCGGCCAGCAGCCCCAGGCCGAAGACCGGCGGGCCCATCCGCGGGCTGAAGCGCACGTCGTCCTGGAGCAGGCGGGAGAGGGCCGGGGTGTAGTCGCCGGGGGCCTCGCCGGGGCTGTCGTAGGGGTTGCGGACCTCGAACACCGGCTTTCTCAGGGTCACCGTCTCGCCGTCGGGATAGCGCACCTCGCGGGTCTCGAACCGGACGTAGACGTCGGCCTGGCCGGTGAAGGGCGAGTCGTCGCGCAGGCCGTAGACGCCCCGGTGGAAGAGCTGGTCGGAGAATCCGGGTACCGTCTCGGGGGCGCAGTAGTGGTTGGCCGCCGTGGGCTCGCAGGGCGGGCCGTTTTCGACGCTCATGGCCAGGAAAAGCCCCTCGTTGGAGCCCAGCCGGGTCCACTTCCCCTCGGGGGCCTGCAGGGCCTCGGCGGTGTAGTTGGCCCGGCCGTCGCGGGCATGGCACTCGATGCAGGCGTCGTTGTTGAATACCGGGCCGACACCGTCCTGCTCGGGAAAGTCCGCGCTGGGGGCCCGGATGAACTTGCGCTCGAACTCGGCATCGCCCTCGAGATGGAGCGCGAGCGCCTCGCCCCGGAGGTTGGCCGCGGGGGTGTCGAAGCCGAAAGTGGAATGGTTGCCGGTGAAGTTGGTGGTCTCGCCGCCGAGGGCCTCGGCGCGGGCCCAGTCCGGTTCGGGAGGCAGGGGGGCGCCGTCGCCGGCGTCGGTGTCCTGGCCCCCGCCGCCCCCGCCGCAGCCGGCGAGCAGGGCGGTGAACAGGGTGGTGGCGAGCAGTCGATGGCTGGCGGTCGGGCTTGCCATGGTCGTGTTTCCCCGGTGGTCGGTTCGGTCGGGCGGTCTCCGCAGCGCTGCCGGTGACAGCGCTCCGGGGACGACCCGTGGCGGCCGGGGCTGCCGGCCGCCTGGTCGTCGTCGGGCCGGTTTCAGTCGGCGAAGTCGGTGGCCGGCACCAGGGGCAGGACCTCGGTCTCCAGCGTGGTGAGCACGGTGTTGCCGGCGTCGATCGCGTCCTGGACCAGCACGCGCCCCGCCGGGTCCTTGATCTGCTCGCGGAAGGGCAGGGCGGTGCCGTTGATCTCGGTGGTGTCCGGGTTGCCGTCCCCCTTGATCAGCGCGATCTTTTGCTGGGCGTCGATGATCTCGGCCAGCAGGCGATCGGCCAGGGTCGCGTCGTGGGCATGGACGAAGGCGTAGAGGCCGTTGTCGGCATTCGAGACGCTGTCGGTGGCGGGGTCGTAGCCCAGCTTGCCGGTATAGGCGTTGAGGATGCTCTGGAAGTTGTTGTGGAAGTCGGTGAGCGAGTTCCAGCTGTACTGGGACTCCACCAGCGAGGTGTCGTACCCGGAGATCGAGGGCCCGAAGGGCTCGACCATCTTGGCGTTGCTGGTCTCGTCGGCGATGGTGATCAGGCCGTTGATCAGTTCCTCCACCACCGCGGCCCGGGAGGCGTAGACGGTGTTCTCGCCGGCGGTCTCGAGCAGCCCGGCGTAGGGGCCGCGGCCGTTGAAGTCCACGGTCCAGGCATCGGCGAGCCGCTGGGTCTGGGCCTCGAAGGCCCGGGCCAGGGCCACCAGGTAGTTGCGCTCGGCCTCGGTGAGCTCGGTGGCCGCCTTGTCGTTGTCGTTCACGCCGTCGCCGAAGAGCAGGTATTCCATGGCGTGGAAGCCGCGCAGGTCGTCGGAGGCGTTCTCGATGTCGGCCCGGGTGGCGTCGGGGTTGTCCCGGAGGAACTGGGCCAGGTCCGGGGTGTTGAGCGGCCAGGAGTCGATGGCCGGGTCCACGCCCAGCGAGTCCACGGGACCGAAGAGAAAGCCCTCGCTGGATTCCCAGGGCACCCGGGCGTCCTTCCAGGCCTGCTGGGCGGCGTTCATCTCGGCCTCGGTGGCGCCGTCGGTGACCAGGGCCTCCACGGCCGCCACCAGGTCGTCGGCCTCGGCGTTCAGGCGGTCGTAGGTGGTGGTGATGATGCCGTCGGCCTGCTTCTGGATCAGCGCCCGGGCATCGAAGGTCACGCCGGCGTCGCTGCCGCCGCCATTGTTGCCGTCGTCGTCGGAGCCGCCGCCCCCGCCGCAGCCGGTGAGGCCCAGCAGGCCGGCGGAGAACAGGGCGGTGGTGAAGGCCGTTTTCTTGCATTGCATGGTCTTTTCCCCTCTGGTCGTTCCCTGGTGGTTGGCGCGGCCCGTGCGCGCGGGCCGTGTCGATTGCGGGTTCAGAACTCGAAGCCCAGGCCCAGGCCGTAGTAGTCCTGGGTGTTGCCGGTATCGCCGGCATGCTCGCGGCTGGAGTATTCGCCCTTGAACACCACGCCCGGACGCGGCTTGTAGTTGACGCCGAAGGTGGCCGCCTCGCGGTCGTAGCGCGGGTTGGCGGAAATCGAGCCCTCGGTGTCGGCGTGGGTGTCGAAGGCCTCGAAGCGGGCGAAGGCGTCCAGGCGGTCGTCGCGCTCGCCCAGCAGCGAGAGCAGGTCGTAGCCGGCCTCGACGAACCAGGACCGGGCCTCGCTGCCCACCGGCGTTTTGGAGATGCCCAGCTCGCCGGCGTTGAAGCTGGTGAAGTTGGCGCGGGTGACGGCGTCGCTGTTGTCGATCGAGCCGGCCAGGTACTGGCCGCGCACCGTCAGCGGGCCGCGCTGGTAGCGGCCGTGGACCTCGGCGAGGGTGACGGTGGCGTCCTCCTCCAGGTCGCGGCGGGGGCGGTTGTCGGCGCTGTCGCCGATGTAGACGCTGGCACCCACCCGGGCACCGGGCAGGATCGAGTAGTCGGCCCGGCCGACGAAGGCCAGGGCGTCGGCGCCGCGGGTCTCCAGGGCGTCCTGGGTGCCCTCGGAGACGAAGCCGTAGCCGGAGAAGCCGGAGGAGTCCAGCGCCGTGACCACCTGCAGGCGGTAGCGCAGGCGATCGAGGGTGCCGAAGAGCTCCACGCCGGTCTCGTGCCACGTGGCGGGGATGACGCGGGTCTCGGCCAGCGAGCGTTCCAGGGTGAAGTACTCGGCCGGGTGGTGGTGGGTGTTGACCATGCCGAAGGGCACCATGATCTCGCCCACGCGCCAGTTGATCGCCGGGCTGTGGGCGAATTCCAGGTGGGCCTGCTCGAGCACCACCTCGCCGCCCTTCTCGATCTCGGTCTCGAATTCGCCGGCCTCCTCGGGCTCGTACTCCACGGTGGAGCCGGTGCCGCCGTGCTCGAACTCGATCTCGGTGACGAAGCGGATCCGGTCGCTGATGTCGAAGGTGGGGGCGAGGATGATGCGCTCCAGGTCGGTGCTGGCGCGCTGCTCCGGGGAGTCGTCCTGGGCGTTCTGGTAGAAGTCGCGGGAGACATAGTTGACCACGCCGTAGCCCTCCCAGTGCACCCGCCCGGCCGGGTCGCCACCACCGTGGCCGCCCCTGCCGCCGGCATCCGGGGTCGTGGCCGGGGCGCTGGACTCGATGTGGTCCACCAGCGCGTCGATCTGTTGCTGCTGCTGCTCGATGGTGGCCTCGAGGGCCTCGACCTGGGCCTCGAGGTCGCCCGGCGCGTCGGCGGCCTGGGCGCCGCCGGCCAGGGCGGCGAGGATGGCGGAGGTCAGGGCGGTGGAAACGGGGCGGTTGTGTCTCACGGTCTCGGTCCCTGGGTCGTTGGTTGCGAATGCAGGCGCTAATGAGAAGCGTTTACGAACCAAAACAAGACGCATTCCGTTCACCCGGTCATGTCCTTGCAAACAGGAATCAATCTCGTTTGGTGAAGCGAATGATAACGGTTCTCGATCGCATTGCAAGCGCGGGCCGCGAGGGTCCGGGTCGATCGTCGGGTTTCTCGTCGGGCGGGGCGGGCAGGCCGAGGGGCGTGGCGCT
>JAAZVP010000077.1 GCA_018623495.1 Halothiobacillus sp. | reverse complement strand
CGGCCGAAAACCCCAGAAACAGCATGGCCACTACCCGGGGGTGGCGATAGACGGCCAGCGCGGCCGGCCATCCCGAGAGCCGGCTCAGCATGCCGCCCACCTCGGCCCGGCCCATCGGGCCGACGGGTGCTTCGTGTCGCTGTCCGGGCGGTCGCATCTCATTGGAACCGGCCTCGCGGGTATCGCTGCAAAACCGCCCATGATAACCCCCAACCGTGAATCCCGGCAGGCAGCGTTTCGCCGTTCCGGGACGCGCTCACGCTTCCCCTACAAGGCCTGTTTCTCTTCTAGACTTTTGGGCATCATCGGCAACAACGTCCAGCGACATTGGAGAGTCCCATGAAACGCAAACACGTCCTTTCCACGGCCATGGCGCTGGCCATCGGCTCGGCACTCCCGGCCGGCGGGGCCCTCGCCGGCAACGGCCTGGCCCTCGATGGCGCCGGCAACGTCGCCCGCGACGGCTTCGGGGGTTGCGTAATGAGCCGCTATGGCGACGGCGCCGAATGCCCGGCCGCGCCCGCACCCGAGCCCGCGACCCCTGTCTCCGAGGACCCGGCCAGCATCGAGAACATGCCCGTGCGCAAGCTGGCCCCCCTGGAGCAGGGCGAGGCACCGCTCAAGGGCATCGCCTACGACGGCAGCGGCAACGTGGTGCGGGACCGCTTCGGCGAGTGCGTCTGGAGTCCCTACTTCCAGTCCGAGAACGCCGAATGCCATCCGCAGCCCGAACCGGAGCCCGCCCCCGAGCCGGTGGCCACACCGGAACCGGAGCCCGCCCCCGCGCCGGCACCGGAACCCGAGCCGCAGTACGAGACCATCACCCTCTCGGCCGACGCGCTGTTCGACTTCGACAAGTCCGTCCTGCGTCCCGAGGCCGAGCGCGAACTCGACCAGCTGGCCACCGACCTCGACCGCGTCAGCGACATCCGCGGCATCCGCATCACCGGCCACACTGACAGCGTGGGCACCGAGGCCTACAACCAGTCGCTCTCCGAGCGGCGGGCGAATGCCGTCCGCGACTACCTCGTGGGGCAGGACGTGGCCGCCGACCTGATCACCACGCGCGGCATGGGCGAGAGCCAGCCGGTCGCCGACAACGACACCGCGGCCGGCCGGCAGAAGAATCGCCGGGTGGAGGTCGAGGTCGACGCCGAGCAGCGCGTCCGCTGAGGGCGGCCGGCGCCTTCCATCCACCGGTGCCGCCCGCGGGCGGCACCCCAGACGAGACACGACCTGAACCATGGACTACAGCGTGACTGACAGCCTCTTCGGCAACTGGGTGGTCAACATCTTCCTGGCCGCCGTCATCTTCTTCGTCGGTCGCTGGGTGGTGAACCTGCTCACCAAGCTGGCCGACACCGTCATGACCCGATCCGGCGTGGACGAGATCCTGCGCCGTTTCGTCGGCACCATCCTCAAGTGGCTTCTGCTGCTGCTGGTGGTGATCGCCGCCCTGACCCAGCTGGGCGTCAACACCACCTCGCTGGTCGCCCTGGTCGGTGCCGCCGGCCTGGCCGTGGGCCTGGCGCTGAAGGACTCGCTGTCCAACTTCGCCGCCGGCGTCATGCTGGTGGTCTTCCGCCCCTTCCGTGCCGGCGACTTCGTCGAGGCCGGGGGTGTCATGGGCGTGGTGGAGAACATCCAGATCTTCTCCACCACCCTGGCCACCCTCGACAACAAGGAGGTCACGGTACCCAACGGCAACATCTACAGCGGGACCATCACCAACTTCTCGGCCCGCGACACCCGCCGCATCGACCTGATCTTCTCCATCGGCTACGGCGACGACATCAAGCAGGCCAAGGAACTGATCGAGTCGATCATGGCCGAGGACGAGCGGATCCTCGAGGACCCGGCCCCCACGGTCGGGGTGATGGAGCTCGGCACGAACAGCGTCGACCTCTTCGCCCGCCCGTGGGTGAACAGCGCGGACTGGTGGACGACGCGCATCGAGCTGCTCGAGAAGGTCAAGCAGGCCTTCGACGAGAACGGCATCTCCATCCCCTTCCCGCAGATGGACGTGCACGTTCAGAACCCGGGAGACTGACCTCTCCCACCCCTGACGCGAGAAGGCCCCGCTCACTGGCGGGGCCTTTTTCTTGCGGGATGCCTGGAGGCCGCGCTTCAGTAACCGGACGCCGCGTGGATCTCGGGCAGTTCCTCGTCGCCCACCAGCGACCAGATCAGGCGGGCCACGCTCTCCGGTGCGATCACCGTGTGCCGGTTGCCGCGCATGCCCAGGGCATCGCGCAGCTCCTTGCGGGTGGATTCGCTGCCGGTGAGGTCGAAGATGATGTCCACGCCCTCGCCGCGGGCGGTGATCGCCTCGCTGGTCTCGATCGGGATGCCGGCGCCCTCGGCCCGCTTGCGCCCCGGCGTGTCGCCGCGCTCGGCGCAGGCCACGATGCGGACCCGGTCCTGTTCCTGGAATGCCAGCATGCGCTCGAGGAAGCGCTCGCCCACGCGCCCCAGGCCGACGATGGCCACGTTCTGTACCGACATTGCTGATCCCCTCTGGTGGTTGTGGTTATTGTCCGTCCCACGCTAGCCGATTCGTGCCCGGCCAACAAGGGGCGGGCAAGCTCCCCGGGAACCCCGGGCGGAGTCAGCCGATCTCGGCGAGCAGGCCGTCGATCAGGCGCTCGGACTGGCCGGCGTAGCCGCCACCGAAGAGGTTGAGGTGATTGAGGACGTGGTAGAGGTTGTAGAGGCGCTTGCGCACGTCGTAGCCGGGGTCGAGCGGCCAGTGGTGGTCGTAGGCGTGGTAGAAGCGACGCGGAAAACCGCCGAAGAGCTCGGTCATCGCCAGGTCCGCCTCGCGGTCGCCGTAGTAGACGGCCGGGTCGAAGATCACCGGCCGGTCGTTTTCGTCCCCGGCGTGGTTTCCCCCCCAGAGATCGCCGTGGAGCAGCGACGGTCCCGGGTGGTGATCGGCGAACAGCGCGGGGAAGGTCTCCAGCAGCCGCTGGCCCCGCTCGCGCAGGCCCGGATGGCCGTTCTGCGCCGCCAGGTCCAGCTGGTAGCCCAGCCGGTGCTCCCGCCAGAAGGCCACCCAGTCGTCCGACCAGTCGTTCACCTGGGGGGTGGAGCCGATGGTGTTGTCGCGGTGCCAGCCGAAACGGTCGGCGCGGCAGCGGTGTTGCTCGGCGAGCTGTTCGCCGAACAGGGCAGGATCGCTGTCGCCCCGCATGTCGACGAATTCCATCACCAGGTAGCTGGCATCCGTGTGCCGGCCGCTGACGATGGCTCGGGGCACGCGCACCGCACCGCAGTCGGCCAGGGCCTCCAGGCCCTCGCGCTCGGCCTCGAACATGGCCAGCCGCTCGGGGCGGTTGAGCTTGAGGAAATACCGCTCGCCGCGACCCTCGAGCATCAGGGTCTCGTTGATGCAGCCACCGCCCCGGGGCAGCCGCCCCTTGAGATCGAAATCCCGCCCGGTGGCCGCGGAGATGGCCTCGGTAATCTGGCTCCAGAGCGACATGCGCTTCTCCCGCTAGGACCTCTGGCGATTGGACCACAAAAGCCCGACGGGACCCAAGGCGGGAGCGCTCAGCCGTCCATCTCCGCCAGCCGGGCGCGGATCCAGTCCTCCACCTCGCGGGTGACCGACTCGGCCGAGCGGCCCTCGGTGGGAATCGGCTCGCCGATGACCACGTGGATGGTGCCGGAAGGCTTGAGGAAGCGGCCCTTGGGCCAGATGCGGCCGGCGTCGTGGGCCACGGGGATCACCGGCTCGCCGGTGCGCGTGGCCAGCAGGGCCCCGCCGGTCTTGAAACGCGCGCGTTCGCCCGGTGGCACGCGCGTGCCCTCGGGAAAGATCACCAGCCAGCGCCCCTCGCCCAGGCGCTTCCCGCCCTGTTCGATCACCGCGCTCATGGCCCGGCGGCCGGCACCCCGGTCGATGGCCACGGGGCGCACCAGGGCCAGCCCCCAGCCGAAGACGGGGATGCGCAGGAGCTCGCGCTTGAGAACCCAGCACTGGCGGGGAAAGAGGCGGAAAAGGGCGAAGGTCTCCCAGGTCGACTGGTGGTTGGCCAGCACGATGCCGCCGTCGCGGTCGGGAATGTTCTCCGCGCCCTCGATCACGTACCGCACCCCGAGGCTGGTGGCGAACCACCAGCGGTTGAAGCCGGCCCACGCGGCAGCGATCCGCAGCCGCGCGGGCATCGGCAACAGGTGGCCGACGATGGTGAAGGGCGAGAAGACCAGGATGCTGCCGAGAAAGCCGGCGGAGAACAGGGCCGAGCGCAGCGCGGTGATCATGCCGGGGACTCCGCCAGGAGGGCGTCCACCGCGGCGGCCAGGTCGGCGTGGACCTCCACGTCCTCCAGCCCTTCGCCGCGGACCAGGGTCCGCTCGCCCTTGCCGGTGCGGACCAGGATGGGCCGGGCGCCCACGGCCCGGGCGGCCTGGAGGTCGCGCAGGCTGTCGCCGATCACCGGCACGCCGGCCAGCTCGCGGCCGAGGGCGGCGGCCGCGCGTCGATAGAGCCCGGGCAGCGGCTTGCGACAGTCGCAGGCATCCTCCGGTCCGTGGGGACACCAGTGGATGGCGTCGACCTCGCCACCCTGCTCGGCGAGCAGGCGACGGAACTTGGCGTGCATGGCCTCGAGATCGGCCTCGGTGAACAGCCCGCGGGCCAGGCCCGACTGGTTGGTGGCCACCACCACCGCCCAGCCGGCCCGCTTGAGCCGCGCGATGGCCTGCAGGCTGCCGGGGATGGGCTCCCATTCCTCCGGCGACTTGACGTAGGCGTCGGAGTCCCGGTTGATGACACCGTCCCGGTCGAGGATGATCCAGGGGCGGGCGGGATCCACGCTGCGGCCCCTCAGCCCTGGATGCGCGAGAGGTCGGCCGCCCCGAGGAAGAGGTTGGCCAGGCGGTTGAGCAGGGCGATGCGATTGCGCCGGAGCTCCTCGTCGTCGGCCATCACCATGACCTCGTCGAAGAAGCGGTCCACGTCCTCGCGCAGGCCGGCGAGGGCCTTGAGCGCCTGCTCGTAGTCGCCGGCCCGGAACAGCGGGCCGACCTCGGCCGCGGCGCGGTCGATGCGCCGGGCCAGGGCCTTCTCCGCGGGGTCCTCCAGGCGGGTCTCGTCGATGGAGTCGCTTACCACGCCCTCGGCCTTGCGCAGGATGTTGCGGATGCGCTTGTTGGCCGCGGCCAGCGATTCGGCCTCGGGCAGCGTGAGGAATTCGCCCACCGCGCGGATGCGCCGGTCGAAGTCCAGCGGCCGGGTGGGCCGCAGCGCCTCGACGGCGTCGAAGACGTCGAAGCGCACGCCGCGGTCGAGGTAGTAGGCCCGCAGGCGCTCGAGCATGAAGTCGAGCACCGGCTCCACCGCGTCGCCGGCGTCGACGCGGTCGTGCAGGGCCTCGGCGGCCTTCTCCAGCAGGCGGCGCAGGTCGAGGTCGATGCCCCCCTCGATCAGGATGCGCAGCACGCCCAGGGCCGCCCGCCGCAGGCCGAAGGGATCCTTCTCGCCGGTGGGCTTCTGGCCGATGGCGAAGATGCCCACCAGGGTGTCGATGCGATCCGCCAGGGCGACGATCCGGCCGGTGGTGCTCTCGGGGATCGGGTCGCCGGCGTGCGCCGGGCGGTACTGCTCCTCCAGGGCCCGGGCCACGGCCTCCGGCTCGCCGTCGTGGGCGGCGTAGTAGCGGCCCATCACGCCCTGCAGGTTGGGGAATTCGTCGACCATCTCGGTCATCAGGTCGCACTTGGAGAGCTCCGCGGCACGCGAGGCCAGGACCTCGTCCTCGCCCAGCTGGTGGGCGATGCTGCCCGCCAGGCAGACGATGCGGTGGGTCTTCTCCCGCAGGGTGCCCAGCTTCTTCTGGAAGACCACGGTCTTGAGCCGGGTGAGCCGGTCGGCCAGCGGCCGCTTGCGGTCCTGCTTCCAGAAGAAGTCGGCGTCGGCCAGCCGCGGGCGGATCACCCGCTCGTTGCCCGCGCTCACCTGGACCGGGTCGGCGCTCTCGATGTTGGCGATGGTGATGAAGTGCGGCAGCAACGCGCCGGAGGCGTCGAGTACCGCGAAGTACTTCTGGTGGTCCTGCATGGAGGAGATCAGCGCCTCGGCGGGGATCTCCAGGAACTCGGCGTCGAAGCTGCCGGTCACCGCCACCGGCCACTCCACCAGCGCGGTCACCTCGTCGAGGAGATGGTCTTCGATCAGCGCGCGCCCGCCGAGACGCTGCGCGGCCTCCTCGACCTGGGCCTTGATCGCCTCGCGGCGCTCGTCGAGGTCGGGCATCACGTGGCCCTCGCTCTGCAGCAGCGGGGCGTAGGCCGAGGGTTCGCTGAGATAGATGGGCCCGGGGTGGTGAAAGCGGTGGCCGCGGGTCTCGCGGCCGGCCGGCAGGCCCAGCACCTCGGTCTCGATCACGCTGTCGCCGAACAGCATCACCACCCAGTGGACGGGGCGGACGAACTCGACGTCGCTCTCGCCCCAGCGCATGCGCTTGGGAATGGGCAGGCCGCCGATGGCCTTGTCGACGATCCCGGGGATCAGGCTCGCCGCCGCCTGGCCCTTCTCGGTGTAGCTGTAGGCCAGCCAGGCGCCCTTGTCGGTGCGGATCTCGCCCAGGTCGGCCACCTCGGCCCCGCACGAGCGGGCGAAGCCCTGGGCGGCCCTGGTGGGATTGCCCTCGTCGTCGAAGGCCACCTCCAGCGACGGGCCGCGGCGCTCCACCGCCTGGTCTTCCTGGCTTTCCAGCACGCCCTCGACCCGCACCGCCAGGCGCCGCGGGGAGGCGTAGGCACGAAAGGCGCTGCCACCCAGCTCGGCGGCGCGCAGTTCCTCGAACACCGTCTCGGCGAAGTGCATGGAGAGTCGCCGCAGGGCCTTGGGCGGCAGTTCCTCGGTCCCGATCTCGATCAGCAGGTCGCGCATGTCAGTCCCAGATTTCGCAGATTCCGTGTCGCCTTCGGCGGTCGCTTCAGTCGTTCTCGCACATGGGGAAGCCCAGGGCCTCGCGGGCCTGGTAATAGGCATCGGCCACCTGGTTGGCGAGCGTGCGCACCCGCAGGATGAAGCGCTGGCGCTCGGTCACCGAGATGGCATGGCGGGCGTCGAGGAGATTGAAGGTGTGCGAGGCCTTGAGCACCTGCTCGTAGGCCGGCAGCGGCAGGCCCGCCTCGATCAGCTCGCGGCAGGCCGATTCACAGTGGTCGAACTGGCCGAAGAGGAAGTCGACGTCGGCGTGCTTGAAGTTGTACTCGCTCTGCTCCACCTCGTTCTGGTGGAAGACGTCGCCGTAGGTCACCCGGCCCTGCGGGCCGTCGGTCCAGACCAGGTCATAGACGCTCTTCACGCCCTGGAGGTACATGGCGATCCGCTCCAGGCCGTAGGTGATCTCGCCGGTGACCGGCCGGCAGTCGATCCCGCCCACCTGCTGGAAGTAGGTGAACTGGGTGACCTCCATGCCGTTGAGCCAGACCTCCCAGCCCAGGCCCCAGGCGCCGAGGGTGGGCGACTCCCAGTTGTCCTCGACGAAGCGGATGTCGTGCACCAGCGGGTCGATGCCCAGCGCCTCCAGCGAACCCAGGTAGAGGTCCTGGATGTCGTCGGGGTTGGGCTTCAATATCACCTGGAACTGGTAGTAGTGCTGCAGGCGGTTGGGGTTCTCGCCGAAGCGGCCGTCGGTGGGCCGGCGCGAGGGCTGCACGTAGGCGGTATGCCAGGGCTCGGGGCCGATCGAACGCAGGAAGGTGGCCGGGTGGAAAGTCCCCGCCCCCACCTCCATGTCCAGCGGCTGGAGGATGGTGCAGCCCCGCTGGGCCCAGTAATGCTGCAGGGCGAAGACCAGGCCCTGGAAGGTGGACAGATCGAAACTCGTATCGACAGGGGCTCTTACCGACATCCGCTCGGCACGCTCGCGTGTTGAACCAGGCCCGAAAGTATACAGAAGCCGCGTGTCACTTGCGTAGTGCGACCCGCACCACTGCCACGCCGAGACCTTAAGACCGTCGTGCTGACACTCCGAGGTCGGTTCCGTATCGTCAATCGGGTTCTCGAGTGGCTGCAGCTTTCACGCAAGAGCTCGATTTTTCGACGTCGCTCCCAAAACGGCGCGCTGTGGGCTGTATGTTGTTCGTGAGGAGGACTGCCTGGTTTCCGAGGCCGTCGTGCATGCCCAAAACGTTAGCCAGGGCGGGCGCGAGACCGGCATCTTCCCGACCTCGGCCAACAGCACGCGGGTGAGTTCATGCGATTCCAGCGAGTGGGTCAGCTTTGTCGGATGTCCGGGCTGCCTGTTTGGTCGTTGATCTCGTCAGGCGCACTTGCGCGTGAACTGGTCGGCGGCGCAGGAGGCGGCGAAGGCCTCGGGCTTGAGCTTGGGGGTGAGCTGGCAGACGCCGCGGACGTAGCCGATGGCCTCGCGCACGGCGCAGGAGGAGCCGTGCCGCTCGTCGGGGTT
>JAAZVP010000076.1 GCA_018623495.1 Halothiobacillus sp. | reverse complement strand
GCCTCGGCCCGCAAGACAATGGGTTTCTGGAGAGGTGTCCGAGCGGTCGACCGAATTGTCGGGAACAATTCGGGTCATCCGCAGGATGACCTCGAAGAGGCGAAGGGCAGGAAGCCCGGAGCCAGGTGTACGCCGCGGGCGTGCTCCGCGGGTCGGTGCCGGAAAGGTGAGCCTCGGCCCGCAAGACAATGGGTTTCTGGAGAGGTGTCCGAGCGGTCGAAGGAGCACGCCTGGAAAGCGTGTGTACGGTCCCCCGTACCGAGGGTTCGAATCCCTCCCTCTCCGCCATTTTTCTTTCGAGGGCCCCGGTGAACGGGGCCCTTTTTCGTTTCCAGTCGGGGATGGCGGCATGAGTACCGAGCAGGCGTTGCGTGAGCGGAGCGGGTCCCGCTGCGAGCTTTGTGGTGGGTCCGAGGGGCTTTCGGTATACCCGGTTCCGCCGGCTCCGAATGACAGCGCCGAACAGTCCATCGTCGTCTGCAGCACCTGCCGTGATCCGCTCGAGGATCCGGACAGGGTCGACCCCGAGCACTGGCGCTGTTTGGGCGAGAGCATGTGGACGCCGGTACCGGCGGTGCAGGTGGTGGCCTGGCGGATGCTGGTTCGCTTGGAGGGATATCCGTGGGCGGAGAGCCTGCTGGACATGCTCTACCTCGACGACGAGACCCTCGATTGGGCGCGTGCCGGCTCCGAGGATGGTGCCGATGCCCCCGAGGCCCATCGCGATTGCAACGGCGCGCTGCTGGAGGCGGGGGATACGGTCACCCTGGTCAAGGATCTCGACGTCAAGGGGGCGAACCTGACCGCCAAGCGGGGCACGGCCGTGCGTCGAATCTCGCTGGTTCCGGACAACCCGGAGCAGATCGAGGGCCGCGTCGATGGGCAGCCGATCGTGATCCTCACCCGGTTCGTCAAGAAGTCGAACTGAGGGCCGCCGAGCGCGGAGCCTGGAGACGGGTGGCCGATGGCCGCCCCTTTTTTCCCGGAGACCGAAGATGCCCCGCCGCCTGTGGCTTTTGGCACTGGTCGTCTTGATCCTGTTGATGCTGGCCGGGCTCTGGCAGTGGCTGGCGGTCCAGGAGGCCGTGGATGCGGAGTTGCTGCGTCGGACCCTCGACCGGGTTACACGCCTGCGCGACCACGGTCTCACGGTGCCCCTGTTGTTGCTGCTGTTCGTGCTCGGCTCGCTGGTGGTCTTCCCGCTGAGCATGCTGGTAGCGGTCACGGGGCTGATCTTCGGCCCCTTCTGGGGCTTTCTGATCGCCTTTTCCGGCACCATGCTGGCCTCCGTGGCGACCTTCTGGGTGGGTCATTTCCTGGGTCGCGAGGCGGTCTCGCGGCTCGGTGGTCACTGGATCGGTCGACTCAGCGATGCCCTCGGCCGACGCGGGGTGACCACCATGGTCACGGTCTCCCTCCTGCCCCTGGCCCCCTTCGGCATCACCAACCTGGTGGCCGGCGCCTTCGGTCTGCGTTTTCGGGATTACCTGCTGGGATCGGCGGTGGGCATCGCGCCCGGCCTGCTGGCGGTGACGGTGGTGGGCAGCGAGCTGGCCACGCTCATCCGCGCCGAGGACCTGGATGCCGTCTTCTGGGCGGTGGGGGTCATGGCTGTGGCCATTGGTGCGGCGGCCCTGCTGCGCCGCCGCTACGCGGCATCGCTGGCCGGGCCGGACTAGTCCCGGCGGCAACCGTTGCCGGCATTCCATCGACGGCCGATCGCCAGGGCGGTGATGCCTCCGCCGAGCACGCCGTAGAGGTGGGCATCGACCCAGATGGCCCCGCCGATCAGGGCCTCCGCCTGCTGCGGGGCGCCGAGTCCCTGCTCCAGGACGAGTTTGCCGGCAAGGAGGGCGGCGACCACGGCGGCCACCCGGGGGTGCGTCTGCCGGTCGGTCCAGGCGCCGCCGGCGAGCACGCCGTAGGCCACGCCGGAGAACCCGGCGTACCAGGCCATCTCGGGGCTCGCGAGAAGCCCGAGATCGATCGCCAGGATGGCGCCGAGGATCAGGGCGGGCAGCCGCCATCCGCGCAGCAGGCCGGGAAAGAGCACCAGCGCAATGCCGAAGGTGGCGAGGTCGAGCAGGGCGTGGCGGGCGTTGAAATGAACCAGGTGGCCGGTGAGCAGTCGCCAGCCCTGGCCTTCGAGCAGTTCCGTGCGCCGGTATTCGAGCGCGCTGTAGAACGATTCGCCGCCGGCGAGAGCGAGGAGGATGGCGAGGGCGACGGCGGTGGCCGCAAACAGTCCGGTCGCCGTCGGTGGGTGGCAGCGCGGGGTGTCGGTCATTCGTTCACGCAATCACGGCCATCGGCACCCGGGCCCGTGTCGACACGCCTGCAGCCTTGCGATCCGGGCGAGCGGGAATCAGGGGCTGGTGCCTGCCTGCGGTCCCATGAAGGGCTGGACCCACATGGAGGTGACGCCACTGTAGAGGGTGAATACGGTGATCACGAAGACGCCGAACAGGGCCAGCCAGCCTGCCGGCTGGTAGATCGCCCCGGAGCGCAGCCGGCGGCTCACCAGCCAGGACATCAGCCCGCCGATGGCGAAGATGCCGATGCCCATCACCCCGAGGATCGTGAAGAACAGGCCCAGCGAGGCCTGGCTCTCGCCCACGAAATACCCGAGACCCTTGATCCACGTGAAGAGCAGTCCCACGTGCAGACCGAGGTAGCCCACCAGCTGCATCACGCCCTTCACAATCGCCTGCATCACCACTCCCGCGTTCATCTCGATGTCGGACCCCGGAGATTACCCCAATCCCCGGGGGTCGTGCACCCGCGTTGGTCGGGAGAACCGGTCTGCCCACCCCGGGGCAGCCCGGGCCGGTCACTGGCCTGACACAGACGTTCCTTACTTTTCCCGTGTTCACCGGGCAGCTGCTATCGTTACGGGGAGAGTGCGCCCGCGAGACCCTGCGCCGGGCCCGGACGATCATCGACAACGAGACCTACCGAAGGACTGACATGACCCGAGCGAACCCCGACGGCGACCTGCAAATGATCACCGAGGCCCGCCACCACGACCCTTTCAGCGTGCTGGGCCGCTTGCCGCTGGACGGCGGCCGGGTGCGCGTGCGGGCCTTCATTCCCGGTGCAGCGGAGGTCCGGATCGTCGAGGGCGAGCACCTCATGCAGCGGGTGGAGGGCACCGACGTCTTCGAATTCGAGGGCCGGGCCGCCGAGATCCCCGCGCACTACCGCCTGTTGTGGCGGGATGCCGAGCATCGCGAACACGTCTGCCACGACCCCTATACCTATGGTCCGCAGCTGGCGGATTTCGATCTCCACCTGTTCGGCGAGGGCCGGCACTGGCACGCCTACCGCTTCCTGGGCGCCCACGAGCACGAAGTGGACGGGGTCGCCGGGATTCGGTTCGCGGTCTGGGCGCCCAACGCCGAGCGGGTGAGCGTGGTGGGGGATTTCAACGACTGGGATGGCCGGCGCCATCCCATGCGTGTCCACCAGGGGCGCGGTGTGTGGGAGCTGTTCATTCCCGATCTCGCGCCCGGAACGGTCTACAAGTACGAGATCCGCTCGCGGGAAGGTGGCCAGGTTTTCCTGAAATCAGACCCTTATGCACAGCAGTTCGAGTTGCGCCCCAACACGGCCAGCATCGTTGCCGGCACCAGTCGGTATGCCTGGGGTGATGCCGAGTGGATGCAGGCCCGCGCCGAGCGTGACTGGCAGCACGCGCCGCTGTCGGTCTACGAGGTCCACCTGGGTTCCTGGCAGCGGGGCGTGGAAGGGGAATTCCTGAACTACCGCGAACTGGCGCATCGGCTGGCCGACTACGTGACGGAAATGGGTTTCGACCACGTCGAGCTCCTGCCGATCACCGAGCATCCCTTCGATCTCTCCTGGGGGTACCAGTGCACGGGCTACTATGCCCCCACCAGCCGCTTCGGCACCCCGGACGACTTCCGCTACTTCGTCGATCATCTCCACGGCAACGGCATCGGCGTGATCCTCGACTGGGTGCCGGCCCACTTTCCCAAGGACGCCCACGCGCTGGCACGTTTCGACGGCACCGCGGTCTACGAGCACGCCGACCCGCGCAAGGGCGAGCACCTCGACTGGTCGACGCTGATCTTCAACTACTCCCGCCACGAGGTGAAGAACTTCCTGCTCTCGAGCGCGTTGTACTGGCTCGAGGAGTTCCACATCGACGGCCTGCGCGTGGATGCCGTGGCCTCGATGCTCTATCTCGATTACTCCCGCGAGGAGGGGGAGTGGATCCCCAACGAGTACGGGGGTCGGGAGAACCTCGAGGCCATCGAGTTCCTCAAGGAGATGAACACGGTCGTCCACGGGGAGTGTCCCGGCGTGCTCACGTTTGCCGAGGAGTCCACCTCCTGGCCGCAGGTGTCGCGCCCCGTGGACATGGGCGGCCTGGGTTTCGACATGAAGTGGAACATGGGGTGGATGAACGACACCCTGAGCTACATGGCCAAGGACCCGGTGCACCGCGCCCATCACCACGGCATGCTCACCTTCAGCATGCTCTACGCCTTCACCGAGAACTTCATCCTGCCGTTCTCCCACGACGAAGTGGTGCACGGCAAGCGCTCCATGCTGCACAAGATGCCGGGCGACGAGTGGCAGCGCTTCGCCAACCTGCGCCTGGTCTACGGCTACATGTTCACCCACCCGGGCAAGAAGCTCCTGTTCATGGGCACCGAGTTCGGCCAGGGCAACGAGTGGAACAGTGCCGCCGTGCTCGACTGGTGGGTGCTGGAGTTCGGCTTCCACGGCGGCATCCGGCGCCAGGTCCGGGACCTCAACCACCTCTACCGGGAACGCCGGGCCCTGCACGGTCTCGATTTCGACGGCCGCGGCTTCGAGTGGATCGATTGCGACGACCACCAGCATTCGCTGCTCTCCTTCATTCGGCGTGCCGGCGACGACCACGTGGTGGTCGTGCTCAACTTCACCCCGGTACCACACCACGGCTATCGTCTCGGCGTGCCCTCGGCCGGGGCCTACCGCGAGGTGTTCAATTCCGACTCCGAGTTCTACGGGGGCAGCAACGTGGGCAATGGTCCGCAACCGCTGGCGACCGAGGCGCGCGAGTGGATGGGGCGCGAGCACTCCATCCCGCTGACGGTGCCGCCGCTGGGGATGCTGATCCTCGAGCCGGTCTGACCGGGGGCGGGCAAACCCGCCAGGTCGGGGTGTTGCCGAGCCGCGCGACGCTTTCTAGACTGTCGACCGGCCCACCCCGTGCCCGATCATGAAGCTCTGTATCGTCCGTCACCTCGCCACGCCCTGGAACAAGGCCCGCCGCATCCAGGGCAGCCGGGACATCGCGCTGTGTCCGCAAGAGCGCCCCACCACCGAGCAGGTGGCGCGCGTGCGGGCGCTGGCCCCCTTCGACCGCGTGTTGTGCAGTCCACTCGCGCGCACCCAGCAGACCGCCCGGCTGTTCGGCTTCGAGGCCTTCGAGATCGCCGAGGAGGTGGCCGAGATGGATTTCGGCGAGCTCGAAGGCACCTCCGTGGAGGCCCTTTACGGTGGCGCCTACGGGGACTGGCGCGAGCGGCCCCTGGAGACCCCCCTGCGCCCCAACCTGGAGGCGATGCTCGGGCGCATCGAGCGCTTTCTCGACGCCCAGCGGGCGGCGGGCGGCGAGCGCGTGCTGGTCTTCGGCCACAGCCTGTGGTCGCGGGCGACCTATGCCCGTCACGTGCTCGGTGACGCCAACCTCACCAACACGCTGCGCCTGGCCAACGGCGAGATGTTCGAAATCGAGCTCTGAGCCGGGCGCGCACATCGTCTGTCCTCGTGGCGGATCGAGTCGGGAGCCCCTGGAAAGCGATGGGCTGCGCAATCGCCCGCGTTTCGTGTTGCTCAGGATACCGTCCTGGGCCAGCCCTCCGACCCGCCCTGACCGGGATCGGCAGGAATCGCCCTGCGCTAGCGCAGGTGAAAGGCGGCGGCGACCCGCTCCCCGGTGCGCTGGGCGCGGTTGAAGACCGCCACCGCCTCGGTGGTGGGCAAGGCCTCCAGGGTGATCTCGTGGACGGTCAGCTCCTCTTCCAGGTCGGCGACGGGCAGGAGCCGGCCATGAAACCCCGTGCCCACGATCAGGCGCCGTGGGTGGCGGTCGATGACGGCGGCGATGTCGGGCCAGTCGATCCAGGGGTCGGCCTTGCGCCGCCAGGGCTCGACCAGGTCGCCGTTGGGCAGGACCATCAGGTCCGCCTCGTGGTGGATGCCGTCGATGTAGAGTTCGCCGAACCGGTAGTGAGTGATGCGCACGTGCTTGCTCCGGGGTTCCTCTTGCGAGGATAGGCCATCGGGCGAGCCTAGAGGTTCTGCAGGATGTCGAGTCGTCGGGCATTGCGCCGCAGGTGGCCGTGGAGAATGCGGTAGGTGTCGAGGTCGAACTCCGCCTGTGGCGGCGCCTCGAGCAGGGCATCGAGCTCGGCCGCGCTGCCGGCGCTGCCGAGGTAGCACCAGCGGTCGAGGAGGTGGATCTCTTCCTCGCCGGTGACGGGATGGCGTTCCCGGATGCCCACCCGGCCGTTGAAGGGCCAGTCCTCCATGCGCAGCGGCTCGAGGGCCTGGTGCAGGCGCTGGTCGTGCCGGGCGCGGGTCTCGGCGCCCGCGCAGGCGCCGCGGCAACGCTCGAGCTGGTAGGCAAAGCAGGGGCCCTGGCCCTTTTCCAGCCCGGTGAGCCGGTGGCAGAGGCCGTTCTCCTCCACCAGTCGGCGCAGCCGCTTCTGCGCCTCGCGGGCGGTACGGAAAAGCCCGAAACGGGTCTGCAGCGTGGCGGGGTCGGGGTGCGCCTCTCGAACCACCCGGGGCGGCGCCTCCCCGGCGGGGTCCCAGGCGATGCTCGCCAGACCCTGGTGGCGGCGCAGGCGGCGATTGTGAACCGGCAGCAGTTCCTTGACCAGCCGGGCCTCGCGGATCAGTGCGCCCAGCTCTCCGGGGGTCTCGATCCAGTCGAGATCGCGTATCTGGGCCACGATCCGGCGATCCTTCTCCACTCGGTGATCGGCGGAGAAATGCGAGAGCACCCGCGCGCGCAGGTTGACGCTCTTGCCCACGTAGAGCGGTGTGCCGCCCTCGCCGTAGAAGCGATACACCCCCGGGCCCTCGGGCAGGGCGTCGATGCGTTCCCGGGGCAGGGCGTCGGGCAGGGTGGGGGAGCCGGTGACCGCCCGCACGGCCGCCTCCAGGGTCCCGGGGTCAAGGTGCTCGCGCAGGTGGCGCAGGAAGTCGGCGGTGGCGGTCGCGTCACCCAGGGCGCGGTGGCGGTCACCGGCGGCCAGACCGTGACGCTCGATCAGAACGCCCAGGTTGTGGCGTCGCTCGTTCGGGTAGAGTCGGCGCGAGAGCTTGAGCGTGCACAGGCTGCGGGGCCGGAACTCGTGGCCGAGGGCGCCCAGGGCATTCTTGAGAAAACCCAGGTCGAAGCGGGCGTTGTGGGCCACGAACAGCCGGCCCGCCAGGCGCCCGGCGATCGCTTCGGCCAGCGCCTCGAAGGGCGGTGCCTTGGCCACCATGGCATTGGAGATGCCGGTGAGCGACTGGATGGCCGGGGGAATGCCGATGCCGGGATTGACCAGGCTCGACCAGGTCTCGGTGATCTGGCCGCCGTCGAGGAGCACGATCCCGATCTCGGTGATGCGGTCGCGGGTGGGGCGGGTGCCGGTGGTCTCGAGGTCGACGACCGCGAGGGGGTCTTCCAGCATGGACAGGCTCCGTTCGGGTGATCGGGCCCGGGGTTAGGCTGGAAAGCGGTGCCGAGGTTCCGTCGAAGGCTGGTGCCGGGGGCGGGACTCGAACCCGCACGAGCTCGCGCTCACGAGGACCTAAACCTCGCGTGTCTACCGATTCCACCACCCCGGCGGCAGGCGGCGAAGGATAGCACGGGCCTCGCGAGCCTGAACAGGCGGCGGGTCAGTCCTCCCGGCCCGCCTCTGCCCGTCCCCGCGCTGCCAGTCGGCGGTCGATCTCGCGCTCGGCCTCGAGCCAGTCCTGGTCGGGATCGCCCCCCTCGAAACCGCGTGCCTCGGCTCGGTACCAGGCCGCCTCCGCGATCATCCGGTGCCGCATCTCCGGGGTGACGCCCCGGGGGAGCGCTGCCGGGCCGCCTCGAAGACGCGCAAGGGCGGACCCGAAGGCCGAGCCGACCTTCTGCTCGACCTGACTCTCCAGCGACAGGACCTGCCGGCGCAGGCTGTCGATCTCCTCGTTGAGCCCCTTGAGGGACAGTCGCTTGGCCATGGGATTTCCTCCGCTCCTCGAGCCGTCGACAATGGCGTTACCCGGATGGTTCTAGCAGGGTTTTGTGACGATTTGGCGAACCCGGGAACGTCCCGGGGCTCACTCGGGCATGGCAGCGAGAGGGGAATTCGATAGAATCGGACCTTTTGCGGCCCACACTGCCGAGCGCCCGATGCCTGCCATCCATTCCCAGTCGAGCGGGACGTGCCCATGCGCGTCCTGATGCTCTCGGACACCTATTTTCCCCGGGTCAACGGGGTCTCCACTTCCATCGGGCT
>JAAZVP010000075.1 GCA_018623495.1 Halothiobacillus sp. | reverse complement strand
GGATTTGTGCAGCTCTGGTAAAGGGCGCAGGCAGACCGGAGCAACACGGGTTGCTCCGCACGCTGCCGGAGCGCGGAGCGCAGCGGAGCTGGAACGACGGCCATTCACTGCGAGCTGCGCGCCGCGAACAGGACCCTTGGCGGTCCCGCAGAGGCACCATCGATTCGTGCAGAGGTTCCCCAGCGAATGCGGTATCCTCATGCGAACACCGCCCGGCGTCAACAGGATGAAGACCGACTCCGTCCGCGTATACGTCCACCTTTCCGCCGAGGAGTTCATGGCCTACTACCGCGGCCAGGCCCAGGCGGTGGTGGCCATCGCCGAGGATGGCCGACGCGTCGCCTTCCCCGCCAGCCGCCTGCGCCCCTACCTCGACCATGGCGGGGTCCACGGCCACTTCGAGCTTCGCTTCGATGCCGACCACCGCCTCACCACCATCCGGCGGGTGCGTTAATCGTCCGGCCCGTCGAGTTCCGGCAGGCGCACGCACAGCACCGAACCGCGGAAACCCTGCCCCAGGCGCAGCATGGGACTGGTGGGGACCCACTGATCGTGGTCCCGCGGCGAGATCCCCATCACCAGCAGATCGGCGCGGACCGCCTCGCCGGCCTCGAGGATGCTCTCCACCACGCGGCCGTGGGCCACGCGGCACTCGCAGGCCACGTCCGGCGGCACGAAGCTATCCGCCAGCGACTGCAACTCGTCGCGGGCCCGGCCGATGGCGTTCTCCTCGAAATCCCGGGGGAAGAACTCGGCCACCAGGGCCGAGCGGAACTCCGGCACCACGGTCAGCAGGTGCAGCGTGGCCCCGAAGGCCCGGGCCTGGGCCACGGCCTCGGGCAGGATGCCTCGCCAGTCACCGGGACGGGTGGCGTCCAGGGCCACCAGGATGCGCTTGTACATGCGGCGATACCTCCCTGCGACGTCGCTGGGCGAGCACCACCAGGCCCAGCAGGGCGAGCGCCGGGCCGTAGGCCCAGGCGCGGGCGGGTGTTTCGCGCTCGACCACCACGCCGGTGATGCGCCAGTCGAAATCCAGCCCCGCCCGCTGGGCGGCGCTGCCGTAGATCACATTGTCCACGATCACCGCGTCGTTTTCGATGCGCAACGCCAGCCCCTGGTTGGCGAGTCGCTCGCGCCCGTCAGAAGCGGCCGGCCCCAGGGGCAATGACACCGTGCGCCGGACCTGCTCGCCCGCCAGCGTCTGGCCCTCCGCCCGGACCTTCAGGCGGGCATCCGCCGGCCGACTGGCCGCCAGGTCGACGATCCGCTCGGGGGCCAGCACCTCGGTGGGCGGGAAGACCCGGTCCATCCACAGGCCCGGGTGGAACAGGGTCAGCGCCACCAGCAGCAGCGCCGCGCCCTCCCAGAGCCGGTTGCGGACCAGGAAGAAGCCCTGGGTGGCCGCGGCGAACAGCAGCATGGCCACGGTGGCCACCACGAAGGTGAAACCCGCCTGCCACCACGAGGTGACACCGATCAGCAGCAGGTCGGTATTGAAGATGAACAGGAACGGCAGGACGGCCATGCGCAGGTCGTAGGTGAAGCCCTGGATGCCGGTACGGATGGGATCGGAGCGGGCGATGGCCGCCCCGGCGAAGGCCGCCAGGCCCACCGGCGGGGTATCGTCGGCCAGGATGCCGTAGTAGAAGACGAACAGGTGGACGGCGATCAGCGGCACGGTGAGCCCCTGTTCCGCCCCCAGGGTGACGATCACCGGGGCCATCAGCGTGGAGACCACGATGTAGTTGGCGGTGGTGGGCAGGCCCATGCCCAGCACCAGGCTGATCACCGCGGTGAACAGCAGCATCAAGAACAGGTTGCCACCGGAGATCACCTCGACGAAGTCGGTCATCACCAGGCCGATGCCGGTGAGGGTCACCGACCCCACCACGATGCCCGCCGCGGCCGTGGCCACGGCGATGCCGATCATGTTGCGCGCACCGGCCTGCAGCCCCGCCACCAGGTCCCGCCCGCCGGCGGCGAGATCGCCCGCCGGGCGGGACCGGCCCCGGAACCAGCCGGCCAGCAGGGGCTGGGTGGCGACGATGAAGAGCATCAACAGGCTGGCCCAGAAGGCCGAGAGCGCGGGCGAGAGCCGCTCCACCACCAGGCACCAGACCAGCACCACCACCGGCAGCAAGAAGTGCAGCCCCTCGCGGGCCGCGGCCCAGAGCCCGCGGGGCTCGCTCCCGCCGCGGCGCTCGGCGCAGCGTACCCCGTAGCCCAGCAGGGCGACGTAGGCGGCCACCGAGACGCCGGCCAGCACCCAGCTGGCGGTCACGCCGAAGAGCGTGCGGGTCCAGCCGATGCCGTAGTAGACCACCGCCGACAGGATCACCAGGGCGAGGAAGGCGAACAGCGCACCCAGAAGCGCCCGGGGCAGGGACCGGCGGGGCCGGTCCTCGCCGCGGATGCCCAGCTTCACCGCCTCCAGGTGGACGATGTAGAGCAGGCCGATGTAGGCGATCACCGCCGGCAGCAAGGCGGCCTTGATCACCTCCAGGTAGGAGATGCCCACGTACTCCACCATCAGGAAGGCCGCCGCGCCCATGATCGGCGGGGTGAGCTGGCCGTTGGTGGAGGCCGCCACCTCCACCGCGCCGGCCTTGTGGGCGGGAAAGCCCACCCGCTTCATCAGCGGGATGGTGAAGGTGCCGGTGGTGACCACGTTGGCGATCGACGAGCCCGACACCAGCCCGCTCATCCCCGAGGCCACCACCGCCGCCTTGGCCGGCCCGCCGCGCAGGTGACCGAGCCCCGCCTGGGCCACGCGGATGAAGTACTGGCCGGCACCTGCCTGGTCGAGCAGGGCACCGAAGAGGACGAACAGGAAGACGAAGCTGGTGGAGACCCCCAGGGCCACGCCGAACACGCCCTCGGTCCCCAGCCACTGGTGGGAGAAGAGCTTGGCCAGGCTGGCCCCCTGGTGGGCGATCACGTCGGGCATGTACGGCCCGGCCAGGCTGTAGCCGAGAAACACCAGGGCGACCACCATCAACGGCGGCCCCAGGGCCCGGCGGGTGGCCTCCAGCAGCAGGAGCAGCCCGACCCCGGCGGCCACCAGGTCCGGGGTGGTGGGTGCACCGGCGCGGTCGGCGAGCTGGGTGTAGAAGACCAGGAGATAGCCGGCGGCGAAGGCCGCCGCCAGCGCCAGGGCGATATCCGCGATCGGCACCCGCTCGCGCGGCGAGCGCCGCCGGGCGGGGAAGAGGATGAAGGCGAGGAAGACGGCCAGCGCCAGGTGCAGCGAGCGCGCCCGGGTCTCGTTGAGGATGGCGAAGTCCAGCAGGAAGGGCAGCGGCGAGGCGAACCACAGCTGGAACAACGACCAGAACAGCAGCACCCCGCCCACCAGCCGGGCCATGGGGCCGGCCGGCCGGCGGGCCCCGGTCTCGCGCTGTTCCAGCTCCTCCGGCGTCTGGGCGCTCAAGGCGCTCCTCCCTGCCCCGGCGCGCGGGGGTCGCGGTTACTCGGCGGCACCGTCCAGGAGACCGGCCTCGCGGAAGTAGCGCCGGGCCCCGGGATGCAGCGGCGCGGTGAGCCCGTCGCGGGTCATGGAACGCTTGTCCAGCCGGGCAAACGCGGGGTGGAGGCGCCGGAAGCGATCGAAGTGGTCGAACACCGCGCGCACCACCTGGTAGACCCGCTCGGGCTCGGTGGCGGCCGTGCTCACCAGCGTGGCGGCGACGCCGAAGGTGGCCACGTCGGCGTCGGTGCCCTTGTAGGTGCCGCCGGGGATCACCGCGTGGCGGTAGTAGGGATTGGCCTCCACCAGCGCATCGATCTCGGGGCCGGCGACCTCCACCAGCACCGCGTCACAGGCGGTGGTGGCCTCCTTGATCGACCCCGAGGGGTGGCCGACGGTGTAGACCATGGCGTCGATCTTGTTGTCGCACAGGGCGCGGGCCTGCTCGGCGGCCTTGAGCTCGGAGACCAGGGCGAAGTCATCGCGGGTCCAGCCGAAGGCCTCCATCACCACCTCCATGGTGCCCCGCTGGCCGGAGCCGGGATTGCCGATGTTGACCCGCTTGCCCTGGAGATCGGTGAAGGTCTCGATCCCGGCGTCCGCCCGGGCGACCACGGTGAACGGTTCGGGATGCAGGGAGAACACCGCCCGCAGGTCCTCGAAGGGGCCGCGCTCGGCGAATTCGCTGGTGCCCTTGAAGGCATGGTACTGCCAGTCGGACTGGACGATGCCCAGGTCCAGCTCGCCGGCCCGCAGGGTGTTGAGGTTGTAGATGGAACCGCCGGTGCTCTCCACCGAGCAGCGGATGCCGTGGCGCTTGCGGTCGCGGTTGACCAGCCGGCAGATGGCCCCGCCGGTGGGATAGTAGACGCCGGTGACGGCGCCGGTGCCGATGGTGACGAACCGCTGCTCGGCGGTGGCGGGGCCCATCGAGACCAGGGCCAGCAGCCCGGCCAGTGCCGGCAACAAACCCGAAATACGACGCATGCGCTCCTCCTCAGATGATGCCGTGATCGCGCAGTTTCTTGCGCAGGGTACCGCGATTGATCCCCAGGCAGTCCGACGCCCGGCTCTGGTTGCCGTGACAGTACTCCATCACCGTCTCCAGCAGGGGGCGCTCCACCTCGCGGATGACCAGCTGGTACAGCCCCTCGGGCAGTTCGCCGTCGAGTTCCCGGAAATAGGCCTCCAGCACGCAGCGCACGGTGCTGTGCAACGGCTGGTCGGCGGGCTCGCGCTCTAGGGTCATGTCGGCGATCCTGGACAGGTTGGTTCGACTCATGCAGCCACCACTCCCTCGGCCTCCAGACGGCGGAAATACGCGGCCAGAACGGCCTGTTGCTCGGCCGGGCACTCGGCGCGGTTGATCCGGCCCGCGGCCTCCCGGCCCCCGGGCCAGCCGGCCAGGTACCAGCCCACGTGCTTGCGCGCCACCCGGGCCCCGCGCAGCTCGCCGTGCAGGGCATAGAGGCCATCGAGGTGCTCGCGCACCACCGCGGCCACCTCGGCCAGCGGCGGGTCGGGCAGGCGTTCGCCCCGCGCGAGCCAGGCGGCCACCTGGGCAAACAGCCAGGGACGCCCCTGGGCGCCGCGACCGATCATCACCCCGTCGGCCCCGGTCTCCTCCAGCACCGCCCCGGCCTGCTCCGGCGAGCGGATATCGCCGTTGGCCCAGATCGGCAGGTCCACGGCGGCACATATCTGCCTGATCGTAGCGTATTCCGCCCGGCCCCGGTACAGGTCGGCGCGGGTCCGGCCGTGCACGGCCAGGGCCCGGATGCCCTCGCGCTGGGCCAGCTCGGCGATGCGCACGCCGTTGCGCCGCGCCGGCTCGACACCGGTGCGGATCTTGGCGGTGACGGGGACCTCCACGGCCGCCACCACCGCGCGAAAGATCGCCGCCACCCGCGCCTCGTCGGCCAGCAGCGCCGAGCCGGCGGCCTTGCGGCAGACCTTCTTGGCCGGGCAGCCCAGGTTGATGTCGATCACCTGGGCGCCACGGGCAACGTTGAAGCGCGCCGCCTCGGCCAGCTGCCCTGGCTCGGAGCCGACCACCTGGACCACCCTCGGCTCGGCCTCGTCGCGGCTCACCCGCCGGCTGCGGCTCTTGTGGGTCTCGCGCAGCGAGGCATCCGCCGACTGCATCTCCCCCACCACCCAGCCGGCACCGTAGCGTCGGCACAGCTCGCGAAACGGGCGGTCCGTGATGCCCGCCATGGGGGCCAGGGCCAGGTTGTTCGCCAGGGGATAGGGTCCGATCTGCATGGAGCGGCATCGCCTGTCTGCGGGGCGGCGTATCTTACACCGCCCCCGGCGGGGGCGAAACCGGGGACCGCCCCCGATCCGCCGATCAGTCGAACACCAGCCCCGGCAGCCAGGTGGCCAGGCCGGGGAAGAGGGCCAGCACGCCCAGCATGGCCAGCTGGATGGCGATGAAGGGCGCCACGCCGCGGTAGATGTCGCCCGTGGCCACCTCGGGCGGGGCCACGCCGCGGAGATAGAACAGGGCGAAGCCGAAGGGCGGGGTCAGAAACGAGGTCTGCAGGTTGATGGCGATCATCACCCCCAGCCAGACCGGGTCCACGCCCATGATGAACAGCACCGGGGCGACGATGGGCACCACCACGAAGGTGATCTCGATGAAATCCAGCACGAAGCCCAGCAGGAACATCACCACCATCACCACCAGCAGCGCGCCCACGGTTCCCCCCGGCAGGCCGGTGAGCAGCTCGTGGACCAGGTCGTCGCCCCCCAGCCCGCGAAAGACCAGCGAGAACAGCGAGGCGCCCACGAAGATCATGAACACCATGCTGGTGACGCGGGTGGTGGTGCGCATCACGTCGCGCAGGATGGCCAGGCTGAAATGCCCCTGGGTGGCGGCCAGCAGCATCGCCCCCACGGCGCCCACCGAGGCGGCCTCGGTGGGGGTGGCCGCGCCCGCCATGATCGAGCCCAGCACCGCCACGATCAGCAGCACCGGCGGGACGAGGATCCGGGCCACCTCGCCCAGCGGACGCCGCGGGCCGGTGTCGTCCAGTGCCGGCAGGGCCTCGGGCCGGCGCCAGCCCTCGAACACCAGGTAGAGGATGTAGGCGCCCACCAGCACCAGGCCGGGGATCAGCGCGCCGGCGAACAGGTCGCCCACGGAGACGGTGTCCGGCGAGTAGATGCCCTGCTCGAGCTGGGCCTCGGTGAAGGCCGAGGAAAGCACTTCGCCCAGCAGCACCAGGATGATCGAGGGCGGGATGATCTGGCCCAGGGTCCCCGAGGCACAGATGCTGCCGGTGGCCACCGCCGGGTCGTAGCGGTGCTTGAGCATGGTGGGCAGGGCCAGCAGCCCCATGGTCACCACCGTGGCGCCGACGATGCCGGTGCTCGCGGCCAGCATCATGCCCACCACCATCACCGCGATGCCCAGCCCGCCGCGCATGGAGCCGAACTGCTCGCCCATGGTCTGCAGCAGGCTGTCGGCCACCCGCGAGCGCTCCAGCATCACCCCCATGAAGATGAACAACGGCACCGCGATCAGCGTCTCGTTGACCATGATGCCGTAGAGGCGGTTGGGCAGGGCGTGCAGCAGGGAGAGGTCGAAGATGCCGGCCGCCGCCCCGCCCAGGGCGAACAGCAGCGCCGTGCCCCCCAGGGTGAAGGCCACGGGGAAGCCGGCCAGCAGGAAGACGAACACCACCGCGAACAGTACCAGCGCGAGCCATTCCATGGGTCAGCCCTCCTCCCCGTCGGCGCGTCCCAGCGTCAGCCCCGCCCGCAGGATGCCCGCCACGCTCTGGAGGATGAGCAGGGCGGGCATCAGGATCAGCACGCTCTTGAGCAGGTAGACGAACGGCAGCCCGCCGGCGTCCGGCGAACCCTCCTGCAGACGCCAGCTGGAGGCGACGAACTCCCAGCTCATCCACAGGATCGCCACCGCCATGGGCAGCAGCAGCACCAGGTGCCCGGCGATCTCCAGGGCGGCCCGGCCACGCGGTGGCAGGCGGCGATTGACGATGTCCACGCGCACGTGCTCGTCGTGGCGCAGGGTGTAGGCCGCGCCGAGCATGAACACCAGCGCGTGCATGTAGGTGACCGACTCCTGCAGGGCGATCCAGCCCAGGTCGAAGCCGTAGCGCAGGACGACGATGGCGAAGGTGGTGAAGACCATCGCCAGGGTGAGCCAGGACACCAGCCGGCCGACACCCTCGTTGACCGCCTCGAGCACGCGGATCAGTCCCTGCACGGCCATCAGACAGACGCCTCCACGCCCAGTGGCTCGGCCGTGGCCCGGCGATCCTCGAGGATGGCGCAAAAGATCCCGGGATCCTTGATATGGGTCATCTCGCCCTCCTTGGGGAAGTGCAGGTCCTGCAGGCGCGAGAGCCAGAAACGCAGCGCCGCGGCGCGCAGCATCACCGGCCAGTCCTCCCTCTCGGCCCCTTCCAGCGGGCGCCGGGCGCGGTAGGCGGCCAGCAGGGCATCGGTGAGCGCCGGGTCGAGGGTGCCGTCATCGCGCGAGCACCAGTCGTTGACGGTCACCGCCAGGTCGAACAGCCAGGCGTCGTTGCAGGCGTAGTAGAGATCGATGATGCCGGTGAGCCGCTCGCCCTCGAACAGGGCGTTGTCGCGGAACAGGTCGGCATGGACCACGCCGCGCGGCAGGCGATCGCGGCGGTGGGCATCCTGGAAGGCCAGCTCGTCGTCCAGCAGCCGCTGTTCGTCGTCCCCCAGGTGGCCGGCCAGGCGCCGCGCGGCGGCATGCCACCAGCGCGGGCCGCGGTCGTTGTCGCGGTGTCCCGGGAAGTCCGCGCCGGCCAGGTGCAGACGCGCCAGCCAGTCGCCGATCTCGCGGCAGTGGGCCACGCCCGGGGCCTCCACCGAGGCGCCGGGCAGGCGATCCACCAGGGCGGCGGGCTTGCCCTTGAGTGTCTGCAGGTAGCGCCCCCCGCGATCGCCCAGCGGATGGGGGGTGGGAATGCCGGCCTCGGCGAGGTGGGCCATCAGGTCGAGATAGTAGCCCAGCTCGTCCGGGGCATGGTTCTCGAAGATCGTCAGGACGTATTCGCCCCCGGTGGTGGTGACGAAGTAGTTGGTGTTCTCGATGCCGGCCCGAATGCCCGCGTAGTCCACCAGCTCGCCGCTGTCGAAGCGTCGCAGGAAG
>JAAZVP010000004.1 GCA_018623495.1 Halothiobacillus sp. | reverse complement strand
CTCCAAGAATCGCAATAGTAAGAAATAACCAGCTTTTCATGATCCGCCTCCAATATGATTCGAAGGGAGTATGTGTCTTTTTCTCTTAAAATTGCAGTCTTGAAGAAAAAAATTATTCGTGCGCAACTTTCCGGTTAATTACATCTAACTATAATTGGACGGCCTAAACGCCGCATAACAACCCGCACCGCCCTGGGGTCAGGCACGGAATACCGGTAGAATCAATGCCTTATTCCCAAAAAAAAGATCCTGTTGAGGGACGTTATACGGCAGTTCCGCATGATAAGGCCTTATGCGGCGCTTGCGCCGCATAAGGTCGTGCCCGGCCCTCGAAAAAAGTCGCCAAAACAGTGACTTGCGCCCATCCTGCTCCACCCCCTTGCGCAGGTTTTGCGCGGCTTGCCACCGCGGAAATGCTGAAAAGGGCAACAGGCCCATTTTCTACATCTTCGCGCGCCTGGCGCCAAGTCCATCAGCTCCCATCCAGCATCCGCTCCATCACGTAATCATCCATCACGAACCCGCCGCCGATATCGGCCACCTGATCGTCGGTGATGGCAAAGCCCCACCGCAGGTAGGCATCGATGGCCATCCGGTTGTGCCGGTTCACGGTCAGCCAGATGCGTTGGGCACCTTGCTCTACCGCCAGGGATTCGACGTAGTCGAGCATGGCGCGGCCCGTGCCCTGCCCTCTCCGATCGCGGCGGACGTAGAGCTTGCTGAGAAAGGCGGTGTTCCCCTCGGGCTTTACGGCGCCGTAGCCCACGGCGTCGCCGGCTTCAAGGGCGGCGAAGTAGTGGAATCCGTTCTCGACCTGGCTGGCGATGGCGGCGTCGCTCTGGAACCGGTCGAGCATGTAGGCGACCTGCTCGGGGCCGATGATGGGGGTGAAGTGTTCTTCCCAGATCACCCGGGCCAGGCGGGCGATCTCGGTGATCTCGGCTGCGGTGCGGACGGGTCTTGTCTCCATGTCAGTAGGTCCAGGAAACGCTGAGTGAGCCGAAGTTGTGGTTGCGGGGCTGGTCCTGGAATTCCTCGGTGCGGAATACCTGGGCGTAGGTGAGCTTGGCGCGGTGCCAGGTGAGGCCGATGCCGAGGATGAGGTCGCCCACCAGGGGGTTCTTGTCCACGGAGTGGCTGTGGCCGAAGGTGTTGCCGTCGAGGAAGATGTCGCGCAGAACCCAGCGGCCGGAGACGGCGCCGAAGCCGTAGACGCCGAAATCCGGGCGCTCGCCCAAGCGGGGGTCGGAGCTGTCGACGGGGGCGTTGGCCTCGCCACCGGGGCGGATCAGGGAGGTGCCGAAGTCGGTGGGCGGGTTCCAGCCCCAGCGGGCCTCGGCACCGAGATTGGCGTAGGTGAAGACATTGCCCAGCGCGCCGCCGTAGTGGGTGATCACGTCGCCGCCCCAGCCACGCTCCCGGCCCAGGGGAAAGCGGTCCTTGTGCTCGTAGATGAAGGCCACGCCCAGCTCGTTGTGGAGCTGGTTGTCCCAGCCGCGGGCCTCGTCGATGTCGCGCAGGCGGTGGACGCCGTTCTGGGCCTGCTCGCCCAGGGCGGCGGGGCCGATCACGCCCAGCTGGAGCTCCATGCTGTCCAGCCGCCGCTCGTTCTTGTTGTTGAGGGTGGTGCCGAGATACAGCCAGCCGGCGTAGGGGCGGTCATCCTCGATCAGCGCGCTTTGCTCGGTTGCCCGCGGGGTGAAGATCTTCTGGCCCAGGGCCAGGCCCACGGTGCGGCGCAGGCCCGGTTCGTGGACGAAGGGCATGTGGTCGGTGACCGGGCGCAGCCATCCGGGCAGGTTGCCGCTCTGGACGTAGTCGGTGACGTCCGGCGAGACCCAGGAGAGCTTCGCGCCGTTGGTGTAGTTCTCGTCGGTGTTGCCGAAGAGGTCGTTTTCGAACAGGACGCTGAAGGTCCAGTGGTCCTTTTCCGCCGGCGGGGGCCCGGCGGCCACCGCGGCGGGAGCCAGCAGGCAGGCCAGTGCCGCCGCGCGCCGGCGATTTCGACGTGCTTCCCTGCACATGGCGCGACCCTCAGAAGCAGATGCGCATGGGGAGGCCGCGGGCATCATGGGGCGGGTCCTTGGGCAGGCACTTGCCCTTGCCCCGGGCGTGGCGACGGGTGCTCCAGAGGACGGCGAAGGCGTCCAGCAGGTCGTCCTCGGCCAGGCGCTCGCCGGCGAGCTGGTCCACGGCCGATTCCAGGGCCGCCATGCCGAACTTCTCGGCCAGCAGCCCGCGGCGCTGGTAGAGCCCCTCCAGCTTGTGCTTGGAGGCCACCAGCGGCGCCTTGCCGTTCAGGGCGCGAAAGGCGAGCTCGGGGTGGATCTCGAGGATCTTCTCGCGCAGGTCCTCGCGGCTGGCGAGCAGGCTGTCCAGCTCGCGGACGCGGCCGAAGAGGTTCCAGGCCTGGATGGAGACGCCGGGATTGCCGGCCTCCCTGGTGATGCGGCTGGCCTCCTTCTGGCTCTCGGCCCCCAGCGCCGGGCGGATGGGGGCCGCGAACACCGAGGCGGCCCGGGGCCGGCCCAGGCGCTCGCGGGCCAGCTGGTCGCATTCGCGGGGGCCGTTGTCGGGAAGACCGAGGGGCATGTCCACGCCCACCTTCACCGCCTTGGGAAAGGCCTCCACCAGGGTGACGAGCTCCGGGGCCACCATGGCCCGGGGCTTGCTGCCCCGGGCCTTCATGCCGATGCCCACCCAGCCGCCGGGGCAGCCGTCGATACCCAGGATCCAGTCCGCCATGTCCATTCCTCGCTCGGTCGGTTGGCGCCGGGTTACGCCCGGCTCTGAAAAAGGCTAACTTTGGTCGGGCAAAAAGGGAAACCGGGCCCTGCCGTGGTGGAACCTCCCCCGTCGCCAATAGCCCGGTCGCCCGCGAGACACGGTTTATCCGTGTAGACGACCAAGGCACCCGCGCACTCCGCGGACCGCTGGGGATTTCCAGGTGCCGCGATCGCCCGTCTCCGGCGGCTCGTTCCCCGAGTCCGGAACCTCCAAGGGGACCCGCTGCCCCACACCGCGATGGCGGGAAAAATGGCAATTGCGTTAGACTCGCTCCTCTTTCCGGACGAGACCCGCGAGGTTTCGCTCCAGGAAACCGCTGCACGAATCGATGGCGCCTCTGGCTTGCGGGTTGGTTCGCAATCGAGGCGCCGGTTCGAAGCGGGCTGGTTGCCCGTCGAGGACCGGGCACAACCCGGCAGGAAAGCCGGGTTGCACGCCCCTGGGCGAAGGCAGTCCGGGGCAACACGGGTCACTCCCCATGCTGCCGGAGCGCGGAGCGCAGCGGCGCTGGAACGACGGCCAATCACCGCGAGCTGCGCGCCGCGAACAGGACCCTTGGCGGTCCCGCAGGGACACGATCCATTCGTGCAGAGGTTCCTTGGCCAGTCAAGGCGATCGTCCACGATCGCTCGTCCCGGATTGCCGGCTCCTATCCCTGTCAGCGAGACTTGCTCGCCGCATTTGCCGAATCGTCCATGAAACGTCACTTCAAGCGATACCTCCACTCCCCGTCGCAGACCGCGCAGTTCCTGCGCTTTGCCACGGTGGGTGCGAAGATCTCGGTGATCGACGTCGGCGGCACCTACCTTCTGCCCTGGCTGCTGGGCATGAATGTCTACGGGGCCCGCATCATCTCGCTGACCTCGGCAATCATGGCCGGCTACCTGCTCAACCGCTATTTCACCTTCGGCCATCGCCAGCGCGGCGGCTTCTACCGACAGATGGCGGGCCACTTCGGTGTGCATCTCACCGGCGGGGCGATCAACTACGCCGTCTTCAGCGCACTCATGCTGCTGGTCGATCGTTTCCGGGACAATGCGCACGAAATGATATTCCTGCCGTTGGTGGCCATCGTGGTGGGCGGCATCGTGGGCATGCTGTTCAACTACATCGCCTCGCGGCACCTGGTCTTCAACCACCGCACCGACAACCCGGGAAACCCGTCATGACTCGCGCCTTCGTCCTCGGGCTACGCCTCTATGCCCGCCTGATCCGCCAGGCAGTAGGGCCACGGGGCCGCCGCATGGCACCCCTCGGGTTTCGCCGGCTGCTGGCGCTGCTGTTGCTGTTCCCGCTGTTCATGGCCCTCCAGGTGCTGCACTGGCTGGGCTTTCTGGTCGACGAGCTGCTGTTTCGTGGTTACCGCCAGACGCCCGTCCGCCGACCGCTGTTCATCACCGGCATCCCGCGCAGCGGGACTACCTTCCTCCACCGAACGCTGGCCCGCGACGAGGCGCAGTTCACCACCTTCCGCACCTGGGAGGCCATCTTCGCGCCCTCGGTGGCTGAACGCCGGCTCTACCGCGGCCTGGCGCGCGTCGACCGGCTGCTGGGTTCACCCCTTCGCAGGCTGATCGACACCCTCACCCGCCGACTGACCGGCCGGCTCGCGCATATTCACGAGGTGGGCCTGCAGGCCCCGGAGGAGGACTATCTCGCGCTCCTGCCGGTGGCCGGGGCCTTCATCCTCGCCCTGGCCTTTCCAGCCAGCCGCGATCTCTGGCAACTGGGGCGCCTGGACGAACTCCCGGAGAAACACCGCCGCGTCCTGCTCGACTTTTACACGGCCTGCCTGAAAAAGCACCTTTACGTCGCCGGTCCCGGCCGGCGACTGTTATCCAAGAACGCGGCTTTCGGCGCCTGGGTTCCCGAACTGGCAGAACGCTTCCCGGATGCCCGGTTCCTGGTCTGCGTGCGGGACCCGGTAGCCGGGCTGCGCTCCCAGCTGAGTTCCCTGCGCGGTGCCATGACGCTGTTCGGCACCCAGGAGGCGGCGCCGGCCATCGGCCGGGAATTCGAGCAGACCTTCGAGCATATCTACCGCCGGCTGCGGGTGGCCCGCGAGCAGTTGTCTCCTGGGCGACTGGCGGTGATCGACCACGCCCATCTCAAGGCCGACGGTGAAGGCACGCTGAAAAACGCCCTCGACCAACTCGACATCCCCTTCACCGACCGCCTGCGGACGGTCATCAGCGAAGCTGGCCAGCAGGCACGCCGACATACCAGCGGCCACCACCACCAGCCGCCAGCCGAGGCCCTGCCCACCCCGGAGGCGGAAGAGCGCCTGCGCGATCTCCACGCCGCGCTCCTCGAAAAGCCACCGATCCCGGCCAGCCACCCGGAACCGTCGGCCACCCCTGTCCGCAAGGCCGGCAGGCTGCGGGTGGCGATCTTTTCCGACGCGCTGCCCGAACGCAACGGCGCCGGTGCTTACTACGAGGACATCGCTCCCCAGCTCCGCCCCCACCTGGAGGCCCTCGAGCTATTCCGCCCGGTGGACAAGAAAAGGCTCCTCCATCTTGCGCTGCCACTGCCCGGGGATTCCACGCAGAAGATCATCACGCCCAACCTGCCGCGCCTGCGGCGCGCCTTCCGCCGACTGGACCCCGACCTCGTCGTTGCCGTCACCCCCGGGCCTTTCGGACTGCTTGGCCTGCACCTGGCGAGGCAGGCCGACTGCGGTTTTCTCACCGGCTTTCACACCCATTTCGAGGGGCTGGTGAATCTCTACGGCGACTCTCGCTTCTATCGCCTGGCCGGGGCCTACCTACGGCGCGCCAACCGCCGGCTGTTCCGCTTCAGTGACGCGGTACTGGTGACCAACCGAAGTCTCGAGCAGTCGGTCCGCTCGCTGGGAGCCCGAACGGTGGAGGTCATGGGCACGCCCCTGGCCACCACCTTTCTCGAAACCCCGCCCGAACCCCCTTCGGGCCGCCTGGAGCGCGTGCTGTTCGCCGGCCGCCTGGCACCGGAGAAAAACATCCCGGCGATCATCACGGCCGTGGAAGCCCTGCCGGAACTCGAGTTCGTGATGGCCGGTGAGGGCCCTCTGCGCGGGGAGCTGGAAGCGACCGCGGCCCGCTGCCCCAACCTGCGGCTCACCGGCTGGCTGGGGCGCGAGGACCTGTGCCGGGAAATGGATGCCGCCAATCTGCTGATCCTGCCCTCGCACATGGAAACCTTCGGCACCGTGGCCCTGGAGGCCATGGCCCGCGGACGGCCAGCGCTGGTGGCCGAGTCTGCCGGGATCCACCACTGGCCGGCCTTGCGCGAAGCCCTGTTCACCCTGCCCGGAGACCAACCCCTGGCTGCGGCCCTGGAAGAGCTCGCCCAGCTCGATCCCGAACAGTGGCGCTTCCGGGCGAGCGCTGCCCGCCGGGCCGCGGAGTCGCTCAACCGCGCCACCATCGAAGAATGGCTGGATTTCATCGAGAGATACGCGCGTGCAGGCTGAACATCACGAGATGCGGGCCCTGTTGTCGATTCACGACGTGATGCCCGAGACCCTGGAACGGGTGGAGGCGATCCTGGATTTCTGTGCCCGGCAAGGCATACCGCCGTTGACGCTGTTGGTGGTGCCCGGCCGCGACTGGCAACCTGCCGCGCTCGCTCGGTTGCACGAGCTCGCCGAGCGCGGCCACACCCTGGCCGCCCACGGCTGGCACCACCGGATTCCCCGCTTCGGCGGGCTCTACCACCGCCTCCACGCCGCCGTGATCTCGCGCAACGTGGCCGAACACCTGGCACTCGACCCCGAGGATGTGCTCGCACTGATGCAGCGCTCCCACCAGTGGTTTATCGATCACGGCCTGCCGGCCCCCTCGCTCTATGTACCGCCGGCCTGGGCCCTGGGCCGCCTCCCGGCCGACGGGCTGGAGCGCCTGCCCTACCGCCAGATCGAGGTCACCCGCGGCCTACTGGAAGTGGCCACCGGCCGCCTCCACCCGTTGCCGCTGGTGGGTTTCGAGGCCGATACCCCGACCCGGGCCCTTGCCCTGCGCACATTCAATGCCGTTCAGCGACGCAGGGCCCGTCACGGCCGCCGACCACTGCGCATCGGCATCCATCCCGACGACTTCCAGCTCGGGCTCGCCGACTCCCTGGAGCGGCTATTGCAATCACCCCTGGAATTCATTCCCTATCGCGCTGCCATTTGAAGGAACCTCTCCACGAATCGATGGCGCCTCTGGCTTGCGGGTTGGTTCGCAATCGAGGCGCCGGTTCGAAGCGGGCTGGTTGCCCGTCGAGGACCGGGCACAACCCGGCAGGAAAGCCGTGTTGCACGCCCACTGGGCGAAGGCAGACCGGAGCAAAACGGGTTGCTCGGCACGCTGCCGGAGCGCGGAGCTGGAACGACGGCCATTCACCGCGAGCTGCGCACCGCGCGAAGAGGACCCTTGGCAGCCCCGCAGAGGCACCATCCATTCGTGCAGAGGTCCCCGAATGCATGGCGCTCCCCGTCGCCACGGGAACCATGCGGGCAACCCGGACCGATGACATGCACTACCCCGGCAACGGATTCCGGCACCGGGTTTGACGTGGGCGGTGTGGCTACTACACTGACTGACCAGTCAGTCCACTTTTCGGGAAAAGCGCCATGCCCCGCCCCGCCATCGACCCCGACGCCCGGCGCGAGCAGATCAGCCGGGCGGCGATCGAGATCTTCGCCCGCGACGGCTACCAGGGGGCCGTGGTGGACGACATCGCCGCCGCGGCCGGCCTGAGCAAGGGCTCGGTCTACCGCTACTTCGCCGACAAGGAGGACCTCTTCCACGCCGCCTTCGGCGCCTTCCAGGCCGAGCTGATGGGCGAGTGCCGGGCGGCGATGGAGGTCGAGAACGATGCCTGGTCCCGGCTGGAGGCAGGCATGCTCGCCGCCGTGGCGGGCCTGGGGCGCCGGATCGCGGTCTTCCCGGTCACCCTCGAGTTCTGGGCCGCCGCCAGCGCCGGCAACTCGCGGGAGCGCTTCGGGCGGGTGATGCAGGGGATCTACCGCGACTTCCGCGGCCTGGTGGCCGATCTCGTCCGCCAGGGCCAGGCCCGCGGCGAGCTGGCCGGGGACATGGACCCCGAGGCGGTGGCCGCCTGGGTGGTGGGCGGCGTGGACGGACTGATGCTCCAGCACTGGTTCGAACCCGGCCTGGACCCCGAGCCGCCGGTGCGCAACCTGCTGGCCACCCTGCGCCGGGGGCTGGCCGCCCGCCCGGGGGCGGGGTGAGCCAGCCCACCGGCCCCGGGCGGGCGGCCACGGAAACACGGCCCCGGCGACGGGCCTGCTGAGGAGGCATTCGCCATGCGCTTGCGCGGCATCCATCACGTGGAGTTCTCGGTGCTCGACTACGAGCGTTCCGTCGCCTTCTACGACCGGATGTTCGGCTGGCTGGGCTATCACAGCTTCTGGACGCTCGACATCGGCTACCGCTCCACCTACTACATGGCCCGCTTTCCCTTCGCCCACAGCTACATCGGCATCCAGCCGGCCCGCGAAGGCGGCCACCTGGACCCTGCCGAGCAGGCCACCGGCATCCACCACGTTGCCCTCTGGGCCCGGCGCCGGCGGGAGGTGGACGCCTTCCACCGCGAATTCCTGCGGCCCGAGGGCCTGGTGGTCACCGACCCGCCGGCCGAGTACCCCATCTACACCCCGGGGTATTACGCGGTGTTCTTCACCGATCCCACCGGCATCCGCTGGGAACTGGCCCACACGCCTTTCCTCCCCGGGCCGGGGGCCATCCGCCGCAGCCTGCGCGCCGCCCGGGCACTGCGCCGGCAGCACCCCGAGTGGCGGCACCACCCCCTGCGCGAGATGCAGCGCCGCCTGCCCTCGCGATCCGCAATCGCCCGACGAACGAGCCGAACCCCATGAAACGATTCCCGCGCTGGCTAATCCTGCTCATCCTCGCCGCCTCCGCTGCGGGCGGCTGGGTATACGTGAACCGCGAGACCGGCGAGGCAGAGGCCGAGCCCCGGGCCACCGCCAACGGCCGGATCGAGGCCACGGAGGTGGACATCGCCGCCAAGCTGCCCGGCCGCATCGAGGAGATCACGGTGGACGAGGGGGACATGGTCGAGGCCGGGCAGGTGGTGGCGCGCATGGACACCGACGTGCTCCGGGCCCGGCTCCACGAGGCCCAGGCCCAGCTCACCCGGGCACGGCAGCAGAAGTCGGTGCGTGCCGCCCTGGTCGAGCAGCGCCAGAGCGAGTGCAACCTGGCCGACAAGGACCTGGCCCGCGCCCAGCGCCTGTTCGAGCAGGACGCGGTCTCCGAGGAGGCGCTGGACAAGGCCCGCACCGCCCAGGAGACCGCCCGCTACGCCTGCGCCGCCGCCCGCGCCCAGCTGGTGGAGTCGGACTCCGCCATCGAGGCGGCCGAGGCGGCGGTGGACCGGGTCCGCGCCGAGATCCGCGATACCGTCCTCCAGGCCCCGCGCAGCGGCCAGGTCCTCTACCGCCTGGCCGAGCCCGGCGAGGTAGTGGGCGCCGGCGGCAAGCTGCTCACCCTGATCGACCTGGACGACATCGAGATGACCGTCTACCTGCCCACCGAACACGCCGGGCGGGTGAAGATCGGTGCGCCGGCCCGACTGGTCCTGGATGCCTTCCCCGAGCGGCCGGTCAAGGCCCGGGTGGCCTTCGTGGCCCGCGAGGCGCAGTTCACCCCCAAGCAGGTGGAGACCCGGGCCGAGCGCCAGAAGCTGATGTTCCGGGTGAAGGTCCGGGCCCTGGAAAATCCCGATGGCCTGCTGAAACCCGGCATGCCGGGCGTGGCCGAGATCGAGCTGACCCAACCGGAACCGGCCGACGATGGCTGAGGCCGTCCACGTCCGCGGAGCCGCCCACCGCTACGGCGACACCCCCGCCCTGCGCGGCGTGGACCTCGCCGTGGACGAGGGCCGGCTGTTCGGGGTGATCGGCCCGGACGGCGTGGGCAAGTCCACCCTGCTGGGGCTGATCGCCGGGGTGAAACACGTCCAGTCGGGCGAGATCGCGGTCCTGGGCGGGGACATGGCCCGGGAGCACCACCGCCTCGCGGTCTGCCACCGCATCGCCTTCATGCCCCAGGGGCTGGGGCAGAACCTCTACGGCGAACTCTCCGTGGCGGAGAACATCGACTTCTTCGGCCGGCTCTTCTCCATCCCCCGGGCCCGCCTTCGCCAGCGCCGCGACGAGCTGATGGCCGCCACCGGCCTGGCCCCGTTCGCCCGGCGCCGGGCCCGCAACCTCTCCGGGGGGATGAAGCAGAAACTGGGGCTCTGCTGCGCCCTGATCCACGAGCCCGACCTGCTGCTGCTCGACGAACCCACCACCGGGGTCGATCCCCTCTCCCGGGAAGAGTTCTGGGAACTGATCCAGCGGATGCGGGAACACGCCCCGCGGATGGCGGTGATCGTGGCCACCTCCTACATGCCCGAGGCCGATCGCTTCGACGGTCTGGCCATGATGAACGACGGCCGCCTCATCGCCGAGGGCACACCCGCCGAGCTCAAGCAACGCACCGGGGCCGATACCCTGGACAATGCCTATATCCGCCTGCTCCCCGAGGACAAGCGCCAGGGCCACGCCGCCTTCGAGGACGAGGGGCGCCCGACACCATACGCCGAGCCCGCCGTGGAGGCCCGGGGACTGACCCGGCGCTTCGGCTCGTTCACCGCGGTGGACGGCGTGGACTTCCAGATCGGCCGCGGCGAGATCTTCGGCTTCGTGGGCCCCAACGGCTGCGGCAAGACCACCACCATGAAGATGGTCACCGGGCTGCTGCGCCCGTCGGCGGGCGAGGCCGAGCTCTTCGGCCGCAAGGTGAAGGCCGGCGATCGCGACCTGCGGCGCAACCTGGGCTACATGTCCCAGAGCTTCTCGCTCTACGGCGAGCTCACCGTGGGCCAGAACCTCGCCCTGCACGCCCGGCTGTTCGGTGTGCCACCCGGAGCAATCGGCGAACGGGTGACGGAAACCCTCGACCGCTACGACCTGGAAGGGGTTCGCAACGAGACCGCCAGCGACCTGCCGCTGGGCCTGCGCCAGCGGCTCTCGCTGGCCGTGGCGGTGATCCACCGACCGGCCATCCTCATCCTGGACGAGCCCACCTCCGGGGTCGATCCCGTGGCCCGCGACCTGTTCTGGGCCCGGCTCCAGGAACTGGCCCGGGACTTTGGCACCACCATCTTCGTCTCCACCCACTACCTGGCCGAGGCCATGCGCTGCGACCGCGTGGCTCTGATGAACGCCGGCCACATCCTGGCCTGCGACACCCCCGAGGGACTGATCGAGTCCAGGGGCGCCAGCGACCTGGAGGCGGCCTTCGTGGAATACATCCGGGAGGATCGGGGGGAGGGTTCATCCCCTCACCCCAACCCCTCTCCCCCAGGGAGAGGGGCTATGGGTGCTCCCCTCGACCGTGGGAAAGCAACGAATGCCGCCGATGGTGGCCCATCGAATCACGGGAAAGCGCCGAATGCTGCCGTTGGCCCCTCTCCCTCCGGGAGAGGGGTTGGGGTGAGGGCAAGGGGCTTCTCCCCCGCCCGCCTGGTCGCGCTCGCCTGGCGGGAAACCCTGCAAATCTGGCGCGATCCCTTCCGGCTGTTCTCCGCCTTCCTGGTGCCCGTGATGCTCATGCTGATCTTCGGCTTCGGCCTGAACCTGGACATCCAGCGCCTGCCCTTTGCCGTTCTCGACCAGGACCGGAGCCCCGAAAGCCGGGAGTACGTGCAGGCCTTTGCGGCCTCGCCCTACTTCGAGAAGATCGTGACCGTGGACAGCCAGGCGGCCATGGAAAAGAGCTTCCAGCAGGGACAGACGCGCCTGGGCATCGAGATCCCTCCGGATTTCGGTGCCGACCTGCGCTCGGGGCGGCCCACCGAGGTGGCCCTGCGCATCGAGGGCACCATGCCCTACCGGGCCGAGACCGCCCGGGGTTATGCCCTGGGGGTGCATGCCGATCATGTCGAGCGCCTGGCCCGGGATCGTGGCCTGGAGGCCCTGCTGGCGGCCGACGTGAACGTGGCCACCCGCTACTGGTACAACCAGGCCCTGCTCTCGAAAAACGCCTTCGTCCCCGGGCTGATCGCCGCCATCCTGGTGCTGATCCCGGCCATGCTCACCGCGGTGGCCGTGGTCCGCGAGCGCGAGCTGGGCTCGATCACCAACTTCTACGCCACGCCCACCCGCAAGCTGGAGTTCTTGTGGGGCAAGCAGCTGCCCTATGCGGTGATCACCTTCCTCAATTTCGTCATCCTGGCCGGGCTGACGGTGTTGCTGTTCGACGTGCCCATCGGCGGCAGCATCACCGCCCTGGTGCTGGGGGCCATCCCCTTCGCCTTCGCGGCCACCAGCATCGGGCTGCTGATCTCGATCTTCACCCGCACCCAGGTGGCCGCCTCGTTCGTCACCCTGATCCTGACCATGATCCCCTCCTTCCAGTACTCGGGGCTGCTCTCACCCGTCTCCAGCCTGGAGGGCGGATCCTGGCTGTTCGGCAACCTGTTCCCCACCACCTACTTCCTCAACATCTCGGTGGGCACCTTCACCAAGGACCTGGGGATCGCCCCGCTGCTGGACGACTACGCGGCCCTGGTGATCTTCTTCGCGGTGATCACGGCGGCCAGCACCCTGCTGCTGCGCAAGCGGGAGCGCTGAGATGAACAAACACCCTGAGAGAGCGTCGCGAGCGACCCGAGGGCAAGGCGGAAGGCGCGCAGCGCCCGAGACATATCAAGCAGATAGGCGAGGAAGCGAGCACCTCCCAACGCAGCCATCGGGTGGCGCAGCAGTTCTCTCGGGGTGTTTGCGGATCTTTCACCTCGGCATCAAGGAACTGGCCAGCCTGCGCCACGACCCGATCCTGCTGCTGTTCGTGGTCTATGCCTTCTCCCTGGACATCATCACCGCCACCGACCAGGCGGTGCAGGTGAAAAACGCCGCCGTGGCAGTGGTCGACGAGGATCGCTCCACGGTGGCCCAGCGGATCGTGGCCGGCTTCCAGGAACCCGAGTTCCAGCCGCCGGAACGCATTTCGGTCGACGCCATCGACGAGGCTCTGGATTCCGGCCGCTACACCTTCGTGTTGGACATCCCGCCGGACTTCCAGGCCGACCTGGTGGCGGGCCAATCGCCCACCGTGCAGCTCAACGTGGACGCCACGGCCGTGGGCCAGGCCTTCACCGGCGCGGTCTACATCCAGCGCATCATCGAGGACGAGACCCGCCGCTTTCTGCAATCCAGCGAGCGGGCCCCGCCGATCGATGCCGTGGTCCGCATCCAGTACAACGCCAACGCCGAAGCCACCTGGTTTCTGGGCGTGGCGGAGCTGCTGCTGATGGTCACCGTGCTCTCCATCATGCTCCCCGCCGCCGCCCTGATCCGCGAGCAGGAACACGGCACCATCGAGCACCTGCTGGTCATGCCCCTGACCCCGGCGGAGATCATGCTGGCCAAGATCGGGTCGAATGCCCTGGTGGTGCAGGTCGGGGCCACTCTGTCACTGTGGATCATCATCGGCAACGTGCTGGCCACTCCCATCCCCGGTTCTACACCGCTGTTCCTGCTGGGGACCCTGGTCTACCAGTTCTCCGCCACCGCCATCGGCATGGTGCTGGCCACCCTGGTGCGCACCGTGGCGCAGTTCGTGCTGGTACTGATGCTGGTGGTCACGCCCATGGTCTTTCTCTCCGGGGTGTTCACCCCCGCCGAATCCATGCCCGGCTGGCTGCGGGACCTGATGGCCATCTCCCCGCTGCGCTACTACGTGGACTTCTCCATGGCCGTGCTCTTCCGCGACGCGGATCTGGCCATCGTGAAAGACGAACTCGTCATGATGGCCGCCATCGGCCTGGCCGTCTTCCTGGTGGCCATGGCCCGCTTCCGGCGGCATTTCAGCACGGCGGGATAAGGACGGCGGCCCCACCGATCCAGGCCGACCGCCACTGTTGCGCCAAACCAGGCGAGCGGTGCAAGTGGCCGATCCCCGCCGCCCGCAGGCGCCCGCGGCGACGGCGCGGGCGCCATCCGTGCTAGCATCACGGGAGATCTTCGCGCCCGAGGCGGCCCGGCCGCCGGCGCCCGGTTGGGGAAGCAGGGAGTGATCCTGGGTAGACGCGGCGGTTTCAAGGATGCCATCGGTTGCGACAGCCACATCGGCGGTCGCGCCAGCCAGCAGGACCGTGTGCTCTGCCGCACGTCGGCGGATGGCTCGATGCGGCTGCTGGTGGTCGCCGACGGCGTGGGCGGCCACCGGGGCGGCGCGCTGGCGGCGCAGACGATCGTGGAGCTGGCGGGCGAGTGCTTCGCCGACCTGGAGACGGTCCCCAGCGACCCGGCCGGCTTTCTCCGCGACCTCTGCCGGCAGTCCAACGAGGCCATCCGCGAGCGTTCCGCCGGCCACGGCGGCCAGGGTTTCTCCACCCTCGTCGCGCTGCTGGTCACGCCCCGGCGGGCCTACTGGCTGCACGTGGGCGACAGCCGGCTCTACTGCTTTCGCAACGGCCGGCTGGTCCACCGCACCCGCGACCATTCGCTGGTCCAGGCGCTGGTGGACCAGGGCCGGATCGGCGAGGACGAGGTCCGCGTCCACGCGCAACGCAACCAGCTGTTGCGGGTGCTGGGGATGGAGGACGAGGTGCAGCCGGCCCAGGGGCAGATGTCGGTGGCGCCGTGCATGGCCTTTTTCCTGTGCTCCGACGGTTTCTGGGATACCATTGAACCCCGCGAGGCCCTCGCCGACATGCTCGACGCCCGCCACCTGCCGACGAGTGTCTCGGGCTGGGTGGCCGAGGCGGCGCACCGCGGCGGGCCGAAGGGGGACAACATCGGCCTCGCCGTCTGGCGCTCCCGGCCGTCCGGCTGGCTGGGCAGGCTTCCCCTGCCGATAGGCCGTTGTCCCACGTAAATCGCAGAGAACCGCAGCAACCCAATGCCGATTCGCCGTCAACTGATCCCGCTGTTCCTGCTACTGCCCGTCGTGGCGGGCTGCAACCAGCTGGGCGTCAAGCAGGAGGGGCCCCCGCCCGAGGCTCCGCCGGCCCCGGCGCCCGAGCCGGCGAAGCCCGCCGAGCCGGAACCGCCCCCCGAGCCCCCGGAGATCGGCGCGATCATCGACATGCTGGAGCAGGGCAAGCTGGAAAAGGGCCGCCGCGTGCTCCAGTGGTACCTGCACGTGCACCCGGACTCGCCCACCGCCGAGAGCCTGCTGGCGCAGCTCGAGGCCGACCCGCGCGAGGCCCTCGGCCCCCCGGCACGCGAATACGCCATCCGCGAGGGCGACACGCTGGGGGCACTGGCCGCCGAGCACCTGGGCAACCCGATGAAATTCGTAATCCTCGCGCGCTACAACGGGATCGACGTGAGCCGCAACCTGCGCGTGGGCCAGGTGATCAAGCTGCCGGCGAGCGACCACGGCGAGAAAACCGAAAAGATGCCGAGATCCGAAGACGCCGGACGCGATGAAAAAACGGCCGAGGCGCCGGCGGGGGGTGCGCCGGAATACGCGCCAGCCGCGCTGGATCACCAGGCGACCGGGCTGGAGGCGCTGGAACGGGGCGAGGACAAGACCGCCTACCTGGCATTCAAGCGCGCGGTGGCCATCGAACCGACGTTGCAACCGGCGAAACGCCACATGCAGGCGCTGGCCCGGCAGATCGCCACCCGCTACCACGAGCGCGCACTGGCCGCCTACCAGGCGCATGACCTGGACCGTGCGATCGATCTGTGGAACCGGGCCCTGGAGATCGCCCCCGACTACCAGGCGGCGCTGGGCTACCGCGCCCGGGCCATGGAACTCCGCCGTCGCCTCCAGCAGCTGGACGAACGCGGCGACTGAACACGGCGGCGGGGGTCAGGGCCCGGCCCCGACCGCCTTCAGCCACCGATCCGCCGGCGCGGACCTTCCCCGGACTCGCCTTCCCGTTCCCGGCGGATGTTGCCGGGATCCTCGATGACCGTGGGGCTGACGCTGTCCTGCGCCGCCGGGTCCTCCCCGGCGGCCTCCCCTTCCGGTTTTTCCAGGCAGACCGTGCCGTCGCCGGCGCGGGCCACGCCCTCGCCGTCCCCCGCCATCCTGCTGCGACCGGCGGCCCGCAGGGCCCGGGCCTCGATGGCGTCGGCCATGGTGTTGAAGCTGGCGAAGGTTTCCTCGAATTCGTCCCGGCGATGCTGGGGGATCCGGTGCTCGAGGTGGCCCTCCTTGATCTGGTCGAGGGCATTGTCGAGCACCTTGAGGGGCACGCGCATCCGCCAGCCCAGCCAGTAGGTCCCCACCACGACCACCACCAGGATGCCCACGATCCAGAGCACCAGCGTGATCCACATGGTCCGGTTGGCCGCGGCCAGCGAATCGGTGGTCAGGCCCACGTGCAGGCGGCCGATCCGGTGTCCCTGGTAGGCGATGGGCATCTCGAAGACGTCGAAGGCCCGGCCCTCGTCGGTGCGCACCTCGTAGACCTTCTGTTCGCCGCGGGTGGCCACCACCCGGTCCGCCCGCAACTGCTCGGCCACCGTGCCGTCGACCCCCGCACCGTAGCTGCGCGCGACGATCCCGCCTTCCGGCCCGCGGATCTCCATGAACACGATCTTGGCGTTGTTGCCCATGCTGGACACCCAGGCCTGCAGCGCGAGCCGGTCCTGCAGCAGCAGGTCCTCGGCGGTCTGGGTGGCCACCCACTCGGAAAGCGAGAAGCCGTAGTCGAAGGCCATCTCGGAGATCGCGTCGTTCTGGCGCTGGGAGACCACCAGCAGGCCGATGACCATGACCACCGTCATCACCACGCCCATCAAGAGCGACCAGCGCACCCCCAGGGGGATGATCTGGCGCATCCACCAGTTGCTGTTGCGCTCGGCGAGCTCCTGCTGGACGGAATGCAGGTCGGCGAGCACGCCCGAGGCGGACTGGTAACGGTCCTCGGGGCGCTTGGCGAGCAGGGTCAGCACCAGCTCCACCAGCGTTTCGGGGGTGTCCTTGTCCCGCGGACGCAACCGGGGCAAGGGCTCGTTGAGCACCCGGCGCCACAGCGACCAGTGGTCGTCGTCCTCGTAGGGCGCGTGGCCGGCGAGCAGCTCGAAGAGCATCACCCCCAGGGCGTAGAGGTCACTGCGCCCGTCGATGGTGGAGTCGGTGATCTGCTCGGGCGACATGTACTGCGGGGTCCCCGAGAGGTATTCGCTGTTGCTGGTGTGCTCCTGCCACTCGTCCTGGCTGAGGATGCGGGCGATGCCGAAGTCCATCACCTTGATGTCGCCGTTGGCGCTGGTGATGGCGATGTTTTCCGGCTTGATGTCCTGGTGGACGATGCCCCGGCGGTGGGCGAAATCCAGGGCGTCGGCCACCTGGATGGCGATGCGCAGCAGCAGCGGCAACTCCAGGCGCCCGCCCTGCTCCTGGACGAAGCGGTCGAGCGTGACGTGCTCGAGCAGCTCCATGGCGATGAACGGGCAGCCATCGATCTCGCCGACGTCGAAGATGGTGACGATGCTCGGATGGCTCAGGGTGCCCGCCGCCCGGGCCTCCTGCAGGAACCGGCGACGGTATTCCGGCCGCGAGGCGAACTCGTCCCGCAGGGTCTTGATCGCCACCGGGCGGCCGATCCGGGGATCGATCGCGCGGTAGATGATCGCCATTGCCCCGCGGCCGAGTTCCTCGCGCAGCTCGTAGCGCCCGAAACGCCTGGCCATCATTGCCTCCGATGCCCTTGCGTCGGGGCGGGAACCGCCGGTCGAGCCCGGCTCATGGTGCCAGCCACAACCACGCGCCGGCCCCCAGGGCGGCCACGATCACCAACCCGGCCAGCCACCGCGCCCAGCCCGCGGCGCGGCGGCCGTGCCGCCTCCGGCGTCCAGGCCGGTGTGCAATACCAGCTCCACCCCGCCGAACCGGATCCGGTCGCCCTGTTCCACGACCTCCTCGGTGATCTTGCGGTCGTTCACGAAGGTGCCGTTGGTGGAGAGGATGTTCATCACCCGGTAGCCGCTCTTGTCCTTGATGATCCAGGCATGCAGGGAAGAGACGCTGTCATCGGGCAGGACGATATCGCTGTCCGGTCGCCGACCGATGGTGGTCTTGCCCGGCCCGAGACGAAACCGCTGGTCACGAAAATCACCACTCACGCCCACCAGCGCGGGCTCGTCCAGGTCCACCGGCTCGTCCTTGGGCACGTCGATGGTGGCCATGCTCGCCCGGTCGCGCTCCACCAGCACCGTGCCCTGGCTGCCCTTCTGGTTGCCGTGCTCCTCCATGCTCGTCCTCCATTGGCGCTCGTTCTTTTTCTACAGTGTACTCAAAGCGGGGTCTTTGCCCTACCTTGACCGGGGTATTTTGTCCACGCCGGGCGCCTTCCGGCAACAACCCGCCTCCCGCGCCCCCGGCTCACCGTGACAGGCGGGCGTAGCTGCGCCAGTCCAGGGCCCGCTCGATCCGGGCCCGGCTCGCCGGGTCGAAGAGCCGGTCGAACTTGCCCTGCGGGGGGTGGATGGGCCGCCCGGCACCCGCTTTCCAGGCCTCGCCCTCGCGGACGAAGCCCGCGGTGGAACGGGGGTCGAGCATCGACGGGCAGAACTCCAGGTCCAGCCATTCGCACAGCGAACGGACCACGCCTTCCGGGTCGTCCACCAGGGCCTCGTAGTGCACCAGCCGGTGGCCGGGCCGGCCCAGGCAGGCCCGGTGGTGGCGTACCGCGCGGTTCCACAGGCGTACGGCATAGCCCGGATCGCGCTGGCGCGGAAAGCGGTGGGGATAGCGCCGGGCGCGATCGACGATGGAGGCCACCACCTCGCGCCCGTCGCGCACCACGTGCACCATCCTCGCCCCTTCCACCAGCCGCGTGATGCGGCCCGCGTGGATGAAATGCCGGGGCGTCTTTTCCAGCCAGCAGTCGGCCCCGGCCGCCTCCGCCCAGGCATCCAGTGCCGCCTGGACATGAGCGGCGGCCCGTCCCAGCGGTCTCGGCCGGGCCGCTGGCAGCGGGGCGTCTTGCCCCAGCGTGCGGGCCAGGTTCCGCAGCTGGCGGATTTCCCGGCCGGAGCTCCAGCCGAACCACGCCCAGGGCGCGGGCCGGCGCATGCCCAGGGCCTTGAGGAAGACCCCCGTCTCGGGAAAGGTATGGACGCGCTCGTGGGCGGCGAGGGTGCGCTGGACGAGCGTGGTACCGGAGCGCGAGGCGCCGACGACGAAACAGCGGTTGCGGACGCGTTGGGACATGGGAGGCATCGATGCACGATCTGGGCTGAAATCTCCGGCACCCCGCTTTCCCGGGCCCTCCCTTGCCGCGCCGGAGCCTGCCGGCGGGATGCCACCGGCCGGTCCATCCTGGACGGCCTTTCTGAAACCTTCAAGAAACCGTCGCGACCACCCGGTTGCGCCCCGCCGCCTTGGCCCGGTAGAGGGCCTCGTCGGCACGGCGGATGAGGTCGTCGATGCCGGACCGGCCGTCCCAGGCGGCCACGCCGAGGCTGGCGGCGATGGGGATGGCCTGGCCGTCGAATTCGACCGGGGTGGCGGCGATGGCGCTGCGCAGGCGCTCGGCGATGTGCAGCGCCCCCTCTGCATCGATCCCCGGCAGGAGCACCAGGAACTCCTCGCCGCCGAAACGCCCGCAGAGATCCAGTGGCCGTATGGTGGCCCGGACGCATTCGGCCAGCGCCGCCAGCGCCCGGTCCCCGGCCAGGTGGCCATAGCGGTCGTTGACCCCCTTGAAGTGGTCCAGGTCGAGCATCACCAGCGCCAGGGGTTCACCCGAGGCCCGCCGCCGGTCCAGCTCCCGCTCGGCGAGCTCCAGGAAGTGCCAGCGGTTGGCGATCCCGGTGAGCCGGTCGGTGGAGGCCAGCTCCTCGAGGCGGGCATTGGCCTCTCGCAGGGCCCGGGTGCGCTCGCTCACCCGCTCCTCGAGCTCGGCGTTCTGGCGCGTGAGGGCCGCGTGGGCCTCGCGCAGCTCGTCCTCGATACGCTTTTGCTCGGTGAGATCGTGCTGCACCCCCACGAAGTGGGTGATCTCGCCCCGCTGGCCGGTCACCGGGGCGATGCTCAGCTCGATCCACAACGGCTCGCCGGACTTGCGGTAATTGCGCACCACCGCGCGGCAGGCCCGGTCCTCGGCCAGGGCCTCGCGCACCGTGTCCAGGCCGGGCTGGTCCGGCTCGGGGGCATTGAGAAAACGGCAGTTGCGGCCCACGGCCTCCTCGGCGGTGTAGCCGAAGAGTGCCTCGAACTGGGCGTTCACCCAGGTGATGGGCCGGTCCGGCCGGCGGGCGTCGGCGATCACGATGGCATCGTTGGTGTCGCGCATCGCCCGCCCCTGGAGGCGCAACTGCAGTCGCTGTTGCTCGATCTCGTGGAGCAGGATCGCCAGCCCGGTGCCGAGCAAGGCCACCACCGCCAGGTATTCCTGCACGACCCAGACGGCGTAGTTGGCCGGCAGGTCACCGAAGGGGGCGTGGCCATGCACCATCTCGAAGATGGCCAGCGCCGCCACCAGCACCACGGTGGCCGCCGCCCCCGGCACGCCGAAACGCACTGCCGCCCAGATCACGAAGGGCAGCAGCACCACCGGCGAGAGCTGCACGGTGAGCAGGTAGGGGTCGGGTGCCGAGAAGGCCAGCAGGCCCAGGCCGACGATCGCGGCCCAGACCAGCGCCAGCTCGGCGAACCGGGACCCCTGCCGGTCACGCCGACCGCCCTCCAGCCACCGCCAGAAGACCACCAGCGGCGGGGTGAGCAACAACAGGCCCAGGGCGTCACCGAACCACCACGTGCGCCAGAGAAAGAGGAACCCCGTCTCGCCGCGCCCCAGCAGCAGGTAGACACCGGCACCCAGAACGGCCGCCAGCGCCGAGGCCAGCACCGGCGCGTAGAGCACGAAACGCGCCGCCCGGGACAGGCGATCGAAATCGAAGGACCCGGCGCTCGATCCACGGATCAGCGCGGCCGCCAGGAAGACCTCGAGGAGATTCACCAGGCCGAAGGCGATGGCCGCCCAGGGCGGGAAGGCGGGCACGTCGGCGACGAACTCGGCGGCCAGCACCGCCGGCACCACCCAGGGCCACCGGCGCACGGGCAGGATCAGCAGGGCCGCCAGGGCCACGGCGTTGGGCGGCCAGAGGATGGCGATGCCCTCGGGGGTGATGGTCTGGGTCACGCCCAGCCAGGCCCCGGCGAAGTAGCCGAGACCGACGATAAGCATCACCCCCAGGTTGCCGACCCATCCAGACCGCATTCAGCCGCCCATGCCAACGTGTCCGGGGGAGGCACACGCCCCGGCAAAACCGACGAACCTACCGAAACGGCCCGGCGATGTCGAATCAGGGTTCGATGCCCGGGCAACCGGCGAGGATGTCGTGCAGGCCGTGCCGGCGGCGGTTGCAGGCGATGATGAAAAAGGTCTTTGCATTTTGCCGTGAAACAGGGGGCATCCAAGCGACGTGACGGGGATCTCGCGTACCGTTCGGGCCGAAATCCGGCCTCGACCCGGCGTCCCTGGCGGGCTGTTCGTCGCGTTCCCGTCTCTCACCGGGGCGGGGTCGCCGGTCCTGCCGAGCGGCCATCCGGGGCGGGATTCACGCCAGCGCGGTGCCCCGGGGTGGCAGTCAGTCCCGCTCGTCCTCCGCCATCGTCTCGGCACCGACCAGGCTCACCCGGGCGTCGCCGTGGGTCAGCAGGTCCTGGAGCAGGATCACGATACCGGCCACGCAGAAGAACAGGCCGAAGTTCAGCGCGATGGCCTGGATATGGCGCAGGACGAAGAACAGCGACGCCTCCTGGGCGGGGATCCAGAGGATCGGGGCCATGATCCCGAGGATCGCCACGAAGGCGTAGACCATGAAGCGGATGAAGTGCAGCGGTACCCGGCGGATGCTCAGGCCGTAGACGATGGTGGCCACGATCAGCACGCTCGCGGTGGCCTGGACGGCGATCAGCGACCGCTCGGCGATGATGGCGATGCGGGCCTCCTCCTGGGCCGGGCCGCTGACCTCGGCGAAGGCGCCCACCAGGATCGCGTTGCCGGCCAGGTAGACCAGGCTGAGGCCGAAGGGCAGCATCAGCAGCCGGTTGTGGCGCATGAGCCTGAAGCCGGTCGCCGAGTACCAGCTGGCAATCCAGAGCGGGATGGACAACAGGTAGGCGAAGATCGCCGCCTTGATTTCCATGCAATCTCCTTGTTCGCGGGAAATGGGCCGAGCAGAATCACGGGGGTGAGCCCGAGACAGTACCGCATCGACCGACCCGGCGAAAAAACCGGCCGGCGCCCCGTTTCACGAACCCCGTCCGCTGGCCGCCGGCTGGCAGTGCTCGCCTGCCTGTTGCTCCTCGCCGCACCGCCCGCCGCCCCGGCGGGCTTCGACACGCCGGCGAGGACCGTCGCCATGGGCGAGCGGACCCTTCGCTACCACGTCCAGGGCCCGGCCGACGGGCCGGTACTGATCCTGCTCGGCGGCGGGCCGGGATTCTCCAGCTGGAACCTCCAGCCCGTCCAGGCGCGGGCCGCGGCGAGCGGCCGCCGGGTGGTACTCATGGACATGCTGGGCGTGGGCGAGAACGAGGGCCCCGTGGACGGCGACCTGCTGGATGCCTGGATCCGCCAGGTGGAGACCGTGCGCCGGGCGCTCGGGCACTCCCCGGTCGAGCTGGCGGGCCACTCCTGGGGCGCGCTGATGGCCCTGCTCTACACCCGTGCCCACCCGGAACGGGTCGCCCGCCTGCTGCTGCTCAACCCGGTGGACCCGGGCCTGGCATCCATGCGCCACATCACCACCGAGATCGCCGAGCGGCGCGGGGACGTGCCGGGCTGGGACGACCCGGCCGCCTGGGACAACACCAACCGCGAGGGCACGGACGCCGAGGGACAGGCCCGCCGACAGATCGAGCGCGTCCTGCCCGCCTATTTCCACGACCGGGCCATCGGCCGGCAGTTCTCGCCGGACGACTTCGACGTCGAACTCAACATCCGCGGCTGGCAGGCCTACGAGCGCCGGCCGGTGCGCCCTGCCGAGATCCGCGGCTGGGGGCTGCCGATCCATTTCCTCTCCTGCCGCCAGGACCTGTTCATGCCCGAGCAGCTCGACGCCATGCGCGGCGAGATCGATTTCGCCAGCGTGCAGCTGCTCGACGACTGCGGCCATTTCCCCTGGGTGGAGGCCCCCCGGGCCTTCGGCCGGGCGCTGGATGCAATGCTCGACCGGTCCTGACCCCTCCCGGCGGCCATCGGCTATAGTGGGGCCCAAGGACGATTTGCCAGGGAGACGCAATTGGGGCTCATCTACCTGTTCCTGCTGATCGGGGCGCTGTTCTTCATCGCCCTGCCCTTCATCCTCGCCGGCATGGCTGGCCGCATGCGCCGCCTCGAGGAACGCATCGCCGAACTCGAGCGCGGCCCGGCGCCGGCCGCGGTCGGCGAACGGCCTCCGGCCGAGGCCAAGCCTGCGACGGCGCCGGGGACCACCGAGACCCGGGCGCCGACCGCCGCCGAGCCGGCACCCCCGCCTCCCGGGGTGGTCCTCCCCGTGCCCGGCCCCGGCACCGAACCCGGGCCCGAGACCGCAGCGACCACCACCGGCGAGCAACCCCCGCCCGAGCCCGAGCCAGGGCCGCCACCCTCCCGCGAGACCTCCCTCGACCGCGCCTGGCAGCGGATTCGCGGCTGGCTGCTGGGCGGCAATACCCTCGCCCGGGTGGGCGCCGTGGTGCTCTTTTTCGGCGTGGGCTTTCTGCTCAAGCATTCCATCGAGGCCGGCTGGCTGCCGGTGGAGCTGCGCCTGGTGGGCGCGGTCGTGGCCGGCCTGGCGCTCACCACCGGCGGCTGGCGGCTGCGTTCGCGCCGGCGGGGCTACGGCCTGGTGCTCCAGGGCACCGGCATGGGCATCGTCTACCTGGCGGTCTTCGCCGCCGCCTCGCGCTACGCATTGCTGGCCGAGGCACCCGCCCTGGCGCTGATGGTGGCGATGGTGGCCTGCACCAGTGCCCTGGCCGTGCTCCAGGACGCCCGCAGCCTGGCGGCACTGGCCATCGTGGGCGGCTTCCTCGCGCCCGTGCTCCTGGGCGAAAAAGGCAGTCACGTGGCCCTGTTCAGCTACTACCTGGTGCTCGACCTCGGCATCCTCGCCATCGCCTGGTTCCGTGGCTGGCGGGCGCTCAACCTGCTCGGCTTCGCCTTCACCTTCATCATCGGCGCCGCCTGGGGCATCACCGCCTACCGCCCCGAGCATTTCGCCTCCACCGAGCCGTTCCTGCTCGCCTTCTTCCTGATCTTCGCCGCGCTGCCCGTGCTCTACGCCCGGCGAGGACCGCCACGCCTGCGCGGCTTCGTCGACGGCACGCTGGTATTCGGGCTGCCGCTGGTGGCCTTCGGCCTGCAGTACGGGCTGGTGCGCGACTTGGCCTTCGGGCCTGCCTACAGCGCCCTGGGCGCGGCCCTGTTCTACGCCGGCCTGGCTACCGCGATCGGCCGCAGGGGGGACCCCGCCCTGGGCCTGCTGGTCGAGGCGTTCGTCGGCCTCGCCGTGGCCTTCGGCACGCTGGCCGTGCCGCTGGCCCTGGACCCGCAGTGGACGGGCTCGGCCTGGGCGCTGGAGGGGGCCGCCCTGCTCTGGATCGGGCTGCGCCAGCAGCGCCTGCTGGCGCGGCTCTCGGGCCTGGCCGTGCAACTCGCCGCGGGCCTCTCCCTGCTGGGCGAGGCCGGCAGCACCGCCGGGGCCCTGCCGGTGGTCAACGGCCTCTATCTCGGGACACTGCTCACGGCGATCGCGGGCCTGTTCTCCGCGCTCGTGCTCTGGCGGCACCGGGACCGCCTGCACCGCAACGAGCGGGGACTGGAAGACCTGTTGCTTCTCTGGGGACTGGCCTGGTGGTTCGGGGGCGCCATCAACGAGCTCTGGAGCCACCTGGACGCCCCGGACCGCCATCACGGCCTGCTGGCACTGGCCGCGGCCAGCGCCGGCCTCGCCCTGCAGCTGGGGAGGCGCCTGGCCTGGCCGCCGATCCACGGCGCGGTGGTGGCCCTGCTGCCGGCGATCCTGGTCGCCCTGCTGGCCACGTGGTTCGCCCTCGGCGCCCAGCACCCCCTGGCCCGCGCCGGCCTGCCCGCCTGGCTGCTGGCCTTCGCGCTCCAGTACCGGGTCCTTCATCGACTCGAGGACCACTGGCCGGGAGGGCCGAGCCTGCTGCGCGCCTGGCACGTCCTGACCGGCTGGTCCCTGGCGGTACTGCTGGTCCGGGAGATGCGCTGGTGGGTGCACGCGGTCGATGGCCTGTCCCCCACCTGGGAGGCCATCCTCTGGCCGCTCGCGGCCGCCGCCATGCTGGCCGGGGTGCCGCGCCTGGCGGACCGGCTCGCCTGGCCGGTGGGCCGTTTTCCCACGCTCTACGGGCGCACAATGCTGCGGCCGGTGGCGATATTCGCCCTCGCCGGGGTGCTGCTGCTGACCGTCACCCGCGGCGATCCCGCGCCGCTGCCCTACCTGCCGCTGCTCAACCCGCTGGAAATCACCCAGCTGCTGGCGCTGATCGCCTTTCTCGGCTGGCGCCGCGGGGACCCCGACCGACCCGACATGAGCGGGCGCGAGTGGGGCGTGGTGGCGGCCATCGGTTTCGCCGTGATCAACGGCATGGTGGCCCGCGCGGTGCACTTCCATGCCGGGGTGCCCCACGATGCCGGGGCGCTGTGGGACAGCGCCGTGTTCCAGGCGGCCGCCTCCATCACCTGGAGCCTGGTCGCGCTGGTGCTCCTGTTGGCCGCCACCCGCCGCGGCTGGCGGATCGCCTGGATGACCGGCGCCGGGCTGCTGGGCGCGGTGATCGCCAAGCTGTTCCTGGTGGACCTGGCCGGGGCGGACACCGTGGCCCGCATCGTCTCCTTCATCGCCGTGGGCAGCCTGACCCTGCTGATGGGCTATCTCGCGCCCCTGCCGCCGCGCCATTCCCGAGGAGCAGACGCCCATGTCCCGGATTGACGCCCTGCTCGCCCTGGCCGTCCTCCTCGCTGCCGGCCCGGCCGCGGCCATCGAGCCCACGGACTTCGCCTTCGGTGCCGAGCTCGCGACCCCGGGCAGCGCGCCGATCCGCTCGCTGGAGGTGCCGACGGCGGTCTACCGCGACGCGGTCAGTCCCCGGCTGGACGATCTGGCGGTATTCAACGCCGACGGCCAGCCGGTTCCATTGCGCCTGACCCACCCCCGAACGCGGCCCGGGACGGCGCCGGCGGCCGTGGAACTGCCGGCCTTCCCGCTGCGCGTGCAGGGGCAGTCCGGGAGCCGGCGGCTGGAGATCATCACCCGGGACGACGGCACCCTGATCCGCAGCGACGACGAATCCGCCACCCGCGACCGGGTCACCGCCTGGGTGGTGGACCTCGGCGGTCTGGAGTCGCCACCCACCCGGATCACCCTGCAGTGGCAGCGGCCGACCGACGCGGGCTTCGCCGGCCGGCTGGCGGTATTCGCCGGCGACGACCTCGCCGACTGGCGGAAGCTGGTGGCGAGGGCGGCGGTGGCCGACCTCGCGGCCGACGGGACGCGGCTGGTTCGGCGGCGCATCGACCTCCCGCCGACCGAGGCCCGCTACCTGCGCATCGACTGGCCGACGGCGCTCGCCGAAGTCACCCTCGAAGGCGTCGAGGCCGGCTTCGAGCCCCGCCAGGCCCCGCGGCCCCGCAACTGGCTGAGACCGGCGCCGCGACGTGCAGCCGACCCGGCCGACGGCTACCGGCTGGACATCGGCGGCCGATTCCCCGTGGACCGGGCGCGGCTGGAGAGCGACGCCCGCAACTTCGTCCGCCAGCTGCGCCTGGAGTCGCGGCCGACGGCCGCGGCGCCGTGGCAGCCGCGGGCACGGGGCGGCGCCCACCGGCTGGCGCATGACGGCCTGGTGCTGGAAAGCGACCCGCTGGCCTTCCCGCCCAACGGCGACCGGCAGTGGCGCCTGGCACTGGAACCGGACCCCGGCCGGCCCCCGGTACTCGCCCTGGGCTGGGTGGCCCATCGGCTGACCTTCGTGGCCGAGGGACCCGGGCCCTACACCCTCGCCTGGGGCAGCCACGAATCGACGCGCCACCACCGGCCGGCCGCGGGGCTGCTGGCCGGTCTCGACGGCGGCGAGCGCGAGCGACTCGCCGGCCCCGCCACCGCGGGCGAACCCTTCGCCCTGGGCGGTGCCGGGCGGCTGCAACCGCCCCGAGCGCCCTTTCCCTGGTCCCGGGTGGTGCTCTGGGGGGTCCTGCTCGGCGGGCTGTCGATACTGGCCTGGATGGTGCGCCAGCTCCTGCGCCGGCCCCCGGGCAGCGGCGACTGACGAAACGCCCCGGAGGCTCAGGGATCGCTGCCTCCCGCCGATAACGGGACAGACAGTCAACCACGCGGCCGATCCATGTCCGGAAAAACAGGCACCCGCTTCATCTCCGTCCAGCTCAAGATCCTGGCGCCGGTGGCGCTGATCTTTCTCGCCGCCATCGGCCTGGCGCTGCTCTACTCCGCCCACCAACAGAAGCAGCAGGCGGTGGAGACCGCCGAGAGCCAGGCGCGCGACATCGTCAGCAGCTACCTCGACGGCCTCAATGCCATGATGTACACGGGCACCATGAGCCAGCGCGAGGTGCCGCGCGAAAAGCTGCTCCGGCGCGAGGAGATCCTCGATCTGCGCATGCTGCGCAGCGAGGCGGTCAGCGAGAGCTTCGGCCCCGGCCTGCCCAGCGAACGGCCGCAGGACAACCTCGACCGCCGCGGCCTGGACGGCGAATCGATCGTGCGCTGGGATCGCCGCGACGGCGAGCGGGTGCTCACCCTCGTCCAGCCCTTCGTCAACAGCAAGGACTACAAGGGCACCGACTGCACCACCTGCCACACGGCGCCCGAGGGCGCGGTCCTGGGTGCGGCGCGGCTCGACTTCTCGCTGGCCGGGCGCGACGCCGAGATGCGCCGCCAGCTGTGGACCGCCGCGGGCATCAACCTGGCGATCTTCGCCGTGGGGCTGGTACTGGTGGGCTGGGTGCTCTACCGCGTGGTGATCCGGCCGCTGCGCCATCTCCAGGGCACCATGACCGCCGTCGACGAGAACACCGACCTCCGCCCCCGGGTCCACCTCGAGACCCGGGACGAGTTCCAGGGCGTGGGGGATGCCGTGGACCACATGCTCGACCACTTCCAGGCCATCCTCGGCGACCTCATGCGGGCCACCGGCGATGTCACCCACACCGCCCACGACCTGCAACGGATCGTCGACCAGACCCGCCAGGGGATGCAGTCACAGGAAGGCGACACCGGCCAGCTGGTGGAACGGATGGGAGCGGTCTCGGAGGCGACGCGCACGACCACGGACAATGCCCGCGAGGCCAGCCAGGAGGCGATCGAGGCCCGTGGCCAGACCGACACCGGCCAGCGACAGGTGAGCCAGGTGGCCGAGGGGATCTCCGGGCTCGCCGAGCGGGTGGAAGGAGCGGACCACGCCGTGGGCGAACTCGCCGGCGGGGTGGAGAAGATCGGCGGCATCCTCGCCTCGATCACCGACATCGCCGAGCAGACCAACCTGCTGGCGCTGAACGCCGCCATCGAGGCCGCCCGCGCCGGCGAGGAAGGCCGCGGCTTCGCGGTGGTCGCCGAGGAGGTGCGCAGCCTGTCGCAGCGGACCCAGGAGTCCACCCACGCCATCCGCGACACCCTCGAGCGCCTGGAGCAGCTCTCCGAGAACGCCCGCCGGGCCATGAGCGAGGGCACCGAGCAGGCCCGGACCAGCGTCGCGGAGTCCCGGCGGGCGGCACAGGCCCTGGACGCGATCCGCGAGGCGGTCGACGCCATCGCCCGGCGCAACGAGCACATCCTCGCCGACGCCGAGCGCCAGTCGGGCCTGATGACCCGGGTGAACGAGAATATCGAGACCATCCGCGAGATCACCCGCCAGACCGCCGCGGGCGCCGGGGACTCGGCCACGGCCACCCAGGAGGTCGCCGCGCTGGCCGAGCGGCTCGACGGCATCGCCCGCGAGTTCAAGACCTGACCGGAACGCCCTACTCGCGCAGCTTCACCGTCAGCCTGCCCTCTTCCACGACGACATCCTCCACGCCCGCGGAAAAGGACTGCCAGAAACCCGGGCGGGCGCCGTACTGCTCCACCAGGTCGACGTTCTTCAGCCCGCCCAGCCAGGCCGCGGGCAACGGCACGCCCATCAGGCTCACGCCACGCACCATCACCGCGGGCCGCTCGCCGGTGTAACGGACCTCGACGCCGGCATCGACCCGCAGGGTCCGGCCACCCAGCACGGGGAAGGCGGGATCCACCGGCACCAGCAGCCTGACGCTGACCAGGTCATCGGAGAGGTCGACGGCCATCCTGCGGGCCAGGTCGGTGTTGTTGGCCAGCAGGGCGTTGAGCTCGCGCTCGTCGAAACGCACCTCGCGCGGCGCGCCGGCCTCGCTGTAGGGCCGGGGTTGGAGCCGCCCCTGTTCGTCGAATGCCTCGGCGGACGGCGCCAAGCGGTCCCGGGGGCCGTCTTCGGGCCGAATCCCCAGGGCGCGCAGCTTGCCGTCCAGGACACGGCGCTCCTCCGCCTGCAGCTCCACCGGCTCGAATTCGCTGACGAAGACATAGGTCTCGAGCACCCACCAGGTGCCCGCCACGGTCACCAGAACCGTGACCAGCACGATGGCGAGCACCTGGAGCGGGCCCGTGCCCGGCCTTTTCTCGTCCCCTGTCTGCCCGCCGTTCATTCTAGATCCGGCGAATGAGCTTGTAGCCGGCCAGTACCAGCACCGCGCCGAACACGGCCAGCAACAGGCTGACCGGGTCGAGACCGGCGACCTCTCCGAAGCCGATCAGCGTGCCGAGGTAACCGCCAACCAGGGCCCCCACCACCCCCAGGACCAGGGTGGTCAACAACCCGCCCGAGGCGATCCCCGGGAGGAGCCGGCGGGCCAGGAAACCGGCCAGCAGGCCCAGGATGATCCAGGAAAACAGCCCCATCCGTCCTCTCCCCTTCGCAGTCGATTGAAAGACCGGGCAGCGGCAGGGTTCAGCCGCCACCGAAGACACGCTGCAGCAGCTCGCTGCCCCGCGCCACGGGATCCTCGCGGATCCGTCGTTCTTCCTCGGCGATCAGCCGGAAAAGCGCCTCGGTGGCCTGCTCGGTGACATGGGCGTCGATGTCCAGGCCCTCCAGGTCCACCACGCCACCGGCGAACTTCTCGGCCTGCTCGTGGACCGCCTTGTAGTAGCGGGTCACTTCCGCTTCGCGGGTGGCCTCTTCCACCAGCGGGCGCATCCTTTCCCGGATGCGGTCACCGCCGGTGCGCCGCAGGTAGTCGGTGGCGGCCGTGTCGCCGCCCTGGAGGATGCCCCGGGCATCGGCGAGGGTCATCCCGCGGATGCCTGCCACCACCACCTCGCGGGCGGCAGGCACGGCCGCTTCCGCGGCCCGGTTGAGTCGCCGCTCGAAGGCTTCCACCCGCTCCCCCTGGCCCACGGCCCGCAAGGTGCGGGCCACCGGGGTCAGCGGCTCGGGGATGCCGATGCGCACCCGGGGGTCGTCGAGGAAACCGCCTTCCCGCCCCAGGGTGTCCACGGCGCGCTCCGCCCCCTGGACCAGGGCCGCCCGCAGGCCGTCGGCCACCTCGGCATCGGTGATCCCGGCTGCCGCCGGATCGCCGCTGTCCCCGCTGCCGTCCAGGGTGTCACGGGCGGAATCCAGCCAGTCCCGCCAGCCGGCCTCGGCCGACGCGCAGGCCCAGGCCAGCGGCAGGGCGAGCAGGAGCATTCGTCGATTCATGCGGGCACTCCGGTGTTTTCCCGGTAGTGTAGCGCCTCGGGCCGGGAATCAGGCCGCCAGCCACCGCGAGCCCGCCTGCCCCAGGCCGTCCACGCGGATGCCCCCCGCGAAACACCCCGCCCGGCCCGGCAACACGCAACCCCGCGAGGGTCTCGACCCGGCCGTCGGGGTTGCCCTCGGCCAGCGCCGAGCCGAAGAGATGATCGACGCAGGCCTCGGTCTCGGTGTCGGGGTTGCCGGCGACCCAGCGGATCGCGACATCCGCCTCCACCCGCCGCGCCAACTCCACCTCCAGGGGCCGGTCCGGGTCGAGGTCACCGAGTAGTACCAGCAGGTTCGCTCATCGCCGTTCCCCTGCAACGATCGCCCTGAACCGGCCCGGCGCTTTAACCCCCACCGAAACCCTTTTATCATGGGGTGAATCCATTCTTCGACCTGGAGGGACTCAGGTGCTCACCAGCGGACACACCCCGCCCGTGGACGTGACCCGCGTCACCGGCCGCGAAGTGGAAATCAGCGGCCGGCGGGCCATCCAGTCCAAGACCGACCTCGCGGGCTTCATCACCCAGGCAAGCCGCTCGCTGGCCGAGATCTCCGGTTTCTCGCGCGAGGAACTCGTCGGCCAGCCACACAACATCCTGCGCCACCCGGACATGCCCGACAGCATCTATTACAGCATGTGGAAACACCTGCAGGCGGGGGACGAGTTCTACGGCTTCACCAAGAACCGCGCCAAGAACGGGGACCACTACTGGGTGCTGGCACGCTTCGCGCCCATCCGCGGCGACGGCGGCATCGTCGGCTACACCTCGGCCCGCTTCCTCCCGCAGCGCGACCTGATCGAGCAGTGGGAACGACTCTACGCCGAGATGCGCGCGGCCGAGCGCGACAGCGGTTTCGACGACGAGCGCCGTTTCCAGCCGGCCCTGGCGCTGCTGGAACGCCATATCCGCAGCTCGGGCGCCCGCGACCTGAGCTCGCTGGTCCTGCGCTCGCGCGCCTGAAGCCTTCCCCGACGGAGACAGCCCTGTGAGCGAATCCGGCGGCAACGCGCTGATCCTGGGGGTCGGCGGCGGCATCGGCCGCGCCTACTTCGACCACCTCCGCCGGGTCCGTCCCGGCTGGCGCGTGCACGCCCTGGGGCGCGATCCCGAGGGCCTTCCGCCGGCCCGCCACGGCGAGCTCCGCGGGATCCTGGATCTCACCGCCCCGGAAAGCATCGACCTCGCCCTGGAGGGCCTGCCCCGGGACCTGGCCCTGGACCACGCATTGCTGGCGACCGGCTGGCTCCACGACCCGACCCACCGGCCGGAGAAACGCTACCGCGAGCTGGAGGCCGAGCACCTGGTGACGGCCTATCGCCTCAATGCCGTAGGGCCCGCCCTGTTCCTGGCGCGGCTTCTCGATCGTATCGACCGCAAGCACCCCACCCGGATCGGCGTGCTCTCGGCCAGGCTGGGATCGATCACCGACAACCGCTCCGGCGGCTGGCACAGCTACCGGGCCAGCAAGGCCGCGCTGAACATGCTGCTCAAGAACTTCGCCATCGAGCTGACGATGAACCGCTCGGCGGTGATCGTGGCCGGCCTCCAGCCCGGCACCACCGACACGGCCCTCTCCCGCCCCTTCCAGGCGCGCCTGCCGGCCGGCCAGCTGCAAACCCCCGCGTTCACCGCCGAGCGGCTGTTCGCCGTGATCGACGGGCTGGGAGCCGGGGACTCCGGCGGCCGCTTCGACTTCGAGGGCAACGCGTTCCCGCCCTGAACCCGGCGACTGTCACGGACCCGTAACCGCCCTGCAACGGCGTTGCCGCATTCGGCTGATGGGATACCCGGATCATCCCGATCCCCCATCCCGCAGCGAGGAACGCGCCATGCATGCCCACGATCCCTCCCGCCGACGCTTCATCCGTGGCGTCGCCATCGGTACCGCCGCCGTCGCTACCGGCCTCTCGCTGACCGGCTGCGGGGGTGACGACGCCGCCGAGGTGACGTTCGACCACGGCGTGGCCAGCGGCGACCCCGGGGCCGAGGGCGTGGTGATCTGGACGCGGGCCACCCCCTCGCGGGAAGCGGACGTGGCCATCGACTGGGAAATCGCGGCCGATGCCGGATTCACCGACGTGCTCGCCTCGGGCACCACGGTGACCGGCCGCGCCCGGGACTACACGGTCAAGATCGACGTCAGCGGCCTGCTGCCCGGCACGCGCTACTACTACCGCTTCGGCCACCGCGGCCGGCACTCGCCCGTCGGCCGCACCCGGACCCTGCCGGTGGGCCGGGTGGAGGCGCTGCGGTTCGCCGTCTTCTCCTGCTCCAACTACCCGGCGGGCCACTTCCACGTCTACGCCGAGGCCGCCCGTCGCGACGACCTGGACGCCGCCATCCACCTGGGCGACTACATCTACGAGTACGGCGTCGGCGGCTATGCCTCGGCCGATGCCGAGGCCATGGGCCGGGTCTCCGAGCCCGCCGGCGAACTGTTCACGCTGGAGGACTACCGCCGCCGCTACGCCCAGTATCGCGGGGACCCCGACCTGCAGGCCATCCATGCCGCCCTGCCGTTCATCCTCGTCTGGGACGACCACGAGATCGCCAACGACACCTGGGCGGCCGGCGCCGAGAACCACGACGCCGACGAGGGCGCCTTCCCGGCCCGCCGCTCGGCGGCCCTCCGGGCCTACTACGAGTGGCTGCCGGTACGCGAACCCGTCGACGGACGCCGCGAGGCCGTCTACCGCAGCTTCGAGTTCGGCGACCTGGCCTCGCTCTACATGCTCGACACCCGCGTGATCGCCCGCGACCGACAGCTGGACTACGCCGAGTTCATCGACCCGGCCACCGGCACGCTGGACGCCGCGGCCTTCACCGCCGCCCTCTCCGATCCCGCCCGCGAACTGCTGGGGGCCGAGCAGATGGCATGGCTGCAGGGCCGCATGGCGGCCTCCACGGCCACCTGGCAACTGCTGGGCCAGCAGGTGCTGATGGGCCGCATGGAGATCCCCGCCCCGCTGGTCACCGGCCAGGTGGGCTTTGCCGACTACAGCGCGCTGCTGCAGAAGGCGGCCACCGCGCCGCAGAGCCTGACCCCGGACGAGCAGGCCGTTCTCGCCCAGCCGGCCATCCCCTACAACCTCGATGCCTGGGACGGCTACCCCGTTGCCCGCGAGAACCTGCTGGGCACGGCCCGCGCCCTGGAAAAAAACCTGGTCGTCCTCGCCGGCGACACCCACAACGCCTGGGCCAGCGACCTCGCCGACATCGACGGCAACCCGGTGGGCGTGGAGTTCGCCACCAGCTCGGTCTCCTCGCCGGGCCTGGAGGAATACTTCCCCGAGGAAGACCCGGACGCCGTGGCCGCGGGCCTGGTCCGGCTCATCGAACCCCTGGCCTACGCCGACACCGAGCACCGCGGCTACATGACGGTCACCGTCACGCCCGCGTCCGTGGAGAGCGAATGGGTCTTCGTCGACAGCGTCAAGCGCACCGACTACCGGGTCCTGGAGGAACGCAACCAACGCCTGCGGGTCGATGCCGGACGGCCGCGGATCGTGGCGGCCCGATAAGGAACTACTGCGCGAATGCTAGCCTGGGAGCAGCCGCTCGAAGCGACACCCAGCGACCCGGAAGGCCAGTCATGCAACGCCGCCCCAACATCATCTGGATGTTCGCCGACGATGCCGGCATGCCGGACTTCGGTTGCTATGGCCACCCCGGCATCGCCACGCCCAACATCGACCGGCTGGCCGGCGAGGGACTGCGTTTCACCCATGCCTTCGTCACCGCCCCGCAATGCAGTCCCAGCCGTTCGAGCATCTACTCCGGCCTGTATGCCCACGCCACGGGCACCGAGGACCTGCACAGCGCCCTGCCCGCGGACGCCCCCTTCATCCCCGAGATGCTGGGCCGGGCCGGCTATTTCACCGGCGCGGTGGGCAAGCTGCACCTGGGCAAGCCGGCGCGGGAACGCTTTCACTTCGCCCGCCCCTGGCCGCGGGACTGGCCGGCGTTCATGCGCGAGCGGCCCGCGGGACGCCCCTTCTTTCTCAGCATCGGCTTTCTCGAGCCCCACCGGCCCTACCAGTTCACCGGCCAGATTCCCCAGTACCGTCCCCGCGACGTGCGCGTGCCGGCCTACCTGCCCGACACCCTGCGCGTGCGCATCGACCTGGCGCGCTACTACACGGCCATCACCCGCCTGGACGCCAAGGTGGGCGAGGTGCTCGAGTTCCTCGACGCCGCCGGGCTCGCCGACGACACGCTGGTGATCTTTTCCTCCGACCACGGCCAGCCCTTCCCCGGCGCCAAGGGCACGCTCTACGACCCCGGCGTGCGCGTGCCCCTGGTGATGCGCCACCCCGCCCGCCTGCCCACCGGCGTGCGCCACGGCCTGGTGAGCCTGCTGGACCTGGGCCCCACCACCCTGGAGGCCGCCGGGGTGGACATCCCCGGCAGGCTCCACGGCGAGAGCCACTGGCCTGCCCTCCCGGAGCGGACCTTCAGCGGCCGCGAGCGGGTCTTCATCGAGCGCAACTGGCACGACGTGGACGACCACGTCCGCGGGGTCCGCACGCGGCGCTTCAAGTACATCCACAACGCCTACTTCGGCGAACCCCATGCCCTGCCCGCCGACGTCAACGCCTCCCCCAGCACCCGCGCCATCCGCCGCGTGGCCCGCCGCAGCGGGCTCGACGACGCCCAGGCCCGCATCCTCCGGACCCGGCCCGAACAAGAGCTCTACGACCTCGAGGCCGATCCCTGGGAGGCCCACAACGTCGCCGACCGGCCGGAACACGCCGCCACCCTGGCCCGACTGCGCGCGGCGGTGCAGGACTGGTCGCGGGCGACCGACGACGTCTCGCCCGACCACCGGCGCCGGCGGCGGTTCGCCTACCGGCTGGGCTGATCACCCCGCTCGCCCCAGCGAATCCCGCCACCATGCGGCCCGCGCCGTGGGAGCCGTTCCTGCCTGTTGACGGCGAGGGGAAACCGGTCTAGTTTCCCCATATCTTGTTGCCGGGAGCCCCGGACACCCCAGCATCTATGGCCCACGTGGGGACAAACCTGTTCACGGGCTGTGGATAAGTCGTGGATACCCGCGAGCGGCCGCGCCCCGGCGGCCGCCGCCCGACCTGTTGACGAGGGAGAGGAACATGAGCACCGCCGCCAAGGTTCGCACCCTGCCCAATGCCGTCACCGAGATCCCCATCCAGCCGGCCTCGGAAGACATCTGGGACAAGAAATACCGCCTCAAGGCCAAGGACGGCCGGGTGATCGACGAGAGCGTCGACCATACCTACCAGCGCGTCGCCCGCGCCCTGGCCGAGGTGGAGGAAGCGGACAAGCGCGAGCACTGGTACGAGGAGTTCCTCTGGGCCTTGCGCCACGGCGCCATCCCCGCCGGCCGGATCACCTCCAATGCCGGTGCCTGGGACCACAAGCCGGCCACCTCGACCATCAACTGCACGGTGTCGGCGACGGTGGGCGACTCCATGGACGACATCCTGGAGAAGGTCCACGAGGCCGGCCTGACGCTCAAGGCGGGCTGCGGCATCGGCTACGAGTTCTCCACCCTGCGTCCCAAGGGGGCCTACGTCTCCGGGGCCGGCGCCTACACCTCGGGGCCGCTGTCGTTCATGGACATCTACGACAAGATGTGCTTCACGGTGAGCTCTGCCGGCGGCCGGCGCGGCGCGCAGATGGCCACCTTCGACGTGGGCCATCCCGACGTCATGGACTTCATCCGCGCCAAGCGCGAGGACGGCCGGCTGCGCCAGTTCAACCTCTCGCTGCTGATCACCGACGAGTTCATGCAGGCGGTCGAGGACGGCGCCGACTGGCCGCTGGCCTTCCCCCTCACCGAGCGCGAGGCCGAGGTGGACGGGATCGACCTCGACGACCCCCAACAGGTCATCTGGCGCGACTGGCCGGTCAAGGACAAGTACGTCACCCGCGAAGACGGCCTGGTGGCCTGCCGGATCTATCGCACGGTCAAGGCCCAGCGCGTCTGGGACATGATCATGACCTCCACCTACGACTACGCCGAGCCCGGGTTCATCCTCATCGACCGCGTCAACGAGATGAACAACAACTGGTTCTGCGAGGAAATCCGCGCCACCAACCCCTGCGTCACCGCCGACACATGGGTCCATACCGGCGCCGGTCCGCGCCGGGTGAGCGACCTGGTCGGCCGGCCGTTCGCCGCCCGGGTGGACGGCCGTGATCATGCCAGCGGCCCCGAGGGCTTCTTCCGCACGGCGACCAAGCCCGTCGTGCGCCTGCAGACGGCCGAGGGCTACAAGCTGCGCCTCACCGCCGACCACCGTGTGCGCCGCGTCAGCCGCTTCACGCGTTACACCACCGATACCGAGTGGTGCGCTGCCGGCGACCTGGTGCCGGGGGATCGCGTCCTGCTCAACGATCACCGGGAGCATCCCGAATGGTCCGGCGCCTTTGGCCACGACGAAGGCTACCTCGCCGGCCTGCTCGTCGGCGATGGCACCCTGAAATCGGACAAGGCCGTGCTCTCGGTCTGGGAGACGCCGGCCGTGGCCAATGGCGATTCGGGCGCGCTGTCGGCCGGGGCCCGCGCCATCATGGCCGCAGCGGAGAATGCCGCGCGCAACCTGCCCCATCGAAGCGACTTCGCCGGCTGGCACAAGGTCGCCGATCGCGGCGAGCACCGCCTGGCCCTGGGCGCCTTGCGCCGCCTGGCCGATGACCTGGGCATGGAGCCAGGGGCCAAATCGGTCACTGCGCAGGTGGAACAGGGCTCCAGCCGGTTCTACGAGGGTTTCCTGCGCGGCTTGTTCGATGCCGACGGCTCGGTCCAGGGCACGCCGGAAAAGGGCGTCAGCATTCGCCTGGCACAATCCGACAGCGAACGGCTGGAGGCCGTCCAGCGCATGCTGCTGCGCCTGGGCATCGCCTCGACGATCTACCGCGATCGCCGCAAGGCGGAAACGGCCCGCCTGCCCGATGGCCGGGGCGGCGCCGCCGACTATCCCATCCGGGCCCAGCACGAACTGGTCATCACCGGCGAGAACCTGGCGACCTTCAACGAACGCGTGGGCTTTGCCGACACCACCAAGGCCGAACGCCTGCACAGCGCGCTGAACGGCTACCGCCGCTCGCTCAACCGGGAACGGTTCGTCGCACGGGTCGCCGAGATCGTTGCCGACGGCGAGGAGGACGTCTTCGACGTCCAGGTGCCCGGCATCAACACCTTCGATGCCAACGGCCTGCACGCCCACAACTGCGGCGAGCAGCCCCTGCCCCCCTATGGCGCCTGCCTGCTGGGCTCGGTGAACCTGACCAAGTTCGTCCGCGATCCCTTCACCGACAAAGCCCGCTTCGACTGGGACGCCTACCGCCGGGTGGTGGACATCTTCACCCGCATGCTCGACAACGTGGTGGAGATCAACGGCCTGCCCCTGCCCGAGCAACAGGACGAGATCTACCGCAAGCGCCGTCACGGCATGGGCTTTCTCGGGCTGGGCTCCACCCTGACCATGCTGCGGATGAAGTACGGCGAGAGCGACTCGCTGGCCTTCACCGAACAGGTGGCCAAGGAGCTGGCCCTGCAGGGCTGGCGCTCGGGTCTCGCGCTGGCCGAGGAGAAGGGACCGGCGCCGATCATGGACGAGGACTACACGGTCACCGAGGAAATGCTGGCCCGGCGCCCGGAAATGAAGCGCGACGGCTACCGGGCCGGCCAGACGGTCAAGGGCCGCGTGCTGTGGGCGAAATACAGCCGCTACATGCAGAAGGTGGCCGGCGAGGACCCGGAACTGGCGGAGGCACTGGCGGAAACCGGCAGCCGCTTCACCCACCACAGCTCCATCGCGCCCACCGGCACCATCTCGCTGTCGCTGGCCAACAACGCCTCCAACGGCATCGAGCCCAGCTTCGCGCACCACTACTTCCGCAACGTGATCCGCGAGGGGCGCAAGTCCAAGGAGAAGGTGGACGTCTATTCCTTCGAGCTGCTCGCCTACCGCCACCTGATCGACGGCGACGCCTTCCCGGCGGGCGCCGGCGGCGAGGACGGCGCGCTGCCGGACTACTTCATCGCCGCCGACGACGTCACCCCGCAGCAGCACGTCGACATCCAGGCCGCGGCCCAGAAGTGGGTGGACTCGTCGATCTCCAAGACCGCCAACGTGCCCACGGAATACCCCTACGACGACTTCAAGGGCATCTACACCTACGCCTACCACAACGGCCTGAAGGGCTGCACCACCTTCCGCTTCAACCCGGAGGCCTTCCAGGGCGTGCTGGTCAAGGGCGAGGACCTGGCCAATACCACCTACCGCTTCAGGCTCGAGGACGGCACGGTGGTCGAGGCCAAGGGCGACGAGGAGATCGAGTACGACGGCGAGACCCACACCGCCGCCAACCTCTACGACGCCCTCAAGGAAGGCTACTACGGCAAGTTCTGAGCCGTCCCAGCGAATCCGACCGAGTCCAACGCGGCGGGTGCCGGCCACCCGCCCCAACGGCAGCGAGCCGAGGTAGAAACGCAATGGCCATCAAGATCGAGAACAAGATCGTCGACTACGAGGTGAAGAGCGAGGAGGCCACCGCCTCCAGCTGGGCACCGGAGGCCGCCTCCAACGACGATCGCGACGCCATCGAGCAGATGCACGAGAACCTCGAGCGCCCCGAGGCGCTGGAGGGCTCCACCTACAAGATCAAGACCCCGCTCTCCGAGCACGCGCTCTACGTCACCATCAACGACGTCATCCTCAATCCCGGCACCGAGCACGAGGCCCGGCGCCCCTTCGAGATCTTCATCAACTCGAAGAACATGGACCACTTCCAGTGGATCGTGGCGCTCACCCGGATCATCTCCGCGGTGTTCCGCAAGGGCGGCGACTCCACGTTCCTGGTCGAAGAGCTCCAGTCGGTCTTCGACCCGCGCGGCGGCTACTTCAAGAAGGGCGGGCGCTTCATGCCCTCGCTGGTGGCCGAGATCGGCGACGTCATCGAGCGCCACCTCAAGAAGATCGGCATGATCGAGCCCGAGGAAATGGACGCCCACCAGAAGGCCTTCATCGAGGCCAAGAAGGCCGAGTACGCCCAGACCATCGAGCCCCAGGAGCCGACCCAGGCCGATTGCGACGACAGCGAGGAATCCCATCCCCCGGGCGCCCAGCTGTGCAACAAGTGCCACACCAAGGCCATGGTCCGCATGGACGGCTGCATGACCTGCCTCAACTGCGGCGAGAGCAAGTGCGGCTGAGCCGTTCCCTCCAGCACGGCCCGCCCCCGAGACCGCGCCTTTCCGGCGCGGTTTTTTCTTCCCGCTCCCCTGGCCGCTTCCCTCCGGCTACGCCTTGAGCACCACCGCGTTGTTGCAGCGCTCTTCCCGGGCCCCGTGGGCCAGCGTGACCCGGCCACCGTCGGCGGCCTCGCGCAGCGTCTCGATCGCCTCCCGGTCCGCCATCGCGTCGAGCTCGGCCCGGTACCGCTGGCGGAAGGCGTCCCGTTTCCCCGGGTCGTGAACAACCCACGGGCGCAGCTCGCGGGAGGGGCCAGCTCCCGGAACCCGTGGTCGAGCCGGGCCTCGGCCTTGCTCCCCCCGCGGCCGCACCCGGTCCACCCGCACGCGCATCCCGTCCCGCGGGGACGGAGCCTCGCCGGCACGCCTGGTCCGGATGCCCGTGGCCTTCCCCGTGTGTCCCGCTTTACCCGAGTCCGATCACGAGCAGGCCATGAAGGCAGGTGCGAACCCTGTTCCAGGGAAGGCTGGCCGCCCGGTCGCCCCCCGCGACCGGTGATCCGGACCGGCGGCCGTACCCGCGGGAAGGCCCTGGGGTAGACGTGGAGACCGCCGGCGAGGCGTTCCGGGACCAGCAGGCGGAAGAACACGACGAATGGTGTGCCCGCGCGCGTCTCAACCCAGGCGCACCCCCCGCAGGCGATTCAGGGCGGTCATGACCTCCAGCGTCCTTGGGCGAGCCAGGTCGCCGTCGGGGCGCCGGGCCAGCGAGTCCAGCGTCTGCCCGAGGCGCCGCTCGATCCAGGCGACCGGGTCGGCCACCCGGCCGGGTTCCTCCGCGACCGCCTCCAGCAACCGCCCGATGGCCCGCACCTGGGAGGCATCCACGATCTGCTCCACCGCCCGCAGGTCCACGGCCCCCTCGCCGAAGACCAGGGTCTCCCGGCCGCGGGCCGAGACCTTCGGCCGACCCTTGCGGTTTCGCGGTTGCACCGACGCCGGGTCGAGGGCGCGACGGCGCGGCGCGGAGAGCGCCGATTCGCGCTCCTCGCGCCGCCCGGTGACATGGCGGGCGGCGATCGCGCGGGCCTTTTCGGTGACGTCCACCGGCGCGTAGTCGTGCATCTGGATGACGGTGTCGGCGCAGTCGAAGTAGTCCCCCGAACCGCCCATGACCAGCACGGTGGAGACACCGAGCGCGTCGCGCAGCTCGCGGATGCGATCCACGAAAGGGGTGATGGGCTCGCTGTCCTTGGCCACCAGGGCCTGCATCCGCTCGTCGCGGATCATGAAGTTGGTGGCCGAGGTATCCTCGTCCACCAGCAGCGTTCGGGCACCGGCCTCCAGGGCCTCCTGCAACGCCGCGGCCTGGCTGGTGGAGCCGGAGGCCAGGTCGGTATGAAAGGCCTCGGTGGGCTTTCCGAACGGCAGATGATTGATGAACGGCGAGAGGTCCACGCCGCTCACCGCGCGACCGTCCTCGGCGCGGATCTTGGCCGCCCCCGGGTCGGTCACCACCCGTTCGCGCCCGTCGCCCGGCAGGTGGTCGTAGACGCCCGTCTCCAGCGCCCCCAGCAGCGTGGACTTGCCGTGGAAACCGCCACCCACCACCAGGGTGATCCCCCGGGGAACCCCCATGCCGGTCACGGCCCCGGCATTGGGGGCCTCCAGGGTGATGCGCAGGCTGTCCGGCGATTGGAGAGGGATGGCATCGGCCAGCGGCCGGTCGTCGATCCCCGAGGCGCGCGGCAACACGGCACCGTCGCCGACGAAGGCCACCAGCCCCCGCGCGGCCAGCTGGTCGCGCAGGGCCACCTGGTCTTCCACCGCGTCGCAATGCCGGCGCAGGGCATCGAGATCGAGGCGACCGGCCTCGGTGGCCGACGCCACCGCCTGCGGCAGGCGCTCCACCAGCAGGTCCCGGGCCTTGCGCCCCAGGACCCGCCGCCCGGCCGCCGGCAGGCTGACGGTGAAACGCAGTTCCACGCCCTCTTCCGTGAACAGGCAGGCCGTGCGATCCAGCACGGTCTGGGCACCGGCGTCGATGGCTACCGAGCGTTCCTTCGAGACGGCACGGGCAAAGGCCCGGGCCAGGAAATCCCGCGCGGCCCGGGCACGTGGCCCTTCCTGCCGCGCATGGCTCGGCAGATCGGCCACCTCCCGGGGAACCCGCACCCGCAGCCGGGAGGGTGCGGCGAAAGGGTCGGCCTGGACGTGGTCCACGACCAGGGTGAAACGGGGAAAGCGGTACTCGCCCCGGATGTCCTCGTAGGCCTTGTAGCCCTTGCCGTCGATGCGTTGCAGGTGCTGCCGAAGGTTCTGCATGTCGGGCTCCCGGAACGGTGCAGCGGATGATCGGGTTCATCACACCATGGCGTGAAACAGGGGCTGCGTGTAAGCAACCCGCTATGGATTTCGCGCACCATTTGCGCCGAAATTTTCTCGATACTCGCGCGCCGGAAAAGCGGGTCAAAAGAAGTACGGCTTCGAGGCGCGCGAAACCCGTACTCCACCACCCTTGTACGCTGCCCACTCCTCTCGATAATGCCGCATCACTTACCGCGCGGCGGCATGCCCGGGTTGAAGGGCGTGACCGTGCCCCCTTTCGAATCGTCCATGGCGGTCACCCGGGCCGGTCCCCGCTTTTCGACCTGGTCGATACGGACCACCGAGTGCACGGGGATGTAGAACCGGCGAACACCCTTGAACTCGGCGCGCAGCCGCTCTTCGGTGGGATCGATGATCACCTCCGACTTCTCGCCGAAGACCGGGTCGGCCACCTCAACGAAACCGTACATCCCCGCCTGGCCCACCTCGCGGGCATAGATCTCGTAGACCTCGTTCCGGTTGAGGAAGGTGACGCGGTACAGCGTGGTCTCGGCCATGGGCGCGGCTCTCGTCGGTGGCTGGATGGCGCGCGAGTATAACAACCACCGAGGGGCACCGGGGAAACGGGACCGGCCGTCAGCCGGCACATGGCGGCGACCCCGCCCGTTCGGCTATCCTGTAGGGCTTTCGCGAAGTGCCCCGGAGGCCGCCATTTCCTCGCTGGACGACACCCTGCAACGGGTCTTCGGTTACGCCGAGTTCCGCCCCCACCAGCGCGAGATCATCGAGCGCGTGGTGGGCGGCGACGACGCCCTGGTGGTCATGCCCACGGGCGGCGGCAAGTCGCTGTGCTACCAGATCCCGGCCCTGCACCGCCCGGGGGTGGCCATCGTGGTCTCGCCGCTGATCTCGCTGATGAAGGACCAGGTGGATGCCCTGCGGGCCAACGGCGTGTCGGCGGCGCATTTCAACTCCTCGTTGGAGCCGGAGGACGCCCGGGCGGTGCTCGGACGGCTGCACGCCGGCGAACTGGACGTGCTCTACGTGGCTCCCGAGCGTCTCCTGGCCCCCGGCTTCCTCCAGCGCCTGGAGCACGTGGACGTGGCCCTGTTCGCCGTCGACGAGGCCCATTGCGTCTCCCAGTGGGGCCACGACTTCCGGCCGGAATACGTGCGCCTCGGCGAGCTGCGCTCCCAGTTTCCCCGCGTGCCCATGATCGCGCTCACCGCCACCGCCGACCCCCACACCCGGGCCGACATCGCCGCCCGCCTGGGGCTGGAGGCCGCCGGCCATTACCTCACGGGCTTCGACCGGCCCAATATCCGCTACACGGTGGTGGAGAAACAGAAGCCCTACCGCCAGCTGGCCGACTTTCTCGCCGGGCGCGACGACCAGTCCGGCATCGTCTACTGCCTGTCGCGCAAGCGGGTGGAGACGGTGGCCGAGCGGCTGATCGAGCGCGGCCACAAGGCCGCCGCCTACCACGCGGGGCTTTCCGACCGTCAGCGCCAGTGGGTCCAGGATGCCTTCCTGCGCGACGACATCCGCGTGGTGGTGGCCACGGTGGCCTTCGGCATGGGCATCGACAAGCCCAACGTCCGCTTCGTGGTGCACTTCGACCTGCCCAAGAACATCGAGAGCTACTACCAGGAGACGGGCCGGGCCGGCCGCGACGGCCTGCCCGCCGAGGCGCTGCTGCTGTTCGGCGCCCGGGACATCGCCACGGCCCGCCTGCTGATCGACAACACGGAGAACGAGGAACGCAAGCGCGTCGAGCTGCACAAGCTCAACGCCATGGTGGGCTTCGCCGAGAGCCTCTCCTGCCGGCGCCGCGCCCTGCTCGGCTACTTCGGCGACCACCCGGACGCCGACTGCGGCAATTGCGACGTCTGCGAGTCGCCGCCCGAGCGCTTCGACGCCACGGTCGACGCGCAGAAGGCCCTCTCCTGCGTCTACCGGGTGGGGCAGCGCTTCGGCATGCGCCACGTCATCGAGGTGCTGCGCGGCGCCGACAACCAGGCCATCCGCCGGCTGGGCCACGACCGGCTGTCCACCTACGGCATCGGCGACCACCACTCGGCGCCGGTGTGGGAATCGATCCTCCGGCAGCTGATCCACCGCGGCTACCTGGTGCAGGACGTCGCCAACTACTCGGTGCTCGGCCTCACCGAGGCCGCCCGTCCCCTGCTGCGGGGCGAGGAGACGCTGGAGCTGGCCCGCCCGCGGGTCGACGCGCGCGCGATCAAGCGCCACGAGGAGGAGGCCGGGGACTTCGATGCCGGCCTCTTCAGGCGGCTTCGCGACCTGCGTCGGCGGCTCGCCGAGGAGGCCGACGTCCCCCCTTACGTCATCTTCGGCGACCGCACCCTGCGGGAGATGGCCCGCCACAAGCCCGACGCCCCCGAGGGGCTGCTGGCCCTCTACGGGGTGGGCGAGCACAAGCTCGAGCGTTACGGCGAGCCGTTTCTCGAGGCAATCCGCACCGCGGCGGGCTGAGCCGGCTCAGGCCAGGCCCTCGGCGGGGGTCACCTGCACGCACAGGCGCCAAGGGGTCTCGGCGAGCGCCTCCAGCGACTCGGACAGGTGCTTGAGCGGGCGCATGGCCTGCTCGTCGACATCCACCAGCTCGCAGCCCATGCGCTGGAAGCGCTCGTCGACGAAATCGCGCCAGACCGGCAGCGCGTCCACCGCGCAGCCCTCGAAGCCGAGTCCCTCGATGGCCGGGAAGTCGATGTGCATCCCCGCCGGCGGGACCTCCGCCTCGCGCTCCAGCCAGAGTTCGAGCCCGGCCCAGGAGAAATTGCGCACCAGCCCGGGAATGCCGGTCTCCATCTCCTGCAACCACTCGCGCAGATCCTCGCGCTCGGCCCGCTCGATGGCGAATACCTCAAGACGCTCGAAACGACGACGCTCCCGGCTCATGCGAACACCCCCTGGCTGGTTCTTGTTCTCGGTCGGCGGGATTCCCTTCCCGGCAGTGCGGTTTTGGGCCTACCATGCCACGTCCCGGCCGGTTCTGCACCCTCCCCGACCATCCCCCATAGAGGCGGACGCATCAGGTATACTCGGCGATTTGCGGTGATTGCTGGCCCGCCGGGAACCTCCCCGCCGCTCGGCGTCCCGGGAGGCGACCCGCCGGCCGAGTCGAACAACACGAAGCGGGCGAAGACCGGACTCCCATGGAAAAGACCTACAACCCCAAGAGCATCGAACAGAAGTGGTACCCGTTCTGGGAGCAGCGGGGGCATTTCGCGCCCTCCGGCCAGGGCGATCCGTTCTGCATCATGATCCCGCCCCCCAATGTCACCGGCACACTGCACATGGGGCACGCCTTCCAGGACACCATCATGGACGCGCTGACCCGCTACCAGCGGATGAAGGGCCGCAACACCCTGTGGCAGCCCGGTACCGACCACGCGGGCATCGCCACCCAGATGGTGGTGGAGCGCCAGCTCGAGGCCGAGGACAAGACGCGCCACGACCTGGGCCGGGAAAAGTTCGTCGAGCGGGTGTGGGACTGGAAGGAGGAATCCGGCGGCGGCATCACCCGCCAGCTGCGCCGCATGGGCACCTCGCCCGACTGGAGCCGCGAGCGCTTCACCATGGACGAGGGCCTCTCCGAGGCGGTCAAGGAAGTCTTCGTCCGGCTGTATGAAGAGGACCTCCTCTACCGCGGCAAGCGCCTGGTCAACTGGGATCCCGTGCTGCACACCGCGGTCTCCGACCTGGAGGTGGTCTCCGAGGAAGAGACCGGCCACCTCTGGCACATGCGCTACCCGCTGGCCGACGGCTCGGACCACCTGGTGGTGGCCACCACCCGCCCGGAAACCATGCTGGGTGACACGGCGGTGGCGGTGAACCCCGAGGACGAGCGCTACCGGCACCTGGTGGGCAAGACCATCCTGCTGCCCCTGGTGGGCCGGGAGATCCCCATCGTGGCCGACGAGTACGTGGACATGGAGTTCGGCACCGGCTGCGTGAAGATCACCCCCGCCCACGACTTCAACGACTACGAGATGGGGCTGCGCCACGACCTGCCCCAAATCAACATCCTCACCCCGGATGCCTGCATCAACGAGAACGCGCCGGAAAAATACCGGGGCATGGACCGCTACGAGGCCCGGGACCTGATCATCCACGACCTGAAGGAACAGGACCTGCTGGAGGAAATCGAGGAACACCGTCACAAGGTGCCCCGCGGCGACCGCTCGGGCACGGTCATCGAGCCCCTGCTCACCGACCAGTGGTTCGTGCGTGCCAGGCCGCTGGCCGAGCCGGCCATCGAGGCGGTCAAGGATGGCCGCATCCGCTTCATCCCCGGCAACTGGGACAAGACCTATTTCAACTGGATGGAGGACATCCAGGACTGGTGCATCTCCCGCCAGATCTGGTGGGGCCACCGGATCCCCGCCTGGTACGACGAGGACGGCAACGTCTATGTCGGGCGCACCGAGGACGAGGTCCGGGAAAAGCACGATCTCGGTGACACGCCCCTGTCCCGGGACGAGGACGTGCTGGATACCTGGTTCTCCTCCGCCCTCTGGCCCTTCTCCACGCTGGGCTGGCCGGAAAAGACCCCGGAACTGGAGACCTTCTACCCCACCTCGGTGCTGGTCACCGGCTTCGACATCATCTTCTTCTGGGTCGCCCGGATGATCATGATGGGGCTCAAGTTCATGGACGACGTCCCCTTCCGGGAGGTCTACGTCCACGGGCTGGTGCGCGACGCCCACGGCGACAAGATGTCCAAGTCCAAGGGCAACGTCCTCGACCCCCTGGACCTGATCGACGGCATCGACCTGGAATCGCTGGTGGAAAAGCGCACCCGCAACATGATGCAGCCCGAGAAGGCCAGGCAGATCGAGAAGGCCACCCGCAAGGAATTCCCCGAGGGCATCGCGGCCCATGGCACCGACGCCCTGCGCTTCACCTTCGCCGCACTGGCCTCCACCGGCCGCGACATCCGCTTCGACATGGGCCGCATCGAGGGCTACCGCAACTTCTGCAACAAGCTGTGGAACGCCTCGCGCTACGTGCTGATGCAGTGCGAGGGACTGGATGATGCACCGGGAGGTGCGAATGCCGCGGGAGACGGGACGCCGGGAGCGGCCACGGGTGTGGAGAGCGACGCGGTCGAGCTGTCGCTGGCCGATCGCTGGATCATCGCCCGCCTCCAGCAGGTGGAGGCCGAGGTGAACCGCCACATCCAGGACTACCGTCTCGACCTGCTGGCCTCGGACCTCTACGAGTTCATCTGGCACGAGTACTGCGACTGGTACCTGGAGCTCTCCAAGCCGGTACTCAACGACGATGCCGCCTCCGAGGCCGCCAAGCGGGGCACCCGCCGGACGCTGGTGCGCGTACTGGAGACCATCCTGCGCCTGGCCCATCCGATCATGCCCTTCATCACCGAGGAGCTCTGGCAGGCCGTGGCGCCCCTGGCCGGCAAGTCCGGCGACACCATCATGCGCCAGCCCTTCCCCGAGCCCGACGACGCGCGCATCGACGAGGCCGCTATCGAGGAGCTGGAATGGGTCAAGCAGTTCATCATGGGCGTGCGCCGCATCCGCTCGGAAATGGACATCGCCCCGGCCAGGCAGGTCCCCGTGCTGCTGACCGGCGGCACCCTCGATGACCGCGAGCGTGCCGAGAACAACCGCGGCTTCCTCACCCAGCTGGCCCGGCTGGAGTCCATCGACTGGCTGGAGGACGAGTCCGAGGCCCCCGAATCGGCCATCGCCCTGGTCGGCGAGATGAAGGTCCATATTCCCCTGGCCGGCCTGATCGACAAGGACGCCGAAATCGAGCGCCTGGACCGCGAGATCGGCAAGCTGGAAAAGGAAATCGCCAAGTGCAACGGCAAGCTGGGCAACGACAACTTCGTCAACAAGGCCCCGGAAGCCGTGGTCAACCAGGAGCGCGAACGCCTGGCCGACTTCACCACCCAGCTCGACAACCTGCGCGAACAGCGGGCCAGGATCGAGGCGATGTAGAAACAAGCTGACAGCTTGAAGCTCGAAGCTGGAATAAGGGCCACAGAATGAGGGCTCCCCCGTCTTCAAGCTTCCGGCTTCCAGCTCTCCGGAGGAGCAATGGAACCCGACCTGGAAAAGCAGATCATCGCCACCCATGCCGGGCTCATCCGTGCCTGCGCCCAAGCGGCCCGGGAGGGTTCGGCGGACGGCGTGCGCGACACGCTCGACCAGATGGCCGAGGACGGCTGGGAGGCACTGGTGGCAACCCTGGACGGGCTGATCGCCGGCGAGGCCGGCGACACGGACCGGCTCGACGAGGAGGACCGGGTGATCGTCGCGGCGGTGCAGCGCGGGATCGAGGACCCGGCCACCCTGCCCGATCCCGACGCGGCGCCGGATCCCGCGCAGGCGGCACCGATGATCGCGGCCATGGTCTTCGAGGCCACCCGGGGCGAGCACGAGGCGCTCGAGGCCGTCGCCGCCATCTCGGCGAGCCTGGAGAACGGCGCCGGCGACAACCCGCTGGGCGAGCGACTGATCCGGATGGTGGAAGGCGAACGCGACCACGAGCGCCTGGCCGAGGGGATCGGCGGCCGGCAGCGGCAACTGCTCGGCAACGTGCTCAGCGAGCTCCAGTCGCTGGAGGCGGGCTGAGGGCGCGCCAGGGGTAGCGTTGCGAGCGGGCGCATTCCGGCTCCGGCTCGTCCGCCCCCAGCGTCAGGGTGATCGCCCCGCAGCGGTCGGTGCGGCGGATCGCCACGCCCCGCTCCCGGTAGCGCCGGACCACGGCCGGGTCGGGATGGCCATAGCGGTTGCGGTAGCCCACCGACACCAGCGCGAGCGAGGGCGAGACGCGGTCGAGAAACGCCGGTGTCGACGAGCTCCGGCTGCCGTGGTGGGGCATGGTGATCACCCCGGCCCCGAGATCCACCCCCCTGGCCAGCAATGCCTTCTCGGCGGCCGCCTCGATGTCGCCAGTGACCAGCAGGCGCCGACCACCGGCCGCCACGAGCAACACGCAGGAACGGTCGTTGGCCTCACCCACGAACCCCTCCGCAGGGTGCAGGACCCGGAACGAGACGCCGTCCCAGTTCCAGGACTGGCCGGCGACACAGGGGGCGCTACCGGCCACCGCGGACGGCTCGCCGCTGCGCAACCAGCCGGTGGCCACCGCGCGGCGCACGGCCCCCAGTCCACCGGCATGGTCGCTGTCGCCGTTGCTGATCACCACCCCGTCCAGCCGGCGGATGCCGCGCTGGCGCAGGAAGGGGACCACCGCCGCCTCGCCGGCATCCAGCGCGGGCGAGAACCGCGGGCCGGCATCGAAGAGCAGCGCGTGCGTCCGCGTCTCCACCACCAGCGCCATGCCCTGGCCCACGTCCAGCAGGGTCACCCGCGCGGTGCCCGCGGCCGGACGGGGCGGCCCGGTCAGCAGCGGCAGGACGACCAACAGGGGCGCGAGCGCGCGCCCGGGGACGCCCCGCGGCGCCAGTAACCACGCCACGCCGACGGCCATGGGGAACAGCAGCCACAGCGTGGGGGCACGACCGGAATGCGCCGCCAGCGGCCAGTCCGCCACGGCCTGGAGAAGCCCCGTGCCGATCTCCAGCAGGTGCACGGCCAGGGCCAGGGGGATACCCGCCAGGGCCGGGGCGACCAGCAGGGCCAGGGTACCGAGGAGCACCAGCGGCAACACGGCGAAGGCGACCGCGGGCACCGCCACGACATTGACCAGCGGTGCCACCAGCGAGGCCCGCTGGAAGAGCGCCAGGGTGAGCGGACCGAGGCCCGCCGCCGCGGCCCACTGGACACGCCCCCAGTCGGCCAGGGCATGGCGACGCCGGCCGGCCACCGCCCAGAGGATCACGGCCACGGCGACGAAGGAAAGCCAGAAGCCGGCATCGAGCACGCTCGGGGGATCGGCCAGCAGGACGGCCGCCAGGGCCATGCCCAGGCCGTCACCCGGCCGCACCCGGCGCCTGAGGACGATCACCGCCACCAGCACGCCGAGCATCACCAGCGCCCGGCGCGTGGGCACCGCGAACCCCGCCAGGGCCGCGTAGGCGAGCGCGGCCGACCAGCCCGCGAGCGCCGCCGCCACGGGGGCCGGCAGGGCCAGCGCCGCCCTCGGCAGCGCGCCCCAGAGGCCACGGGCGAGAAAGAACACGGCACCGAACACCATGCCCACGTGCAGGCCGGAAATGGCCACCAGGTGATTGGTCCCCGTGCGGATCAGGACCTCCCACAGCGCCCCGGGGATGTCCCCGCGGTAACCGAGGGCCAGGGCGGGCACCAGGCCCGCCGCGCGGGTGTCGGGGAGCTCGGCGCGCAGGGCTTCGAGCAGCCGGCCGCGCAGCGCGACCAGTCGCCAGCCCGCGTAGTCGAGGCGCCGGTTCTCCGGCGAGGCGCGGACGTAGCCGGTGGCCCCGATGCCCTGGCGGTAGAGCCAGCGCTCGTAGTCGAAGCCGGCGGGATTGACGAAGCCGTGGGGGCGCTGGAGGCGCACCGTGAGCCGCCAGCGATCACCCGCGCGCAGCACGGGCGGCTCGCCGTACCAGCTCAGGCGCAGGCGGTCGGGGAGCGTGACCGCGGTGCGCCCGTGGTTGACCTCGAGCACGAATCGGCTAGCGTAGGAGCGCTCGTCGGGAATGGTGGCGATGCGCCCGGTCACGGCCAGGTCGCGTCCCTCGAGCCCGGGCGGCAGTGGCCGAGGGCCCGCGATCGCCACCACCAGCCCGGCCCAGAGGCAGCCGAAGGCCAGCCAGGAGAGCGGCACGGAGCCCCGCCGGGCGCCGATCAGCAACAGGGGCAGCGCCAGCAAAAACCCCGCACCCCGGTTGAACGGTGCCAGCCAGAGGGCTGCCAGGGTGCCGACGAGCATCGCCAGGGCGCGTGTCAGCAAGGCTTCACAACCTCCGTGTAGACTCGGGGCGAGCCGATTCCATCGGGACCGCCGCGGAAAACCGGCGGCTCGGCGCAGGCCCGGGTTCCCCGGAGTCTAGACCCGCCGGCGGTCCGGCACACGGGGTTCGTACAGAGGTTCCCACGCGACATGCCGCGCAAGTTCTTCCGACGCATGGCCCCCTCGGCCGACTACGTGCGTGAGCACCGCCTGCTCGGCATGCTCGGCCACCGCCTGCACGACCCCGCCCTCTGGCACCTCAACCGCCGCTCGGTGGCCGGGGCCTTCGCCGCCGGCCTGTTCACCGCCATGCTGCCCATGCCGGCGCAGATGCTGTTCGCCGCGACGCTGGCACTGATCTTCCGGGTGAACCTGCCGCTGGCGGCCATCCTGGTGTGGGTGACCAATCCGCTGACCATGCCGCCGACCTTCTACTCGGCCTACCGGCTGGGATGCTGGGTGCTGGGCTGGGAGCCCCTGGGGATGCCCGAGCGGATGAACCTCGACTGGTTCATCGCCGTGCTCAGCCAGATCTGGGTGCCGCTCTGGCTGGGAGCGCTGATGATCGCGCCGGTGGTGTCACTGGCGGGGTATTTCGGCGTGCGGCTGTCCTGGCGGCTGGCGGTGATCAGCCAGCTGCGCTCCCGGCGCGAACGTCGTCGGGGCTGAGTTCCTCCAGGTAGCCCCCGCTCATCCGCAGTACCCGGTCCATGCGCCGCGCCAGGTCCATGTCGTGGGTGACGGTGACGATACTGGTCCCGAGGTCGCGGTTGAGCCGCATCATCAGCTGGTAGACCGAATCGGCGGTGGCCGGGTCGAGGTTGCCGGTGGGCTCGTCGGCGAGCACGCACAGGGGGTCGTTCACCAGGGCCCGGGCAATGGCCACCCGCTGGCGCTCGCCGCCGGAGATCTCGCCGGGCTTGTGATCCAGGCGCGAGGTCAGCCCCACCCGCTCGAGCAGCGTGGTGGCCTTCTGGCGGGCCCGGTGGACCCCCTCGCGGCGGACCAGCAGGGGCATGGCGACGTTCTCCACCACGCTGAACTCGGGCAGCAGGTGGTGGAACTGGTAAACGAAGCCGAGGCTGCGGTTGCGCAGCCGGCCCCGCTCGCCGCCCGACAGGCGGCTGATATCCTGCCCGGCCACCCGCACCTGCCCGCTGGTGGGCGTGTCGAGCCCGCCCATCAGGTGCAGCAGGCTGCTCTTGCCGGCCCCCGAGGTGCCCACGATGGCCACGCGCTCGCCGCGTGCCACGGCCAGGTTCACGCCCCGCAGCACCGTGACCCGGTGGCCCGCGTCGGTGAACGAGCGGGTCAGCGCACGGCACTCCACCACCGGCCCGCCGAGATAGGTGTCATTCATAGCGCAACGCCTCCACCGGTTCGGTCCGGGCCGCGCGCCAGGAGGGATAGAGGGTGGCCACCAGCGAAAGGCCGAAGGACAGCAGCGCGATCCTGCCCACGTCGCCCCAGTGCAGCTCGGAGGGCAGCTCGGAGATGTAGTAGACGTCCGGCGAGAGGAACTGCACGCCCAACAGCTGCTCCAGCGCCGGCACCAGCGTCTCCACGTTGAGCGCCAGCGTCACCCCCGCGATCGACCCCAGGACCGTGCCCACCACGCCGATGAGCGTGCCCTGGATCATGAAGATCGCCATCACCGATCGTGGCGAGGCCCCCAGCGTGCGCAGGATGGCGATGTCGGACTGCTTGTCGGTGACCACCATCACCAGGGTGGAGACGATGTTGAAGGCCGCCACGGCAACGATCAGCGCCAGGATCACGAACATCACCGTGCGCTCGGTCTTCACCGCGCGGAAGAAATTGGCGTGGCGCTGGGTCCAGTCGCGCAGCCAGTGCTCGGCGGAGAGCTCGGAACCCAGCTCGCGCGCCACCCGTGGGGCCGAGAAGAGTTCGTCCAGGCGCAGGCGCACGCCGGTCACCGCGTCGTCCATGCGGAAGAGCTTCTGGGCATCGCTCATGTGGATGAAGGCGGTGCCGCGATCGTACTCGTACATCCCCACCTCGAAGATGCCCACCACGGTGAAGCGCCGCTCGCGCAGCAACGCACCGATGGGGGTGACGCTGACGTTGGAGGTGATCAACATCAGCGGGTCGCCCAGGGTCACCCCGAGCTGGGCGGCCAGCTCCCGCCCCAGGACGATGCCGTAGCCCCCGGCATGGAGGTCGTCCATCTGCCCGACCACCATGTTGTCGGCGACGTCGGTGACGCCGGCTTCCAGGGTGGGCAGCACCCCCCTCACCACCGCCCCGCTCACCCGCGGCTGGGCGGCGAGCATGGCCTCGGCCTGGACGTAGGGGGCGGAGGCCTCCACTGCCTCGTGGCCATTCACGCGGCGGCTGACGTCCAGCCAGTCCTCGAGGCGCTCGTTGCCGGCCGAAACCACCACGTGGGAGGCCATGCCGAGGATGCGCTCGCGCAATTCCTTCTCGAAGCCGTTCATCACCGAGATCACCGTGATCAGGGCCATCACGCCCACGGTAATGCCCAGCATGGACGTCGCCGAGATGAACGATATGAAGTGGTTGCGCCGCTTGGCACGCGTGTAGCGCAGGCCGACGAATAGCTCGAAGGGTCGGATCATCTCTTCGCCTCTGGCAGACCGCCCGGGACGACACCCCGGGGGTCGGATGCGTCACCCGGCTGGCGGCAGGCTGCCGATTCCATCCACAGGGCAAGCGGGCATTCTAACCCGTTACGGGCACCGGCCGTAACAGGAAAACCCGATTTTTCCCGATCTCCAGGCGCCGGGCCAGCACCTCGACGCCGGCGGCCCAGGCGTCGTCGAACGCCCGGGCGTAATCGGGATCGATCGCGTGCGCCGGGCCGACCGACTCCACGTCCGTGCGGGCCACGCAGAAGAGCAGGACCGCCCGCTGGCCCCCGGCGACCCGCCCGGCGAGCTCCTCCAGGTGGCGCCGACCCCGCCGGGTGACCGCGTCCGGGAACGCGCCGTGGCCCGCCCCGGTCTGCAGGGTGAGGTGCTTGACCTCGAGGTAGCAGTCCGCCCTGCCCCGGCCCGCGAGCAGAAAATCCAGCCGGCTGCCCGATGCACCCGTGCGCACCTCGCGGCGCATCACCGGGTAGCCGGCCAGCTCGGGGATGCGCCCGTTCTCCAGGGCCTCGGCGGCCAGGGCGTTGCTGCGGCTGGTGTTGACGTGGGCCAGCACGCCGGGACGCGGCTCGACCAGCTCCCAGCTCAGCGGGTGCTTGCGCTTCGGGTTGCCACTGTCGTGCAGCCAGACGCGCATCCCCGGCTCGGCCAGCCCGGTCATGGCCCCGGTGTTGGCGCAGTGGGCGGTCACCTCGCGGCCGTCGGCGAGCGCCACGTCGGCGAGAAAGCGCTTGTAGCGACGCAGCAGGCGACCCGGGATCAGGGGCGGATGGTAGTGCATGGCCAATCCGGGACCGGCAGCCGGTGGCAATGCCGGGTGAATGATATAGTCTTGGTGGGCAGAGCATCGTACCGCATCAAAGGAACTGTCATGACCCGAATCGACCATGCCCTGACGCTCGCGGCGGCCCTCTCCTGGCTGCTGCTTGCCGGACCCGCGGCAGCCGAGACCCTGGAAATGCCGGACAAGCGCCCGCTGGTGAGCGAATCCACGCCCGAGAGCCCCCTGCCCGGCCGGGGCATGAGCATGGAGGCGGTCCGGGCGGAATTCGGCGAACCGCAGGAGCGCCTGCCCGCCGTCGGAGGCTACTCGGCCATCCGCCCGCCGATCACGCGCTGGGTCTACGAGGACTTCACCGTCCACTTCGAGAACCGGAGCGTCATCCACGCGGTACGCCACCACCCCGTCAAGTCCGACCCCTGATTCCCGAGGCATGAAACAACGCTCGCTCGGGCACCTGCCCGCCACCTGGGCGCGGCAGGACGCCCTGCTTTTCGTCTGGCCGGGCACCGGCTTCGAGGACACCGACGCCGCCCGCCGAAGCATGGCGGAGCTGATCCGGACGGTCGCGGCCGACCAGCCCGTCCTCCTGGTCTGCGGCGACCACGAACGGCGCGCGGATGCCGAGAGGGCCCTGGGCGCCACCGCCGACGTGGAATGGCTGGAGCTGCCCGTCGGCTCGAGCCTGATGCGCCTGTTCGGCCCACAGACGGTGCTGATGGGCGACCAGCCCCACCTGCTGGCCTTCCAGTCACGGGCGGGGGCGCTCGGCCCGTGGAGCCCGCTGGAGCGTCACTTCAGCCAGCAGCTCCACGGCTGCGGCCGGCTGCGCCCCGATATCCGCATCAGCCGGCTCAACTTCGAGCTCTCGCCGGCGGCCGTGGAGACCAACGGCGACGACAGCCTGCTGATGCATCGCGGCTCGATTCCCGAGCGCATCGGCACGCCGCGGCCGATGGAGGCCATGCTCACCAGCTTCTTCCGCCATCGCCACGTGCTCTGGCTGGAAGCCGACGGGCCGTCCGGCGATGCCAGCGGCGGGCGGGTCGACCTGCTGGCGCGCTTCGTCGGCCGCCAGTGCATCGCCCACGTGGATGACCCGGCGCTGGCCACGGAGATCGCCGCGCTGCGCGATCCCGACGACCGGCCTTTCCAGCGTCTGGCCCTGCCCCGGCCCGAGCGGCCGGTGGCCGCGGCCGACGGCTCGCCCCTGCCGGCCAGCTACACCCAGTTCCTGGTGACCAACGAACGGGTCATCGTCCCGGCGTTCGCGGATCCCGCCGACGAACCGGCCCGACGGCTCCTCGCCGACGCCTTCCCCGAACGCGAGGTGATCTCCCTGGACGCCCGCGCCCTGACCACGCCGCTGGGCGCGCTGCACGTCCTCGGCCTGCCGCTGGTCGAGGGCATGCTCCAGCCAGCCGGGGACTGAAGCAGCGCAGGCGCAGCCGCCCCCTGGGGCCCCTCACGACCGGCCCTGCCGGGCCGTCGGCCGCGGCCGCCTCAGTCGCTGCGAAAGGACTGCAGGCGGCGCTCGTAGTCGCGGTCGGCATAGATCGGCTGGGAGCGCCCGGCGACCAGGTCCTGGAGGAAGCCTCGGGCGTCCTTTTCCAGCTCCTTGACCATCTTGCGGTCGGCAAAGGCGAGCATGCTGCGCTCGCGATCGATGGCGAGGGCCTTGAGGCGACGCACGGCCCGACCCTCGCCCATGTGCACCTCGAACCACTCGCCCCGGTGGAAGATCTCGCCGAGAAACGCCAGTTCCTCGGCCGACAGCGAGCGACGCGAAGCCGCTGCAGCGGCTGGAGCCGAAGCGGCCGTCTCGGCGGGTTCCTGCTCCTCCGTCGCGGCCCCGCCCGGGGCCGCTTCGACCTCCGGGAACCCGGTCTCGGCCCCGGACGGGGACTCCGGCCCGGCCTCGGGCTCGGCTTCCGCCTCCGGTTCGGGTTCGGGCCCTGCCTCCGGCTCGGGCACTGCCCCGGTCCCGGATCCGGGTTCGGGCGCTGGCTCGGCCTCGGGCTCCGGCCCTGCCCCGGGCTCCGACCCTGCCTCGGGCTCCGGCTCTGGCCCCGGCTCCGGCTCTGGCCCCGGCTCCGGCCCTGCCTCGGGCTCCGGCCCTGCCTCGGGCTCAGGCTCCGGCTCCGGTTCGGCTTCGGCTTCGGCTTCGGGTTCGGCTTCGGGTTCGGCTTCGGGTTCGGCTTCGGGTTCGGCTTCGGCTTCGGCTTCGGCTTCGGCTTCGGGTTCGGGTTCGGGTTCGGGTTCGGGCACCGAGGCTTGCGCCTCCCCGGCCGTTTCCGGGGCGTGGGCCAGGGCCCGCCGGGGCTCGGCCTCGCCCTCGGCAGTGCCGGGCTCCGGTGCCCCCTGGCCGGGCGCGGGCAGTTCCTCCAGCGGCTCGCCGTCGACCACCTCGGCCTCGACGAACTCGCCCCGATCCAGCCGCGCGCGCTGCTCGGCCAGCAGGCCTTCCACCGGCCCCGCCAGCTCGTCCACTCGCTCGCTGGAAAAACCCACGTCCGCCAGGGCCCGCCGCACGCGGTCGACGAGATCGTCGTCGCAATCCTCGGGGAGCCCCCGGCCGGCCTCGGGCGGCTGCAGGCAGGCCACCAGGCGATCCAGCAGGGCGACACCCCGCTCCCAGGCCTCGGAGGCCTCGCCATCGCGGATATAGGTGACCGTCATCAGCGGGCCCCAGCCGTCGAGCAGCAGGATGCGCAGCTCCCGGGGGATCACCTTGTCGCGGATATGGCGGCGCATCTCGCGGATCACGAAACGCTTGGCCTTCTCCTGGATGGCCCGCCGGCGCAGGCGCATCTCCTCGCGCTCTTCCTCGAGGAAGCGCTCTTCCTCGACCTCGTCGGCGAACTCGCCACGCAGCTCGGCCAGGGCCTCGGAGAACAGCGTCGGGTCGTCGGCGAACTCGGCCACCACCATTTCGGCGACGTCCTGCATCCGCGCGTACTCGGGGGCGTCTCGGCCGTGCAGTTCGGCCCCCATGCGCGCCATCTCGCGGATCAGCTGCCGTGCGGGGTGGTCCCGATCCCGCAGGAAGGACGGGTCCTCGAGGGCGACCCGCACCACCGGGATCTGGATCCGGGCGATGGCGGTCTTGACGAAGTCCGCCAGGTGGGGGTCGGTGAGGATGTCGGAGAACATCCCGTTGACCGAGTCGATGATGCGCTCTTCGCGGTCGCGAACGCGCCCCGGCTCCCCGGCCCGGCCCCGGACCCCGGCAAGCCGGGCGAGCAGGTCGGCCGTGGCCTCGCGAGCGCTGCCCACGCCGGTGGAGGCGGTGGCGCGGGTGCTGCCCTGGAGCTCGCGCAGCACGCCGATGAGCTCGTCGCGACCCCAGACCGGGGCCGCCTCCGCGGCAGGCTCGTCCACCCCGGCATCGGTGGCCTCGCCGCCACCGGCGGCGGCCGCCGGTCCACCGCCACCCGGCACGTGTCCGGCGACGCGCATCTGGGGGAGGATCCCGGCGTCGACGAGGTAGCGATTGGCCTCGACGTAGATCGGTTCCAGCTCGGAGATCACGTGCTGGTCGAAGAGCTTGTAGACGATCAGGCGGAGTTCGAGGTCGAGGTCCACGGGCCGCATGGCCTTCTGGAAGGCCTCGGCGACCGCGCGCGGGCTCAGAGCGCCCGGGGAGAGCGACTCCAGGCCCCGCTCGTTCATCCATTCGAAGCGGGTCTCGAGCTGCGCGGCGGGCTCCTTGTAGAGGTGGCCGGCCTTGGTGACCATGTTGGTCACCGCGACGTTTTCCTCGAGCTCGTCCTGGTCCACCAGCTGCAGGTCCTCGACGTCGAGCTCCATGGAGCCGAGACCGCCACTGTCGCGCCCTTTCCAGAAGCTGGCGTGGAGCGCCCGGTCGAAGGCATCGGCGATGCGGTCGCGATCGAGCCGCAGCGCCCGCATGGTGTCGAAGTAGAGGTTCTGCTGCTGGTTGCTCTCGGCCTTTTCCGCCATCGCGAAGAGCCAATCGTCGGCATTCTCGAACATGCCGCCGATCAGCTCGTCGAGCCGTTCGCTGCCGCGGCGCTCGACCTCGCGGGCAAGGGTCTTCATCTGCTCCGTGGATGGGCTGTCTGTCACCGTCGTCGCTGCCTCGTCGCAGTGGCGTTTACGCAGTCCGGAAACCGTCGAACGAACCGGTTGCCGCTCCCGGGGGGCACCCGAATGCTGCACGATTCGTGCAAAGGTCCCTTAGTGTCGCTGCCGGCCGCCGCGGGTGCAATCACCCCTCCTCGCCGGACTCGCCCCGATCGGCCGGCAGGGCCTCGAGGCGACGCCGATACTCGCCGTCGGCATAGATGGGCCGCGAGCGCCCGGCCAGAAGGTCCCGGAGGAAACCCGCCGCCTCCTTCTCCAGCACGGCCACCATCGTCCGGTCGGCGAAGATCGCGCGCGCCCGACCACGATCGAGGCCGAGGGCCTTGAGCCGGCGTACCGCGCGGCCCTCGCCCATGTGGACCTCGAACCACTCGCCCCGGCGAAACACCGCCTCGAGAAAGTCCCACTGGTCGGCCGACAGCGGCGGACCGGCGCGCCCCGCGACGGGCGCGTCCCCGTCGGCCCGCGACCCCGCGACGTCTTGCCCGGGGTGGTGGCGCGCCTCGGCAGGAGCCGCGGACACCTCGCCGTCGTCCTGCCCGGCTGCCGGGCCCTTGACCGGTTCGGGCTCGCGCGCCGGCGCCGGGGGTTCGGGAAAACGGATCTCGATGGGCTCGGGGTCGATGATCCCGCGGCGCCGCTCGCGCGGGGGCACGCGCAGGGCCTCGTCGGGCTCGGGGACCCGCACCCCGCCGGCCGGGCCCGCCGGGCCGGAATATCGCGCGGGCTGCGCCGCCAGCCGGTCCTCCAGCGGTCCGGCCAGGGCGTTGATCCGCTCCGGGGAGAACCCCGCCCGCTCGAGGCCCATGCGCAGCGCGGCATGCAGTTCGCCACCGCAACCCGCGGGGCCGCTCTCCGGCTGCAGGCAGTCCACCAACCGCTCGAGCAGGTCGATGGCCCGTTGCCAGTCCTCCGAGACCGGCCCGGCGCGCCGGACGATCTCCATCAGCCGGGGCCCCCACCCCTGCAGCAGGAAGCTGCGGGCCTCCTCGGGCACCACGCGGCCGCGCAGGCGGCCCCGCATTTCGTTGATCACGTAGCGCCGGGCCCGCTCGCGGGCCGCTTCCTGGCCCTGGATACCCGGCTCGTCGGCGCCCGCCTCGCCCTGCAGCTCGGCGAGTGCCCGGGCACTGGTCGCCACCACGTCCTCGGCCTCGGCCACCCGCTCGGCCACGTCCCACAGCCGCACCGATGCCCCGGGATTGTCGAGCTCGCGCCCCTGCTCGACCATCGCCTGCAGCAGCCGCCGGACCGGATGGGCCGGGTCCTCGAGCAGAACCGGTTCCTCGAGCGCGGCGCACATCACCGGGATCTGCACCAGCGCGATCGCCTCGCAGGCGACCCCGGGCAGGTCCGGGTCGAGATAGAGGCGGGAGAAGAGCGTGTTGACCGAGTGCACGATCCGGACGTGCTCCTCGCGGGCACGACGCGGGCGCTCGGTGGCCCCCTGCAAGAGCGCGAGGCGCTGGAGGAGCTCCGCGGTGGCCCGCTGGGCGCTCGGCAGGCCGGTCACGGCCACGGCCTGGGTACTCCCCTGGACTTCCCGGAGGATGGCGACGAAGGCGGCCCGGTCCCATTCGGGGATCCCCGGCTCGCGGTCCTCCCCGCGGCGCGCCCGGGCGGCGTCACGGGCGTCGACCCCCGCCCCGGGGGCGGCGGGCACATCGGCCAGCACGCCGGCGGCCTGCAATCGCCGGTCGATCTGCGCGTGCAGCTCCCCGAGCCCGGCGAGCAGCTCGCGGTCGAAGAGCCGGTAGACGACCAGCCGCAGATCCCGTTCCAGCTCCTGGGGCCGGAGGGCCTCCTGGAAGGCGAACGCGACGGCCCGCGGCGCGAGCGCGTCGGCGGAGGCGCCGGTCACGCCCTGTTCTGCCAGCCAGCCGAAGCGCCGGCGCAACACGTCGAGTCCGGCCGACTGCCGGTAGGTCGCCCGGCTGACCAGGTCCGACAGGGCGATGTTCTCTTCCAGCTCGCGGCTGTCGGCCAGCTGGAGTTCATCGGCCTGCAGCGCCATGCCCGCGAGGGCATCCGGATCCTTGTCGGCGCGAAACGCCGCACCCAGCTGCCGGGAGAAGGCCTCCATGATGCGCCCCCGGTCCAGCCGCAGGGCCCGCATGGTGTCGAAGTAGAGGCGCTGGCGGTCCGGGTCGTCCACTCCCTCGGCGTGCCGGAAGAGCCAGTCGTCGGCATGCGCGAACATCGCCTCCAGGCGCCCACCCAGGTCGCGGAGGACGACCGCCTCCAGCTCGCGGGTCAGGGCCTGCAGGCGTTTTCGGGATCGTGCGTCTGTCACCGCCACACCTCGGGGGTCCGGTAAAATCGCTCCACGGGCCCAGTCTAGCCCCGCCAGCGCTCACCACGAAGCCCCGAACCCGGGAAAAGGAACTCGGCGCCCGCGCCGGTGTCTCTCCCGGGGTCGACCGACACCGCCCAAGCCGGCGTCGAATATGCCAGAATACCGGCTTTCCCGGCACAACCCACGACGAGCCATGCCCGCAGTTTCCCGAGCCACCCACGACAAGGCATCCCGACAGCGCTGGAACGCGCCCGCGGGCAGCGCCCTGGCCCTGCGGATCAGCGAGGCCGCCCGCGCCCACGACGGGCCGGTGATCGTGGTCACGCGGGACATGCTCGAGGCCACCCGGCTGCAGGAGGAGCTGGGCTTTTTCGCCGGTACCGCGGACGACAGCCTGGCCTTCCCCGACTGGGAGACACTGCCCTACGATGTCTTCTCGCCCCACCAGGACATCGTCTCCGAGCGCCTGGCGACGCTCTATCGCCTGCCGACGCTGGACACGGGCACCATCGTCATCCCGGTGGCGACGCTCATGCAGCGCATCGCGCCACCGGAATTCGTCGCCCAGCACGCCCTGGTGCTGGAGACCGGCCAGACCCTCGATCTCGAGGCCCTCGCCGAGCGCCTCGAGCGCGCCGGCTACAACCGCGTCGCCCAGGTGATGGAACACGGCGAGTTCGCCGTCCGCGGCTCGCTCATCGACCTCTTCCCCATGGGCAACGCGGCGCCCTTCCGCATCGACCTCTTCGACGACGAGGTCGACAGCATCCGCACCTTCGACCCCGACAGCCAGCGCACCGTCGACCGGGTGGACCGCATCAGCCTCCTGCCGGCGCGCGAGTTCCCCACCGACGAGGCGGGCATCACCCGCTTTCGCAAGCAGTTCCGTTCCGCCTTCGACGGGCGCACCGACACCACCATCTACCGCGACGTCAGCGAGGGGCGCATGCCCCCGGGCATCGAGTTCTACCTGCCGCTGTTCTTCGAGCAGACCGGCACGCTGTTCGACCACCTGCCCGCAGACGCCCTGGTGGTCGAGCTGCCCGGCATCGACGCGGCGGCGCAGGCGTTCTGGAACGAGGTGGAGGAGCGTTTCGAACAGCGCCGCCACGACCGCGAACGCCCCCTGCTGGACCCGGCCGCCCTCTACCTCGACCCCGGGCGCCTGGACGCCGACCTGGGCGCGCGCAGCGGGATCGAGATCCACCCAAGGGAGGCGGAGGGCGACAGCGACGACGCCCTGCCGGCGGTGGCCATGGCCAGCGCCGCCCGGGAGCCGGCCGCCCGCCTGCAGGCCTTCATCGACTCCTTCCCCGGCCGCGTGCTGCTGGTGGCCGAATCCCGCGGCCGGCGCGAGGCACTCGCCGAGCAGCTGGCCGAGACCGGCCTGCGCCCGCGACCGGTGGACGACTGGGCCGCCTTCCTCGGGGACGACGCGCCCCTCGCGCTCACCGTGGGCCCGCTGGAGACCGGCTTTCGCCGCGAAGACATCGCCGTGGTCACCGAGGGCGACCTGGCCGGCGAGCGGGTCCGCCAGCGGCGCCGCGGCAACCGTCGCCCCGGGCGCGACCCCGCCGCCATCGTCAACGACCTCACCGAGCTCGACGAGGGCGCGCCGGTGGTCCACGAGGACCACGGCGTGGGCCGCTACCGCGGCCTGCAGACCCTCGACATCGGCGGCGTGGCCACCGAGTTTTTGACCCTGGAATACGCCGGCGGCGACAAGCTCTACGTGCCGGTCTCCTCGCTCCACCTCATCAGCCGCTACACCGGCACCGGCGACGAGGGCGCGCCGCTGCACAAGCTGGGCTCGGACAAGTGGGAGAAGGCCAAGCGCCGCGCCCGCGAGAAGATCCACGACGTCGCCGCCGAGCTCCTCGACATCCAGGCCCGCAGGGCGGCCGCGCGGGGCCAGTCCTGTGCCGTCGCCGCCGACGACTACGCGCGCTTTGCCGCCGACTTCCCCTTCGAGGAGACCCCCGACCAGCAGGCCACCATCGACGCCGTGCTGGCCGACATGGCCTCGCCTCAGCCCATGGACCGGGTGGTCTGCGGCGACGTGGGCTTCGGCAAGACCGAGGTGGCCATGCGCGCGGCCTTCGCCGCGGTCAACGGCGGTCGCCAGGTGGCCGTCCTGGTGCCCACCACCCTGCTCGCCCAGCAGCACTACCGCAATTTCGCCGACCGTTTCGCCGACTGGCCGGTGCGCGTGGAGATGCTCTCGCGCTTCTCCGGCAGCAAGCGCGTCGAACAGACCCTGGCCGACATCACCGAGGGCCGGGTGGACATCGTCATCGGCACCCACAAGCTCCTCGGCAACCGGATGAAGTTCGGGAACCTGGGCCTGGTGATCGTCGACGAGGAGCAGCGCTTCGGCGTGCGCCACAAGGAGAAACTCAAGGCCATGCGCGCGGCCGTGGACATGCTCACGCTCACCGCCACGCCCATCCCGCGCACGCTCAACATGTCGCTCTCCGGCATCCGCGACCTGTCGATCATCGCTACCCCCCCGGCCGAGCGCCACGCGGTCAAGACCTTCGTCGGCGAATGGGACGCCGGCCTGATCCGCGAGGCCTGCCTGCGCGAGCTCAAGCGCGGCGGCCAGGTCTATTTCCTCCACAACGAGGTCAAGACCATCGAGCGCATGGCCCGCCAGGTGGAGGAAATCGTCCCCGAGGCACGGGTGGGCGTGGCCCACGGGCAGATGCCCGAGCGCGAGCTCGAGGCGGTCATGTCGGACTTCTACCACCGCCGCCACAACCTGCTGGTGTGCACCACCATCGTCGAATCCGGCATCGACGTGCCCACCGCCAACACCATCCTGATCAACCGCGCCGACAAGCTGGGCCTGGCCCAGCTCCACCAGCTGCGCGGGCGCGTGGGCCGCTCCCACCACCGGGCCTACGCCTACCTGCTGACCCCGCCCAGGGCGGTGATGACCGCCGACGCGGTCAAGCGCCTGGAGGCGATCGGCTCGCTGGAGGACCTCGGCGTCGGCTTCGCCCTGGCCACCCACGACCTCGAGATCCGCGGGGCCGGCGACCTGCTGGGCGAGGGCCAAAGCGGGCAGATCCACGAGATCGGCTTCTCGCTCTACACCGACCTGCTGGAGCGGGCCGTGAAGACCCTCAAGTCCGGCAGCGACCTCGACCTGGACAAGCCGCTGGAGCACGGTGCCGAGATCGACCTGCGCATCCCGGCGCTGATCCCGGAGGACTACGTCGCCGACGTCCACACCCGCCTGATCCTCTACAAGCGCATCGCCAACGCTCCCGACAAGGCGGCCCTCGACGAGCTGCGGGTGGAGTTCATCGACCGCTTCGGCCTGCTGCCCGATGCCCTCAAGAACCTCTTCGCGGTCACCGAGCTCAAGCTGCGCGCCAACCCGCTGGGCGTGGTCAAGATCGACTGCGGCGACCGCGACGGGCGCATCGTCTTCTCCGAGAAGCCCGCCGTGGAGCCCATGCGCATCATCGAGCTGATCCAGCGCTGGCCGGAAACCTACCGCTTCAACGGCTCCGACACCCTGCGCTTCGCCGGGGACCTGGAGGACGCCGAAAGCCGCATCGAGACCGTGGCCGCGGTCCTCGAACGCCTCGAGGCCGGGGAGGCGGCCGCGTGACGCGCCGGGTCGTCCTCGTCGGCCTCCTCCTCGCCGCCCTCGGCCTGCCGGCGGCCGCCCAGGAGGCGCGGGTCTACGACCTCGAGGTGATCGTCTTCGAACACCTCGACGGCCACGACCCCGAACCCCCGGCGAAGCGCCGCCCCGAGCTGGCCGGGGCCATCGAATTGCGCCGGCCGGCCGCCGCCGGCGAGGACGAATCGGGCGTGGTGGTGCACGCGCTGGAGGAGGCCGCGGTCTCCGCCGAGCGCCCGGTGATTCCCCTGGGCGGCGACGACTACCGCCTCGACCGCGTCGCCGCCCGCCTCCAGCGCGGCCGCGACTACCGCGTCCTCCTGCATGCCGCCTGGCGACAACGGCTGGTGCCGGAGGCCGCTGCCCCGCGCATCCGCCTGCACGGCGGCGAGGACCTGCGCGCGCGGGTGGAGGCGGCGGCGGCCGAGTCCGAGCACCCCTGGGCGGCCCGGGGCGCCCTGGACCTGCCCGCGGGCCCGGTGGAGGAACTCGACGGCACCCTGTCCGTGCGACTGAGCCGCTATCTGCACGTCGACACCGACCTGGTCTTTCGCGACATCGCTCGCCGCGAGATCACCGAGTCCGGCTACACCCTGCAACTGCCCTTCGTCCGCGATCACGCCCTGCGCCAGAGTCGTCGCATGCGCAGCGAAAAGCTCCACTACCTCGACCACCCCCGCTTCGGGCTGCTGATCGAGGCCTTCCCCGTGGAGCAGGAGGACGGGGACAGCTGATGCCGGCCAGCGACGTGGGGCTGTTGCGACGCCTGGGGGCGGTCGTCTACGACACGCTGCTGCTGGCGGCGATCCTGGTGGTGGCCACCGCGGTGCTGCTGCCGCTCACCGGCGGCCAGGCCATCGGGCCCGAATCCCCCTGGCAGCCGCTCTACCAGGCCTACCTCGCGGCCTGGGCACTGCTCTTCTTCGCGGGTTTCTGGGCCGGCAAGGGGCAGACCCTGGGCATGCGGGCCTGGGGCATCGCCGTGCGCGACGCCCGTGGGAGGCGTCCGGGCGCGGGCCGGGCCCTGCTGCGGGCGGTGACCGCAGCGCTGTCCTGGCTGGTGCTGGGGCTGGGTTTTCTCTGGGTGCTGGCGGACCGCGACCGGCTGGCCTGGCACGACCGCCTGAGCAGGACGCTGCTGGTGCGAACGCGATGACCGGAGGAGGAAAAACGATGACCGGGGAAGGCAGAAGGATGAGCGGGAAACTGGGAGCGGCCTGGGGCGTGGCCGGCGTGGCCGCACTGCTGGGCTACGCCGTCTTTCGCCTGGCGCCGCTGTCGCTGGAGGCCCTGGCCAGCCCCTGGCAGTGGTACCACGGGGTCTTCGCCGCGGTCTGGATCCTGTTCATGGCCCATGCCGAGGGCTACCGCGGCTTCCAGAAGGCCTTTTCGCCGCGGGTGGCCGCCCGTGCCCGCTACCTCGCGCGCCACCCCCGGGCCGATCACCTGCTGCTCGCCCCGCTGTTCTGCATGGGCTTCATCCACGCCACGTCCAGGCGACGGATCGTGGCCACCAGCATCACCGGCGGGGTGATCACGCTGGTGCTGCTGGTGCGGTTGCTGCCCCAGCCCTGGCGGGGCATCGTCGATGCCGGGGTGGTCCTGGGGCTGACCTGGGGGCTGGTGGCACTGCTCGTCTTCAGCTGGCGCGCGGCCACCGACCCGGGCTTCGCCCCGGCCACCGACGTGCCCGGGGACGACCCTCGGCCATCGCCTCAGGCGAAGTAGTCGACCCCGGTCGAGGTCATCACGCCCGAGTGCCCCTCGCCGACGGCCCGGTCACCGGCGGTCTCGCCCTCGGCACCGCCGGCCGGGACGCCGGCACCCCCGCCGGCCTGCTCGTCAGCCCCTTCCTCGGTCTCGCCCTGGCCGGCACCCTGCTGGCCCACCTGCACGTCCACCTCGGAGAAGCCCTGGTCGGCGAGGATCTCCCGCAGGCGCGGCAGGCTCGCCTCGATGGCCTCGCGGGTACCGGCATTCTGGGCGGCGAAGTGGATGGTGGCCTGCTCGCCCTGGGTGTCGATCTGCACGTCCAGCGGCCCCAGGTGACGCGGGTTGAGCTGCAGCTGGGCACTGCCGGCGTTCTGGTTGATGGCCCAGGCCACCTTCTGGCCCACGGCCTGGTCGAAGCCCTGCTGGCCCACGGGCACGTTGACCGTCGCCTGCACCGTCGGTCGCGCCCCGCCGGCGCCACCCGCATCGCGCCAGAAGCCGCCACCCTCGGCCGAGCGCGTCTCCGCGGCGGCGTCCGCGGCCTCCGCCCAGGCCGCGGTCCGGGCCCCGGCATCGGCCGGTGGCGGTGTCCGACCGGCCTCGGCCGCCAGGGCGGCCCGCGCCGCCTCGGCCGACGGCGCGGCCGGGGAACGCTGGCCGAAGAGCTGGGCCAGGTCGGGGCCCTTCTCGCCCTGCGGGCCGCCGGCCGCCGGGGATTCCCCGCTGCGCAGGGCGGCATAGAAGCGCTCGGAGAGCCCCGGCGACTCGCGGCCGCCCTCGCCACGGGCTCCGTTGGCAGCGCGGGCCGCGCCCGCCACTTCGGTGCCCGGGCCCCGCGGGGACTGGCGCGCCTCGAGCACGGCACCGACCGCATCGGCCACCGGCGAACGCGGGGACTCGCCGCTGCGCAGGGCGCCGTTAAAGTGCTCGAAGAGCCCAGGCGACTCGCGGCCGCCCTCGCCACGGGCTCCGTTGGCAGCGCGGGCCGCGCCCGCCACTTCGGTGCCCGGGCCCCGCGGGGACTGGCGCGCCTCGAGCACGGCACCGACCGCATCGGCCACCGGTGAACGCCCCGCTCGATCACCGCCCGCGGTCGCCTGCAGCGCCGGGGCATCCGGTCCCCGCAAGCGGGCCTCGCCCTCGGCCGTCGCCCGCTGGGCGGCGGCCTGCCGGGCAGCCTCCTTGTTCAGGCCTTTCCGGTCGAGGCCTGCACCGACGCCCTCGGCCCCCGGTTTGCCCGGGGCCGGGCCGGCGTCGGCGGATTGACGCCCGGCCTGGGCGGCGGAATCCGCCGTTGCCCGGGCCTTGCCGTTGGCGGCCGCACGCAGCGCCGCCTCGACCACGCCGTCACGGTCGGCCGGGCGGGCGGATTCCCCGGCACGGAGCGACGACGCTGCTCCCTCCGGGTTCGTGCGCGCGGCCACCTCGGCCTGCGTCGCGCGCGCCGGTGCCGCGTCGGCCCGACCTTCGGCCGGCTGGCCCCGCCGGGCCACCGGGCCGGCCTCGACCGCGTCGGCACCCCGCGCCTTGCCCTCGCCGGCGCCCCCGGCCGCGGACTCGCCACGCGCCACCCGGGTCTCGGCCTCGGCAAGAACAGCCGGCAGGCCGGTCGCTCGGCCGTCTCCCGGCTCGCCCCGGGGATCCCCCTTGCGCGAGCCGGCATCGGCGGTCCCGGCATTCTCCTCGCCGGGTTCGCCCGCCGCCGACTCCGCGGTCCCCTTGCCGTTCCCGGACGCCCCACCGGCGCCGGGCGCGCGAGCCGGGTCGGCCGGCGGTCCCGACTGGCGTCCGGGTTCGCCGGCACCGGTGTCCGACCGGTCACCCGCCGTGCCCTTGCCGGAGGTCCGGGCGAAGACGCGTCCGAAGGCGTCCCCCTTCGCGTCACCGCCCTTGTCGGCGGCCCCGCCACGACCCTCGCCGCGGCCGGCGCCCTCGACCATCAGGGATTTCATGCCGATCTCTGCCATTTTTCATGCCTCCGGGGTTCAGCGGCCACTGTTGGCCGCCACCCAGTCGTCGGTTTCCTTCTGCTCGCGGCGTTGCCAGTCGCGGCGTTCCTCTTCGCCCAGTCGCTGCTGCACCTTGCTCACCGCCTCCCGGCGCCGACGCCGGGAGAGCCAGCCGTTGCGGGCCCGCTCGAGGTCCTCCCGGGCACCCTGGACCGCCGCCTGCTGCTGCTCGAGGGCGCTCCCGATGCGTTCCAGGAAGCTCCGGTAGTTGCGCATCTGCACCATGGAGACGCCCGCGCCACTGGTCACCTGCCAGTTGCGCAGGTACTCCTCGCGGTATTGCCGGAGCAGCTCGAGCTGCTGCTCCTGCTGCTCCAGGCGTGTCTGCGACTCGCGCATCTCGCGCGCGGCGCGGTCCTCCCGCTGGCGCGCGTGGCGCTGGACCGGTTGCATTCGACTTGCTCGGCTCATGGCTTATGCCCTCTGCAGGATCGCGGCCAGTTCGTCCACCGACTCGTCCAGGCTCACGGATTCCTCGATGTCCTGGGCGAGATAGCGTTCCAGTTCGTCGTGCATGGCGATGGCCTCGTCCACCGCCGGATCGGAGCCCTGTTCGTAGGCCCCCACGCTGATCAGGTCCCTGTTCTGATTGTAGGTCGACAACAGCTCCTTGAACTGCATCGCCAGGTCGCGCTGCTCGCGCGGCACGATCCCCGTCATCACCCGGCTGATGGAGGCCTCCACGTCGATCGCCGGGTAGCGGCCGCGCTCGGCGATCCGCCGCGAGAGGACGATGTGGCCGTCGAGGATCGCGCGGGCGGAATCGGCCACCGGGTCGTTCTGGTCGTCGCCCTCCACCAACACGGTGTAGAAAGCCGTCATGGTGCCACCCTCGGCCTCGGCGTTGCCGGCCCGCTCCACCAGCTGGGGCAGGCGGGCGAACACCGACGGCGGATAGCCCTTGGTGGCGGGCGGCTCGCCGATGGCCAGGGCGATCTCGCGCTGGGCCTGGGAAAAGCGCGTCAGCGAGTCCATCAGCAGCAGCACGTTGAGCCCCTGGTCGCGGTAGTACTCGGCCAGGCGGGTGGCGAGCATCGCCCCGTGGATGCGCATCAACGGCGAGTTGTCCGCCGGCGCGGCGACCACCACCGCCCGCTCCAGGCCCTCCTCGCCGAGGATGTCGGCGACGAATTCGCGCACCTCGCGGCCCCGCTCGCCGATCAGCCCCACCACGATCACGTCGGCCTCGGTGTAGCGGGTCATCATCCCCAGCAGGACACTCTTGCCCACCCCGGAGCCGGCGAACAGACCCATGCGCTGGCCGCGGCCCACCGTCAACAGGCCGTTGATGGAACGCACGCCCACGTCGAGGGGCTCGCGCACCGGGCGACGTTCCAGCGGGTTGATCGGGCGCCCCGCCATGGTGGTCTTGCCCGCGGCCCGCAGCGGGCCCCGGCCGTCCAGGGGCCGACCGGCGCCGTCCAGCACCCGGCCCAGCAGGGCCTCGCCCACCGGTACGCGCGACTTCTGGCCGGTGGGGACCACCCGGGCCCCGGGCACCAGCCCACGGGGGTCGCCGGTGGGCATGAGATAGATCCGCTCGCCGGTAAAGCCCACCACCTCGGTCTCGATCACCTCGCCGCCCGGGGGGTGGACCTCGCAGACGTCGCCGATGCCGGCCCGGCAACCCTCGGCCTCCAGGGTCAGGCCCACCATGCGGGTGAGCGCGCCCTCGGCCTGCATCAGCGGTCCGCTGTCCAGTTTCTCGCGGGCACCGGCCAGGGCCTCGGCCCAGCGACGGCCGGCGCTCTCGGGGTCGGCGACGCTCATGCCTCTTCCTCCTCGCGCTCGTCACCCAGCAGGCGGGCGGCGAGCTGGCCCAGCTGGCGCTCGAGGGTCGCGTCCACGCTCGCCGGCCCGGACTCCACGCGGCAGCCGCCGCGGGTCAACGACGGATCCTCGACGATCTCCCAGGCGCCGTCCCCGCCGCCGGTCGCCTGCGTGCGCAGCAGCTCGGCGTCCTCGGGATGGACGTGTACCTCGATCCGTCGCTCGGCGGCGGGGAGCATGCCCACGGCCTCGCGCACGGTGGCCACGATCTGGTCGGGCTGGATGTGCAACTCGCGGCGCACGATCTGCTTGGCGAGCACCACGGCCAGCTGCTCGAGCTGGTCCTCCACCTCGCGGTCCACGGCCGCCAGCGGTCGGGCCAGGTGCCCGAGCAGCTGCTCGAGCCGCTCGGCGCGCTGCTCGACGGCCTCGCGACCGGCCGCCTCGCCTTCCTCGAAGCCGGCCTGGTAGCCCGCCCGGTGGCCCTCTTCCCGCGCCTGCTCGCGCAGGGCCTCGTACTCCTCCGGGGGGAGCGCCGGCTCGGGCTCCGCCTCCGCGGCCTCGGCGCCCTCGGCGGGCGCGGCCGCCTCCAGCGACTGTTGCCACCGCGCCGGCTCGACGACGCGGTCCCGCTCGATGATCTTGCCAGGATCAGACATAGTCCTCTCCACCACCCAGGGTGATCTCGCCGGACTCCTCCAGGCGCTTGGCGGTCGCCAGGATCTCCTTCTGCGCGCCTTCCACGTCGGAGAGCTTCACCGGGCCCATGGCCTCCAGGTCGTCGCGCAGCATCTCGGCGGCGCGCGAGGACATGTTGGAGAAGAACTTTTCCTTGAGCTCGGTATCCGCGCCCTTGAGCGCCTTGGTCAGGGTCTCGGTGTTCACTTCGCGCATCAGTGTCTGCATGGAGCGATCCTCCACCTCCAGCAGGTCCTCGAAGACGAACATCAGGTCCTCGATGCGGTCGCCGAGCTCCTCGTCGCTCTCGCGGATGTCCTCCATGATGGTCTCCTCGGTGGAGCCCTCGAGATTGCCGAGGATGTTGGCCGCCACCTGCACGCCGCCGACCTTGGAGGACTGGAAGGTGGTGTCGCCGGCGACCCGCTGCTCCATCACCTCGTTGAGCTCGGAAAGCGCGCTGGGCGGGATGCGCTCGAGGGTGGCCACGCGCATGACGATGTCGGAACGCATGTTCTCGGGCAGCAGGCCGAGGACCTCGGCGGACTGGTCGCCGTCGAGGTGAGAGAGGACGGTGGCGATGATCTGGGGGTGCTCGTGGCGCACGATCTCGGCCACGGCGCGGGCATCCATCCACTTCAGGGCCGCGAGATTGCGGGTGTCCGCGCCCTCTTCGCCGGCCGTGATGCGTTCGAGGATGCCCTCGGCCTTGTCCGCGCCCAGCGCCGAGGAGAGCACGTTGCGCATGTAGTCGGAGGCACCCAGCGAGAGACCGCTCTCGTCCTCGAGCTCGTGGATGAAGCTCTCCACGATGGTCTCGATCTCCTTCTGGGTCAGCCGCGGCATGGAGGACATCGCCTGGCCCACCAGCTGCACCTCGCGCGGGTCGAGCTGCTGGAAGATCTTGGTCGCGCTGCCCTCGCCCAGCACCATCAGCAGCACTGCCGCACGCTGGGGACCGCTCAGTTCGGGGAGGTTTCCGCTCTCGGCTTCGGCCATGTCACTCCTCCGCCCACTTCTTGATCACGCTGGTCAGGCGCTTGGGATCCTGGTCGACCATCTTGCGCAGCTCGGTGAGCTTGCGCTCGTAGTTGGGCTGCTCGGAGAGCCGCAGGATCTGCTCGTCCTCGGAGGGCGGCTGCTGGGTCTGGCCGCCCAGGCTCAGGCGGTCCTCGGCCAGGCCCTCGCCACCGGGGCCCGCGCCGCCGGCCCCCTCCAGGGCGGGCTGCTCCTCGGCCCGGCCGCCGCCGCCCGCGCCGCCGGCGCGCTTGAGCAGCGGGCGAACGTAGGCGAAGAAGAGATAGATCACCACCAGGCCCACCAGCACCTGCTTGGCCACGTTCCAGATCCAGTCCTGCTTCCAGATGGGCTCGGCCGGCGGCGCCTCGATCTCCTCGCGGACGAAGGGGGTGTTGGTGATGGTGATCCGATCCCCTCGCTCGGCGTCGAAACCGACGGCCTCGCGGACCAGCTGGCGGAGCTCCTCGATCTCCGTCTCCGTCAGCGGCTGCGGCTCGAGCACACCCTCGTCATTGGGCACCATCTTGTTGTCGACCACAACCGCGACCGTCAGTTTCTCGACCTCGCCGCGCGCCGACTGGACATGGCTGAGCGTGCGGTCCACCTCGTAGTTGCGCGTCGTGTCGGTCTGGGAATTGGCCGGCGGCAACTCGGCGAGCTTCTCCATGTCCTCGACGGAGAGGCCCTCGCCGTCCTGGGGCTGGGTAGTGCCGGCCCCGGGCGGCTGGTTGGAGAGTGCGCCCGGTACGCCGCCGGCCACGTCGGTGAACCGACGCTGGCGCTCGGAAACCTGCTCGCTGCGGACCACGCCCTCCTCGGGGCCATAGCTCTCGCGGGTCTGTTCGCGCCGGGAGAAGTCCAGCTTGGCCGAAACCGAGGCCTGCACGCGGCCCTGGCCGACCACCGGTGTCAACAGGCGCTCGATCCTGCTGGCATAGTCGTCCTCGACCTTGCGCTGATAGTCGTACTGGCGGTCGCTGAGGCCCAGGCCGTCGGCACCGGTGTTGCTGAGCATTCGCCCCTGCTGGTCGACCACGGTGACGCCCTCGGCGGTCATGTGGGGGATGCTGGAGGACACCAGGTGGACGATGGCGGCCACCTGGCCGTCGCTCAGGGTCCGGCCGGGGAAGAGGTGCACCAGCACCGAGGCCGACGGCGGCGTGCGATCGCGGACGAACACCGACTCCTCGGGCAGGGCGAGGTGCACGCGGCTCTTCTCCACGGGCGAGAGCTTGGTCACCGAGCGGGCCAGCTCCACCTCCAGGGCATGCTGGTAGCGCTTGGTCTCCATGAACTGGCTGGTGCCCAGCGCCTGCTCCTGCTGGAGGAACTCCAGGCCCAGCGGGCCGCCGCTGGAATTGGGCAGGCCCTGGCCGGCGAGCTGCATGCGGGCCTCGTGCACCCGGTCACGCGGGACCATCACCTGGCCCGTGGCGGAATCGATCTCGAAGGGGATGCCGGTCTGGCGCAGCGCCTTGGTCACCTCGGCGGCCTCCTGGTCGGCGAGATCGGCATACAGGGGGGCCATCGAGGGCTTCTGCGACCACAGGATCATCGCGCCGATCACCGCCGCCACGGCCGCCAGGCCCACCAGGGCGGACAGCTGGCGGAACGCCTGGCTGCGGCTGAAGGCCTCGAGGCGATTGAAAAAGCCCGTGTCCGCGCCGCCGGCCGCGGCACCGCCCTCACCGGCGCCCGCGCCCACCGTCTGCAACTGCCGTTGTGCTTCCGCCATTTTCGCTCACCCTCTGCGAGTCCGCCGTTACACCGGCATGTTCATGATTTCCTTGTAGGCCTCGACGACCTTGTTGCGCACCTGGCTCATCGCGGTGAAGGACAGGCTGGCCTTCTGCTTGGCCACCATCACCTCGGCCAGGCTGACATCGGGTGCGCCGGCCTCGAAGGCCTTGGTCAGGTCGCCGCTGGTCTTCTGGGTCTCGTTGACCCCGTCGATGGCATTCTTCAGCAGGTTGGAGAAATCCCCCTGGTCGGCCGGACGCACCCCCTGGGTCCCCTGGGCCGCCCCCGCGCCCGGCTCCAGCGGACGGCTGGCGTCCATCTGGGCCTTCATGGCGCGCATCTGGGACAGGATCTGATCCACGCTCATGTCGCTCATGCCGGATTCCCCCCAACGAGATTCTGCTCCGACCCCGTTTTAGCAGGAACCGGGCCAGTTTCTCGGGAAAGGCGTCTCGAAGGGGTTTGCAGGCGATCCCCGGGAAGCCGACGGGGCCCGCCCGGCCGCGGCGTGTCAAAGGACCGACAGGCCTCAGTCGCGCGAGATGCCGTACTTGCGCAGCTTCTCGACCAGGGTGGTACGACGGACGTCGAGCAGGCGCGCGGCCTGGGCCACCACGCCGTCGGCCCGCTCGAGGGCCTGGCGGATCAGCTCGGTCTCGATCCGCTCGATATGCGCCTTGAGGTCGAGCCCGTCCTCCGGCAGCTCGGCGGGCGCCGGGCTGCCGGCGGGCTCCGCGTCCACCAGCGGGCCCGGTCGCTCGATGTCGATGCCCTCGGTATAGCGCTCGGGGAGGTCGGCGGGCGTCACCGGCTCGTCGGGGAAGAGGATGGCGAGGCGTTCGATGAGGTTGGCCAGTTCGCGCACGTTGCCCGGCCAGGCGTACTCCTGCAGCACGCGGATGGTGGCATCCTCGAGCTGCGGGCGGCCGTGACCCTGGGCCTCGATGCGCTCGGCGAGCTCGTCGATCAGCCGCGGCAGGTCCTGCTTGCACTTGCGCAGCGGCGCGGTCTCGATGGGGAAGACGTTGAGCCGGTAGTAGAGGTCCTCGCGGAACTCGCCGTCGCGGATGCGGCTCTCCAGGTCGCGGTGGGTGGCGGCGATCACCCGCACGTCCGCGCGGATGCTCTCCTTGCCGCCCACGCGCTCGAAGCTGCGCTCCTGGAGCACCCGCAGGAGCTTGACCTGCATGGCCATCGGCATGTCGCCGATCTCGTCGAGAAAGATCGTGCCGCCCTCGGCCAGTTCGAAGCGGCCCTGCCGGGCGGTGATGGCGCCGGTGAAGGCCCCCTTCTCGTGGCCGAACAGTTCCGACTCCAGCAGCTCGCCAGGAATCGCCCCGCAGTTGATGGGCACGAAGGGCTTGTCCCGGCGCTCGGACAGGCGGTGGATGTTTTGCGCCACCACCTCCTTGCCGGTGCCGGACTCGCCCAGTACCAGCACCGAGGCGTCGGTGGCCGCCACCTGTTCCACCATGCGCCGGATCGCCTGGATCTGCGGGCTGTCGCCCACCAGCGGCCGGAAGGCCCCGCCGCCGATGGCATGCCGGGGCGCCCGGCGATTGAGCTGATGGGCCCGGACCCGGCGGATGCAATGGTCGAGCGCGGGGTAGTTGAGCGGCATGCGCAGGCGGGCGAAGAAACCGCTCTCGGGTCCCCGGTTGCCGTCGTCGAGGACCACCGCGGGCACCTCGCGCCGACGCAGATCCCGCAGCGTGTCCTTCCAGGAGGACTCCGCCTCGCCCGCCGGGACCATCACCGCGAGCGCCTCGTCCACCGATTCGAGCTGCCCCGGCGCGGCGTGGTGCTCGCTGGGGAGGTTGGCGAACTCGAGCAGGTGCTGGACCTCCCTGCCCCGGTCGCCATCGGTATCGAGGATCAGGATCTTCTCGGATTCCAAAGCAGCCACCCTTGATTGGGCCGGTCCCGCACGCCAGGCACCGGGGCGTTTGATATTCTCGGGGGAAAGCCGGCGGAAATACCCCGCGCTTTTCGGCAACCATATGTGTTGCGACCTGAGTGATCATGTACCTCCAAGGAGCTACGCTCTGTTCCGGGCCCGCTTCGCATTGCAGGAGCTGGGTGAGACCCTGCGAGCCGAACGCCGAGGAGAAGTCAGTTGAGCGGCACCACCATCCATAAACAGGCCCGGACG
>JAAZVP010000074.1 GCA_018623495.1 Halothiobacillus sp. | reverse complement strand
TGACCCGCACGGGGCGGGCGGTCGTTCGGTCCCGGGGTTGAACGCTCGATCCATGGCGGCGTCGTCCGTGTTGCTCGGCCTGGCCCTCTTGCGGCGGCGTTCCCTGCCTGTCGTACGCGAGGCATGGATGCGGTCGCGGGGGCGTGTTCTTCGTGCAGGTTAGCGCTTCCGGGACGGCTCCTCAATCTCGGGAGCGTTGCGCGCCTGGTCCTGCCCCGGTTGCCCGGCTTCGCGTCCCGGGTGCCCTGGTGTGAGCCGTGCGGTCCTCCCGCGCAAGGGCAACAGGGAGGCAAGGGTCCGCCTCTCCCGTCGAGTACCCGCCCCGTCCCGCAATCGTCGATCCCGAACCCGCCCCGATTGTGCCACCTGCTCCACGCCCGTCGTGCACCTCGCAGGCTCGCGATGATTCATCGCGGCGCCCGGCCGGGGCCGGGTCGGGCCCTGGCGTACCGGCGGGGGCGTTCTCCCGTGGTGCTGGCGGGGACTTCGGCGTGCCGGCCGTGAACCGTTTCATGTCGTTGACGCACCGGCAATCGTTTTTCGAGACAGCCAACTATCCGTTTGATATCAACGGATCGTTGATTGACTCGTCCCACCGGGTGACCCAAACTATCAATCAATTATCAAATCATCATGAATTGATAGTTCGTCATGAAAAAGCCGCTCTCTCCTCCCGATGTCCCGCGGGTCCTGGGTCGCCTGTCCGCCAACGAGATCATCCATGCCATGCAGACCCAGGAGGGGCCCCTGGTGAGGGGGCGCTACCTTCACTGGGACGAATTGCGTCATCGCCCCCCTCCGGAAGGCCTGGACCACGAGACGTGGTGGGCAGTGGTACGCACGGCCCGCCAGGGGCAGTTGCGATCACTGCCGTTGACCGACACGCGGGGTGCACCGATCCAGTTCTGCATGCCCGAACCCGTGTTGCGCCACCTGAGCCCCATCGACAAGGGGGCGGCGGGCGAAATCCTGTTCCCCGAACAAGTCGCCAATAGCAGCGATCGGGATCGCTATATCGTCAATTCCCTGATCGAAGAGGCCATTACCTCCAGTCAGCTGGAAGGGGCCTGTACGACTCGCGTGGTGGCCGAGGAGATGTTGCGTGAAGGTCGTGACCCGGAAGGTCGGGACGAACGCATGATCTTCAACAATTACCGGGCGATGGAATGGGTCAGGGAACACAAGGAACAGCCCCTCTCCCAGGCGTTGCTACTCGATCTTCACCGGATCGTGACCGAGGGTACACTTGAAAACCCCGAGGACGCGGGGCAACTGCGGGAAAGGGATGACGTTCGTGTGGTCGATAACCGGGATCAAAGCGTCCTGCATCAGCCACCGCCGGCTGCCGACCTCCCCGGGAGGCTCGAACGACTCTGTGCCTTTGCCAACGGCTCGGAAGAGGACGACCCCTTCGTTCCGCCGGTGCTTCGGGCGATCTTGCTGCACTTCATGATCGGCTATGACCATCCGTTCGTGGATGGCAACGGGCGGACGGCCAGGGCCTTGTTCTACTGGAGCATGGCTCGCCAGGGCTACTGGCTCATGGAATACCTTTCCATCTCTCACATCATCAAGCGCGCCCCTTCAAAATATGCACGTGCTTTCCTTTACTGCGAGACGGATCGCAACGACGCGACCTACTTCATACTCCATCAGCTCAGGGTCATCAGGGGGGCGATCGAATCACTCCATGAATACCTGGCCAGGAAGAGCAAGGAGCAGAAAGACACGGAGAAGCGCTTGCGGCGGTCTCGGGCTTTCCGGGGCCGGCTGAATCATCGCCAGCTCGCCCTCCTTTCGCATGCCCTCAAGCATCCGGGATACGACTACCGGATCGAGGGCCACCAGCGATCGCACGACGTGTCCTACGCAACGGCGCGCTCCGATCTGCTCCGGCTGGCGGAAGCCGGGTTGCTGGAGAAGACCAAGCGTGGCCGCGCCTGGGTATTCATCGTGCCGGAAGATCTGCCCCGACGCATCGAGGATGCCGCCTGATCGCGCCATTCCTTGCACGACGGACCGGGACGGGCTCGGCAGACCCAGGGTCACCTCACGAAAAAGGGGGCCGATCGGCCCCCTCCTTTCGACGACCTGCGGATCGGGCCGGATCAGTCGGCCAGGTTGTCCAGGATGGCGCGCTGGACGGACTCCAGGTCGGCGTCCACGGTGACCATCCTGGCGGTTTCCTTGCTCTGGGCGATGGCGGTGTCGGGGTCCTTGAGGCCGTGGCCGGTGAGGGTGCAGACCACCGAGCTGCCCTCGGGGATGTGGCCCTCGCGGATGTCGCGCAGGGCGCCGGCCAGGGAGGTCGCGGAGGCGGGCTCGCAGAAGATGCCTTCCTTGCGGGTGAGCAGCTTCTGGGCCTCGAGGATCTCCTCGTCGGAACACTCGGCGAACCAGCCGCCGGACTCCTCGCGCACCTTCCAGGCCCGTTCCCAGGACTGCGGATGGCCGATGCGGATGGCGGTGGCCACGGTGTCGGGGTCGTCGACCATGTGCCCGCGCAGGAACGGCGCCGAGCCGCTGGCCTGGTAACCCACCATGGTGGGCCGGTTGCCGACGATGGAGCCGCCGGCGAACGAGCACTTGCCGTCGCAGAAGGCGCAGGCCTCGGTGACGTGTTCGCCGGAGGCGGAGGAATACTCGCAGTAGCCGATCCAGTGGGCGGTGATGTTGCCCGCGTTGCCCACCGGCAGGCAGTGGTAGTCCGGCGCCCGGCCCAGTTCCTCGATGATCTCATAGGCCGCGGTCTTCTGGCCCTGGAGCCGGTAGGGGTTGATGGAGTTGACGATGGAGACCGGCGCGTGGTCGGCGACTTCCTTGACCAGGCGCATGCCCTCGTCGAAGTTGCCGCGGATCTGGATCACGGTGGCCCCGCTGATCATCGCCTGGGCCAGCTTGCCCATGGCGATCTTGCCGTCGGGGATGATGACGAAGGCGGTGATCCCGGCGCGCGCGGCGTAGGCGGCCGCGGAGGCGGAGGTGTTGCCGGTGGAGGCGCAGATGATGGCCTTGCCGCCCTCTTCCACGGTCTTGGTGACCGCCATGGTCATGCCCCGGTCCTTGAACGAGCCGGTGGGGTTGAGGCCCTCGTACTTGACGTAGATGTCCACGTCCTTGCCGATGGCCCGGGGAATGTTGTTCAGGCGGATCAGCGGGGTGTTGCCCTCGCCCAGCGAGATGATCCGCGTGTCGTCGTGGACCGGCAGGCGGTCGCGGTAGCGGTCGATGAGGCCGGTGTAGCGGTTTCTGAAAGGCATGGTTCGGTCCCGAAAGTGTTTCCGTCAGTCCAGGGTTTCCAGGCGGATGCGCACGATCTCGCCGGCCACCGCCACCAGGGACTGTAGCTGTTCCTGGGCGGCGTTCATGCGGCTCTCCTGGACCTTGTGGGTCACCAGGATGATGGGCACCAGCTCGCCCTCCACGCGCTTTTGCACCAGCGCCTCGATGCTGATCTCCTGCTCGGCCAGGATGCGGGTGATCTCGGCCAGCACGCCGGGCCGGTCGTCGGCCAGCAGGCGGAGGTAGTAGGCGGTCTCCACCTCCTTCATGTCGAGAATCGGCAGATCCTCCAGCGCGTCCGGCTGGAAGGCCAGGTGGGGCACCTGGTTGGAGGGGTCGGCGGTCATCATCCGCACGGTGTCCACCAGGTCGGCGACCACCGCGGAGGCGGTGGGATCGGCACCGGCACCCGCGCCGTAGTAGAGCGTCGGCCCCACGGCATCGCCCTGCACCACCACGGCGTTGGTCACGCCGTCGACGTTGGCCACCAGGCGGTGGCGGGGGATCAGGGTGGGATGCACCCGCAGCTCGATGCCCTCGCCCACGCGCCGGGCGATGCCCAGGTGCTTGACCTTGTAGCCCAGCTCGTCGGCGTAGGCCACGTCCTCGCGGGAGACGCGGCTGATGCCCTCGGTGAAGGTCTTGTCGAACTGCAGCGGGATGCCGAAGGCGATGGAGGCCATGATGGTGAGCTTGTGGGCCGCGTCGATCCCCTCGATGTCGAAGGTGGGATCGGCCTCGGCGTAGCCCAGCTCCTGGGCCTCGGCGAGCACGTCGTCGAACTCGCGGCCTTCCTCGCCCATCTCGGTGAGGATGTAGTTGCCGGTGCCGTTGATGATGCCGGCCAGCCACTCGATGCGGTTGCCCGCCAGGCCCTCGCGGATGGCCTTGATGATCGGGATGCCCCCGGCCACCGCGGCCTCGAAGGCCACCATCACGCCCTTCTCGTGGGCGCGGGCGAAGATCTCGTTGCCGTGCAGGGCGATCAGCGCCTTGTTGGCGGTGACCACGTGCTTGCCGTTGTCGATGGCGGTCAGGACCACGTCGCGGGCCAGGTCGTAGCCGCCGATCAGCTCGACGACCACGTCCACGTCGTCGGCGTTGACGACCTCCAGGGGATCGGTGGTCAGCTCGATGTCGTCCACCGAGCAGCGGCGCGGCGCCTCCAGCGTGCGCACGGCCGCCCGGGTGACGTTGATGCCCCGACCGGCGCGGCGCGCGATCTCGGTGGCGTTGCGATGCAGGACGTTGACCGTGCCGCAGCCGACGGTCCCCAGGCCCAGGATCCCCAAGTTGACTGACTTCACCAATGCCTCCCGATCACGCTTTGCTGTCGTTGCGAATCATTTGCCGGATGTTGCGGATGGCCTGACGCGTGCGATGCGGGTTCTCGATCAGCGAGAAACGCACGTGATCGTCGCCGTAGTCGCCGAAACCGATCCCCGGCGAGACGGCCACCTTGGCATCCTCGAGGAGCTTCTTGGAGAACTCCAGGGAGCCCATGTGGGCGTACGGCTCGGGGATCTTGGCCCAGACGAACATGGTGGCCCGGGGCTTTTCCACCGGCCAGCCGGCGGAATTGAGCCCCTCGCAGAGGGTATCGCGCCGCTCGCGATACATCTCGCGGATCTCGTCCACGCAGGACTGGTCGCCTTCGAGCGCCTTGATCGCGGCCACCTGGATGGGCGTGAACATGCCGTAGTCGAGATACGACTTCATCCGCGCCAGCGCGGCGACCAGCTTGGGATTGCCCACCATGAAGCCCACGCGCCAGCCGGGCATGTTGTAGCTCTTGGAGAGCGAGTAGAACTCCACCGCCACTTCCTTGGCCCCCGGCACCTGCATGATCGAGGGTGCCTCGTAGCCGTCGAAGGTGATCTCGGCGTAGGCGATGTCGTGCACCACCCAGATGCCGTGCTCGCGGGCGATCGCCACCACCTCCTCGAAGAACGACCGCTCCACGCAGTGCGTGGTGGGGTTGCCGGGGAAGTTGAGGATCAGCATCTTCGGCCGCGGCCAGGTGTCCTTGATCGCCTTCTTGAGCTCGACGAAGAAGTCCACGTCCTCGGTCATGGGCACGTGGCGGATGTCGGCACCCGAGATCACGCAGCCGTAGGGATGGATGGGATAGGCCGGGTTGGGCACCAGCACCGTGTCGCCCTGGTCCAGGGTGGCCAGTGCCAGGTGGGCCAGGCCCTCCTTGGAGCCGATGGTGACGATGGCCTCGCTCTCGGGGTCGAGCTCCACGTCGAACTTATCGGCGTACCAGTTGGTGATCGCCCGGCGCAGCCGCGGGATGCCCCGCGACACGGAATAGCGGTGGGTGTCGCCGCGCTGCGCCGCCTCCACCAGCTTGTCGACGATGTGCTGGGGCGTGGGCTGGTCGGGGTTGCCCATGCCGAAATCGACGATATCCTCACCGCGGGCACGCGCTTTCTGCTTGAGCTCGCCGACGATATTGAAGACGTAGGGCGGAAGCCGTTTTATTCTGGGAAACTCGTCGTTCACGCTGAATCTTCGGAAACTGAGTGTGTCTGGGCGTTCGGGGACGCCTTCCGGCATCGAGAGACCCGGGCTCCGAGCAGGCGAAGGATGCCCCGGGCCGGCCCCCTGCGTCGGCTCGCACGGGACGCTCCCGCGGGGCGGCGGCCAAGCGTGTAAAAGTACTTGGCGGCCCCATCACTGTCAATTGCGTGAACGCTGTCCGATCAAGGTAGAAACCACCGGGAGAGACCCATGCAGCTACAACAGGATTTCGACGCCGGCCGCTTCATGATCCGCGGCTACGGGCCGGGCTGGGTGGACGTCGGCGACCGGCGCTTCGAGCGCAGCCTGATCGTCGAACCCGTCGGCGTGCGCGACTGGCCGCCCGCCGGGCTCGACGAGCTGGAGGATGCGCACCTCGCCGCGATCCTGGAAAACGACCCGGAGGTGGTGCTGCTGGGCACGGGGGAGACCATGCGCCACCCGCCCATGTGGGTGATCGGCTACTTCGCCGAGCGCGGCATGGGGGTGGAGTTCATGGCCACGCCCGCCGCCTGCCGCACCTACAACGTCATCTGCGCGGAGGGCCGCCGGGTGGCGGCGGCCCTGATCGTCGACTGAGGCACGTCAGGCCGGCGTCACCGGCTCCTCCTCCGCCGGCTCGGCGTGCAGCTGCACACCCAGCGCACGTACCAGCTTAGCGACCGTTTCGTATCGCGGCTTGGCGCCGGGGCGCAGGGCCTTGTACAGGCTCTCGCGGCCCACGCCGGCATCAATGGCCAGGCGGGCCATTCCGCGGGCCCTGGCCACGTCCCGAACTGCCATCAGGAAGACATCCGGGTTCGGGTCCTCCAGGGCGGCGGAAAGGTACTCGGCCATCATCTCGTCGTCCTCGAGGTAGTCGGCGGCGTCGAAGGCGGCGACCGAGATGGCCCCGTCCTGTGCTGTCGTGGTGTTCATCGCATCCCCTCCTCGTCGATCGCGCGCTTCATCCGGATGGCCCGGCGAATGTCCCGGCGCTGGGAGCCCTTGTCCCCGCCGCTGAGCAGCAGGTAGACCACCGACCCGATGCGGGTGAAATACACCCGGTAGCCGGGACCGTAGTGAACACGCATCTCGCTCACGCCCTCGCCGACCGGCTTGCAGTCGCCCAGGTTGCCGGCCTCGGCGGAGCGGATGCGGGCCAGGATTCTCGCCTTGCCCTGCCTGTCCTTGAGCCCGGCAATCCAGGCGTCGAAAGCGTCCGTCCGCTGGAACGTGTTCATGAACACAGTGTATCCGAATGGATACAGAACACAAGCCACCCAACCACCCCAGTCACGAGATCGGGTTTTGTGGGTTAAGCGGGGGGGCGGGCGGTGAAGCGCGCTTTTGTCACCAATCCGCTACGTCACGAACCGGTCGTTAGGACCCACCGCCGAATGCTTCCTCAGTTCGGCGCTCTGGAAGGTCTGGATCGTGCTGGCGAAAGGTCAGTCCTGCAGGAGGGTGTCCTGGGAAAAGCCCCGGCTCTCCAGCATGCGCCGCAGGCGGCGCAGCGAGTCGAGCTGGATCTGGCGCACGCGCTCGCGGGTGACGCCGAGCTCGGCGCCCACCTTCTCCAGGGTCATCACCTCGAAGCCCTGCAGGCCGAAACGGCGCACCACCACGGCCCGCTGCTTCTCGTCGAGCATGTCGAGCCAGGTGTCGATGTGGTCGTAGATCGAGGCGTCCTGGAGGAAGTCGGCGGGATCGTCGGCGTTCTCGTCCTCGATCAGGTCGAGCAGCACGCTCTCGTGGTCCTTGCCCACCGGGGCGTCCACCGAGCTGGTGCGCTCGGAGAGCCCGAGCATCCGCTGGACGTCGGCCAGCGGCTTGTCCAGCCTTTCCGCGATTTCCTCGCAGGTGGCCTCGTGGCCCAGTTCCTGGGTGAGCTGGCGGGCCGCGCGCAGGTAGACGTTCATCTCCTTGACCACGTGGATCGGCAGACGGATCGTGCGGCTCTGGTTCATCAGGCCGCGCTCGATGGTCTGGCGGATCCACCAGGTGGCGTAGGTGGAGAAGCGGAAGCCGCGCTCGGGATCGAACTTCTCCACCGCGCGGATCAGGCCCAGGTTGCCCTCCTCGATGAGGTCGAGCAGGTCCAGGCCGCGATTGAGGTAGCGCCGCGCGATCTTGACCACCAGCCGCAGGTTGGAAACGATCATCCTGCGCCGCGCGGCCTCGTCGCCGTCACGGGCCAGGCGGGCGTAGTGGACCTCTTCCTCGGGAGTGAGCAGCGACACCGACTCGATGTCGTTGAGGTAGAGCCGGGTGGGCGTCAGCCCGGAGGCCCCGGCCTCCCCGGCCGAGAAGCGCTTCTCCGTCTCGCTGTCCTGCTCGGCTTCCGGTGCCTCGCCGGTGGCCGCCTCGGGCCGGTCCTTTTCCTCCGGCCTGGCGGTCTCGATATCCTCTTGCCATTCCGACATTCTCCGCCCTCCGATTGCTGACTGCGGTGGTTCGCAACTGCATCCTGCTGCTGCTCGTCACGGGAATGGTCTTTGTTGTCCGGCCGCGGCATCCACCGGGCCTGGTTGTTCGTCTAACTCCCGACTCACATTCCATATAATGCGCCGGCCCCGGCGGCAAAGTCCACAGCCGACCCATTGAAAATGCTAATCCCCGTTCATGAAGGATTTTTTTCGGTTCCTTCCATTTTTCCGTGACATCCTTCACCAGGACCCAGCAGTGGGTAATGCTTCTCGCCAGGGCGCCAAGGGCGCCAGGTGCCCCGGGCCATCTGCCGTTGGTTCGGGCTTCTCGGGCGCTTGATCCTTGCACCCCCGGGGCCCCTGCGCCTTGCCTCGTCGCCGGAGGATTGCCGGGTCGGAGCGACAGGGACGTCGCTCCGAGGCCCGTCACGACACGACGTCGTGTCGGGCCGTGCCCGACAGCAAGCCTCCGGCGACGAGGTTTGCCCGAAGGGCCAAGGTGCCGGGG
>JAAZVP010000003.1 GCA_018623495.1 Halothiobacillus sp. | reverse complement strand
GCCCGGGTGATCGCCATCCTGCTGACACTGCTGGCCGCGCTGGCGCTGGAGATCGTCCCCCTGCCGGGGGCGGTGGAATTCGCGCGCCCGGAGTGGATGGCGCTGGTCCTGATCTACTGGGCGATGGCGTTGCCCCACCGGGTGGGCGTGGTGATCGCCTGGCTCGCCGGCCTGCTCACCGACGCGGCCACCGGTTCGCTGCTGGGCCTGCACGCGCTCTCGCTGATGCTGGTGGTGGGGATCATCCTGCTGCTGCACCGGCGGTTGCGGGTATTGCCACTGGCCCAGCAGGCCATGCTGCTGGTGATCGTTCTCACCCTCGACCGGCTGCTTTCCTTCTGGATCCGCGGTGCCGCCGGCCATCCGCCGGAGCTGGGCGTCTACCTGCTGCCGGTGGCCACCAGCATCATCGTCTGGCCGCTGATCTTTCTCGGGCTGCGCCACGTCCGCCGGCGCTTCGACATCCGCTGAAGCCTAGCCGGCGAGCACCAGGCCCCAGACCAGGGCCGCGTTGACCAGGGCCACGAACACCGCCGCCGAACCCATGTCCTTGGCCCGGCCGGAGAGCTTGTGGCGCTCGGGGCCGATCCGGTCGACCACGTTCTCGATGCCGGTATTGAGCAGCTCCACGATCAGCACCAGCATCGCGCTGCCCGCCATCAGGGCCCGCTCCACCCCGCTGTCGCCCAGCCACAGGGCCAGCGGCAGGGCCAGGAGCACCAGCAACAGCTCCTGGCGAAAGGCCGCCTCCTTGCGAAAGGCCGCGCGCAGCCCCTTGATGGAGAAATGGAAGGCACGGAACACGCGCCGCAAGCCACGGGTCCTGGAGGTCACCTCATGCCCCCCACCCGGGAAACGCCCGCCGGGCCACGGCTACTCCTCCTCGGCGACGAACGCCGCGTAGGCCGAGGCATCCATCAGCTCGTCGGTGGGCAGGTCCTCGTCGGGCTTGAGCCGGAACAGCCAGCCGCGGCCGTAGGGGTCGTCGTTGACCAGCTCCGGCGAGTCCTCGAGCTCCTCGTTGACCGACTCGATCGCACCGGGCAACGGGCTGTAGACGTCCGAGGCCGCCTTCACCGACTCCACCACGCCACAGTCCTCGTGGCTGTCCACGTGGCTGCCGGTCTCGGGCAACTCGACGAAAACCAGGTCGCCCAGCATTTCCTGGGCGTGGTCGCTGATGCCCACGGTCACACTGCCGTCGCTGTTCTCGGCCAGCCACTCGTGGGTCTCGGTATAGAGGAGATCGCTGGGGATGTCGCTCATGCCTGCTCCGGGGAGATGGGAGTGCGTTCGTCGACGGCCAAGCATAGCCCGCCGGGGACCGGTTTGCCGCCGCCAATATAGCCTCCGCCCCGGGCAAACTCAAAAGCGGGAGCGGCAAATGCCGCGGCGACTGCGGCATATGCCCCACCCCCGTCCCGCGGGGGCACGGCAAGCCCCTGATTCTCCGAGACCCGCGAACTGGCACGCTCCCTGCTATCCGAAACGCCATTCAACACGACGACACCCGACCAGGAGGCTTCCATTGATGACCCCAAGGCGTACCCCGCTGTTCACCCTGAGCGCCACCGCACTCGCCATCACCGCCGCCCTGGGCAACGCCCGGGCGGAGACGCTCGACACCGTCACCGTCGAGGGTGAGCGCGACGCCAACCCCGGCACCGTCACCGTGGACACCCGCGGCCAGACCGGCGCACCGACCCTCGACGGCGGCGGCTTCTTGCGCCAGATCAACGGCATCTCCGCGGGGCGCATGAGCCAGCACGGCCTCGAACCCGTCATCCGCGGCCAGCAGCAGACCCGCATCAACGTGATGCTCGACGGCGCCTACATCCACGGCGGCTGCCCCAACCGCATGGACCCGCCCTCTTCCTTCGCCGTGGTGGAGAGCTTCGACGCGGTCACCGTGGAGAAGGGCGTGCAGTCGGTCCTCCACGGTGGCGGGGGCTCGGGCGGCACCGTGCGCTTCGAACGCCGCACCGCCGAGCGCGCCCGCCAGCCCGGCATCCAGGGCGAAGCCTTCGTCGGCGGCTCGGACAACGGCCTGGACTACGCGCTCGGCGGCGACGTGATCGCCGCGGGCGAGCGGGCCTACGTCCGCGCCTTCGCCGAACGCAAGGAGGCCGACGACTACGAGGACGGCGACGGCAACGAGATCCCCGCCTCCTTCGACACCACCGCCGGGGGGCTCATCGCCGGCTTCCGTCCCGCCGAGGGCCAGGTCCTCGAGGCCGGCATCGAGGCCTCGCGCACCGACGACGTGCGCTACGCGGGCCGCGGCATGGACGGCATCTACGACGACGCCGACACCTACCGGGTGAAATACCGCAACCGGGCGATCGAGGGCGCCGTCGACGGCATCCGCGCCGAGGTCTACCGCAGCGAGGTGGACCACCTGATGGACAACTACAGCCTGCGGCCCGCGGGCATGATGAAGATGGAGACCCCCACCGAGTCCGACACCACCGGCGGCCGCCTGGTGCTCACCTCGGACGCCGCCGGCTGGACGGTCGACTACGGCGTCGACCTGCAGAACAACGAGCGCACCGCCTTCGCCCAGATGCCCAACGGCATGAAGGCCTTCGCCATCTGGCCCGACGCCGAGATCCGCCAGACCGGCCTGTTCGCCGAGGGCGAACGGGTCCTCGCCGGCGGCGGCCGACTCACCCTCGGCCTGCGCCACGACTGGGTCGAGGCGAGCATGGACGACGAGCTGCCCAAGACCCGCGACGGCATCGACGACCAGGAGGAGCGCAACCTCGGCGGCCTGGCGCGCATCGAGCAGCCCTTCGGCGACGGCACCGTGTTTGCCGGCCTCTCGCGCAGCGTGCGCACCGCCGATGCCACCGAGCGCTTCGTCTACAAGAAGGACTCGTGGGAAGGGGTCCCCGACCTCGATCCCGAGACCCATCACCAGGTCGACGTGGGCATCGACCAGACCCACGCGGGCGTCAACTGGAGCGGCGTGCTCTTCTACGACGACGTCGGCGACTACATCCTCGAGACCCGCGAGTCCGGCGTGCGCAGCTACCGCAACATCGACGCCCACTTCATGGGCCTCGAGCTCGACGGCCGGGCCGCGCTGAGCGACGCGCTCACCCTGGGCGCGAGCCTGGCCTGGGTCCGCGGCCAGAACGACTCCGACAACCGCGACCTGCCGCAGATCCCGCCTCTCAACGGCCAGCTGAGCCTCGACTACCAGCCGGGTGACTGGTCCACGGGCGCCCGCCTGCGCTTCGCCGACGACCAGAACAACGTCGACCCGGTGAGCGGCATGGATACCGGCCCCACCCCCGGCTACGCCGTACTCGACCTCTACGGCCACCTCGCGCTGGGTCAGCGTACCCGCCTGCGCCTGGGGATGGACAACGTCTTCGACCGCACCTATGCCGAGCACGTCAACGAGGACCTCAACGCCCTGTTCGGTCAGCCGGTCACCATCAACGAACCCGGCCGCACCGTCTGGGCACGGATCGACACCCGCTTCTGATCCCGCCCGGACCGGCCATCCCCGAGAGGCAGCCCACCGGGCTGCCTTTTTTGGTTCAGCGCGTTTTACCGTGAAACAGGAGGCCAACGAGCGAGGTGATGGGGATTTCGCGCACCGCTCGGGCCGAGCCCCTTTTTCGACAATCGCTGCCGGGTGCGCGAGGCCCGTTCCATTGCTCGCCAATGGAAAGCACCTTTCGATCCGGGCACCCCGGCGCCTTGGCGAGAGACATTGCCCCCTGCCGTGCCCTGGTGAGGGAGATCACTCCAGGGTGCGATGAACCTCTTACGCTGCCCGGAAATCGCCCGAGCCAAATTGATGGCCCCCGGCATTGCAGGCAGAATGAACCCGGCCCCAACCGCCTTTCAGGGAAAACCGATGATGGCCCGAACGCTGCCGTTTCTGCTCCTTCTCGCCCTGCTCGCTTCCACCACGCCGTCGGCCTTCGCCGCCGAGACCCGCTACGTGAGCGACCAGCTGCAGATCACCCTGCGTACCGGCAAGGGCACGGAGCACCGCATCATCCGCATGCTCACCAGCGGCACCGAGGTCGATGTCCTGGAGACCGACGACGGCTATGCGCGCGTGCGCACGCCGGGCGGGACCGAGGGCTGGGTGCTCACCCGCTTTCTCATGGACCAGCCCGCCGCCCGCGAGCGCATCGCCGAGAACGAGGCGCGCGTGCAGGCCATGCAGGCCCGCTTCGACGAGCTCCAGGCCAGGGCCGAGCGCGTGGAGGCCCTGGAGAAGGAGAACGCCCGGCTGCAAGCCGAGCTGGAGGAGTTGCGCGAACTGAGCGCCGACACCGTCGCGGTGCACGAGGAAAACCAGCGGCTCGAGGAGCGCTTCGCCGCCCGCGAGGACGAACTCGAACGGCTCCGCGAAGAGAACGCCCGGCTCCAGGACCGCTCGGCCAAGACCTGGTTCGTGCGCGGTGCCGGCGTGGTGCTGGTGGGTATCCTGGTGGGCCTGATCCTCCCGCACCTGCGCCGCCGCCGGCGCAGCTGGGGCGAATTCTGAGGAGCGTGAAGCGGGAACCGGAAAGCACCGCCCGGCCCACCGGGCGCGCCTTCAGGGCCCCGCCCGGCCCCGGTTCGCCCGGCGGGATTCAGAGGGCGTATTTCTTCAGCCGGTAGAGGAAGGTGTCGCGGGTCAGTCCCAGCAGGCGGGCGGCGCGGCTCTTGTTGCCCTCGGCCTTCACCAGCGCCTTCTCCAGCAGGTCGCGCTCCAGCTCGTCGAGGCGGATACCCTCGTCGGGCAGCTCCACCAGGCCGCGGCCCGCGTGCCGGGCACGGCCCTGGCGGATCTCGGCGGGCAGGTTGCCCGGCCCCAGGGTCCGGCCACCGAAGAGCACCACCACCCGCTCGCAGAGGTTTCTCAGTTCGCGGATGTTGCCCGGCCAGTCGTGATTGCGCAGCAGGTCCATGGCATGGGCATCGAAGCTCGGCGCCTCGGTCCGGTGGCGCCGGGCGAACTCGCGCAGGAAATGCCGCAGCAGCAGCGGCACGTCGCCCTTGCGGCTGCGCAGCGAGGGCAGCTCCAGCGGCACCACCTGGAGGCGGTAGTAGAGGTCCTCGCGGAAATCCCCCGCGGTCACCCGCGCCTGCAGGTCCTCGTTGCTCGCCGCCACCACGCGCACGTCCACCTTCACCGGGCGGGCCTCGCCCACCGGCTGGCACTCGCCGGCCTCGAGAAAGCGCAGCAGCTTGGCCTGGACCGTCAGCGGCAACTCGCTCACCTCGTCGAGGAACAGCGTGCCGCCCGCCGCCTCGCGGATGAAACCACCGTGGTCGGCGTCCGCCCCGGTGAAGGCCCCGCGACGGTGGCCGAAGAGCATGGACTCCACCAGCGCCTCCGGCAGCGAGGCGCAGTTGACCGCCACGAAGGGTCGATCGGCCCGCGGGCTGGCGGCATGCAGCGCGCGCGCCATGAGCTCCTTGCCGGTGCCGGTCTCGCCCTGGACCAGGGCGGTGGCGTCGGTGGCGGCGACGATCTGCGCCGAGCGGATCACGGCCTCCATGGCCGGCGAGCGGGTGATCAGCGAGTCGAAAGCGTTGCCCATGGGGAACATCCTTCCCTTTGCATATCAGGGGAATCTTATGAATCGCGCCGCCCCTTTGCAATCGTTGTCACCAGCGGTTAAACAGGGACCATGACGAACGAGGCAACGGGACACGAGGTCTACCTGGTGGGCGGCGCGGTACGCGACGCCCTGCTCGACCGGCCGGTGAAGGAGCGCGACTGGGTGGTGGTGGGCGCCACCCCCGAGGCGATGGAGGCGGCCGGCTACACCCGCGTGGGCAAGGACTTTCCCGTCTTCCTGCACCCCCGGACGCGCGAGGAGTACGCGCTGGCGCGCACCGAGCGCAAGACCGGCGCCGGCTATCACGGCTTCGCCGTGCATGCCGCCCCCGACGTCACCCTGGAACAGGACCTCGAGCGCCGCGACCTGACCATCAACGCCATGGCCCGGGATGCCGAGGGCCGGCTGATCGACCCCTTCGGCGGCCGGGCCGACCTGGACGCCCGGCTGCTGCGCCACGTCTCTCCCGCCTTCGCCGAGGACCCCCTGCGCATCCTGCGCGTGGCCCGCTTCCGCGCCCGCTACGCCCACCTGGGCTTCACCGTCGCCGGCGAGACCGAGCGACTGATGCGCGAGATGGTCGCCGCCGGCGAGGTGGACGCGCTGGTGCCGGAACGCGCCTGGCAGGAGATCGCCCGCGCCCTGGGCGAGCGCACGCCCACCGCCTTCTTCCAGGTGCTGCGCGACTGCGGGGCACTGGCGCGGCTGATGCCCGAGCTCGACCGGCTGTTCGGGGTCCCCCAGCCGCCCCGCTACCACCCGGAGGTGGACACCGGCCTGCACTCGCTGCTGGTCCTGGAACAGGCCGCGCGGCTGAGCACCGACCCCGCCACCCGCTTCGCCGCCCTGCTCCACGACCTGGGCAAGGGCTGCACCGACCCCGCCCGCTGGCCGAGCCACCGCGGCCACGAGGCACTGGGGGTGGCCGAGGTGGACCGCCTCTGCGAGCGCTTCCGCACCCCCCGGGCCTACCAGGACCTCGCCCGGCTGGTGGCGCGCTACCATACCCACGGCCACCGCGTGCTGGAGATGCGCCCCGCCACCATCCTGGAACTGCTGGAATCGCTGGATGCCTTCCGCCGGCCGGAACGGCTGCCGGCCTTCGCCATCGCCTGCGAGGCGGACGCCCGCGGCCGCACGGGCCTGGAGGACCGCGACTATCCCCAGGCGGCGGCCCTGCGGGCGGTGCACGCCGCGGCCGCCGCGATCAACGCCCGGCCGCTGGTGGAACGGGGGCTGCGCGGGCCGGCCGTGGGCGAGGCCCTGCGCGAGGAGCGCCGCCGCGCGATCCGCGCGGCACTGGCCGGCTTCGTCGAAGAGGCGGAGGCCGCCGGGATCAGCGTCGCTGGCCCGGGCAGTGATCGTGGCGCTGCCCCGAACGACTCCGGCTGAGGCGCTCGGCACGCAGCTCCACCGCCGGGCGCAGCCGGCCGGCCTCGCCGCCGGCCCGCCAGAGGATCTCGGCGAGGATGGAGACCGCGATGGCCCCGGAAGCCTGGCCGCCGATGTCGATCCCCGCCGGCGCCGAGACCCGCTCCGGCCCCGCACCCTCGATGCCGGCGAGCACGTTCTCCGCGCGCCGGGCCGAGGCGATCAGGTAGACCCGCTCCGCCCCGTTTTCCAGCAGCCCCGCCACCGATTCGGGGTCGCCCACGTGGCCGCGGGCCACCACCGCGTGGGTGGCCTCCGGCAGCCGCCAGGGGGCGTCGGTGAACACCCGCGCGGTGGTCTCCACCGCCGCCGGCCAGTCGTGTTCGGCAACGTCCGCCTCGCTGACCGTCACCGCCAGCCCGGCGTCCACGGCCAGCCGGGCCAGGCAACGGGCGATCTCGCCACTGCCCAGGACCAGGATTCGTGCCTGCATCGTCACCCCCCTCCGATACACCTGTGCCTGTCCCCATGCTATCGTCGCAGCATCGGCAACGCATCAAGGCCCAGGCCATGGCACGCAAGAAAAAGAAGGGCAGCCAACTCCCGGCCATCATCGCCAGCATCGTCATCCTGCTGCTGGTCACGCTGCTGATCGGCTGGGCCCTGTGGAGCGGGATGGGCGACCCCGCCGACACCGGCAGCTTCATGGAGGACGTGGGCGAGGCCCACAAGTACGACTACTGAGCCGCCGGCCGGGATCAGGCCGCGCCCAGCGGTCCGAAGACGGCGAACAGCCACGCCCCGAGCAGCAGGCGGTAGGCGACGAAGGGCATCAGCCCCACCCGCTCCACCAGCCCGAGGAACAGGCGGATGCAGGCATAGGCGGAGACCGCCGCCAGCAGCGCCCCGCCCACCAGCGCCCCCCAGGCCACCGGTGCCGGGCTGGCCACGAGCTCGATGGTCTTGAGCCCGCCGGCGAGCGCGATCACCGGGATGGAGAGCAGAAAGGAGAAACGCGCCGCCGCCTCGCGCCCCAGGCCCAGCAGCAGGCCCGCGGTGATGGTGATCCCCGAGCGCGAGGTCCCCGGCACCAGCGCCAGGACCTGGGCCAGGCCGATCACGGCCACGTCCCGCCAGCGCAGCTCGTGCTCGCCGCGCGAGCGGGGGCCACGCCGGTCCGCCCACCAGAGTAGCAGCCCGAAACCCACGGTGGTGGCCGCGATCACCAGCGGCCCGCGCAGGGCGGCCTCCACCCAGCCCCCCAGCAACAGGCCGGCGAGCCCCACCGGCACCGTCCCCCACAGCACCGCCCAGGCCAGGCGACTCTCGGCCGTCGCCGGGCCTCCCGCCAGCGAGGCCAGCCAGTCGCGCACCATCCGGGCCAGCTGGCCACGGAAGTAGACCACCACCGCGGCCAGCGTGCCCACGTGCACCGCCACGTCGAAGGCCAGGCCCTGGTCGCCCCAGTCGGTGAGCACGGGCACCAGGATCAGGTGGGCCGAGGAGGAGATGGGCAGGAACTCGGTGAGCCCCTGGACCACGGCCAGCACCAGGACCTGGAGGAAGTCCATTACAGGCGCCCCCGCTGGTCACGCAGGGCGAAACCGGCAGGCGGGATGTCGAGCCCGCGACCGAGGCCGATGACCTTGAAGCGCTCGCCCATCTCGTCGGGCATGGTGAGCAGCTTCATCTGCCGCGCCAGCTCGAACTGCTCGCGGGTATCGGCCCCGGCCATGGCCGCCTCGGCGACGGAGGCCAGCCCGCAACCCAGGAGGAAGTGGGCCTGGGCGGTGAAGCCGAGGACGTCGAGGCCGGCATCCACCGCCGCCCGGGCCACCGCGGTGAAGTCGACGTTGGCGGTGATGTCCTGGAGACCGGGATAGACCAGCGGGTCGCCGTGGGCCCGGTGGCGGTAGTGGCAGATCAGCGTGCCCGCGGCGCGCGCCGGGGCGTAGTACTCGTGGCCGGGATAGCCGTAGTCCACGAGAAACGCCGCCCCTGCCTCCAGGGCCTCGCCGAGGGCCGCCACCCAGGCCTCCAGGGCCGGGTTGTACTCGGAGGTGAACCCCGGCTCCAGGCGCAGGCCGTAGGCGGCCTCGATGGCGGCCACCCGCTCCGAGAGCGCCGCCTCCGCCGCCATCTCCACCTCCATCAGCCGGCCGTCCTCCCAGGCCACGCCCAGCGGCCGGGGCCCCGCCTCGGTGACGCGGAACCGGCGCACCGGCATGGCATCGAGGACCTCGTTGGCCAGTACCACGCCGCAAAAACCGCCGGGCAGCGCATCCAGCCACTCCACCCGCCCGGCGAGATGCGGGGCGCGCGCGTCGATCCGCTCGCGCTGGCGCTGGCGCAGCTCGGCGCTCACCTCCAGCAGCCGGTAGCGCCGCGGCAGCCGGCCCAGTCGCTCCAGCTCCAGCAGGACCTCGGCGGCCAGCGCACCGCTGCCGCCGCCGAACTCCAGCACCTCCGCCCCGTCGCCCACGGCCTCCAGCACCTCGGCGACCTGCCGAGCCAGCGCGCGGCCGAACAGCGGGGAGATCTCCGGGGCGGTGACGAAATCCCCCTCCGCCCCGAACTTGCGCAGCCCGCCGGCGTAGTAGCCCAGCCCCGGGGTGTAGAGCACGCGCTGCATGTAGTCGGCGAAATCCATGGCGCCGCCGGCCGCGGCGATGGCCTCGCGTAGGTGGCCGGCCAGGGCCTCGCCCACCGCCACCATTTCCGGGGTGGGCGGCGGCAGCTCGCCGGCGGTGGCCGAACCGTCCGGGCGCAGGCAGGCGGGGATGCTTTGGGTCATAATGGGTGGCCGCTGGAGAGGGGTTTTACCGAGGGAGAAGCGCTTTGGAGGATACCACAGCCAACCGAACGCCCGTCCTCACGGCACTGGTGACCGGGGCGGCCCGGCGCGTGGGGCGGGCCATCGCCCGCGAGCTGCATGCCCGCGGCTGCAACGTCGCCGTCCATCATCGCCACTCGGGCGACGACGCCGAGGCGCTGGTGACCGAGTTCGAACGCCACCGGCCGGGCTCGGCCCTGGCGGTGAGCGCGGACCTGCGCCACCCGGATGACTGCAACCGGCTCACCCAGACCGTGGCCGAGGCCTTCGGCCGCATCGACATCCTGGTCAACAATGCCTCCACCTTCTACCCCACCCCGGTGGGCGAGATCGGCGAGGCCGACTGGGACGACCTGATGGGCACCAACCTCAAGGCCCCCCTGTTTCTCTCCCAGGCCGCGGCCCCCCTGCTGGAAACCAGCCGGGGCTGCATCGTCAACCTCATCGACATCCACGGCGAACGGCCCATGAAGGGCCACGTGGTCTATTCCACCGCCAAGGCGGGGCTGGGGATGCTGACCAAGTCGCTGGCCCGGGAACTGGCGCCGGCGGTACGGGTCAACGGCGTCGCCCCCGGCGCCATCCTCTGGCCCGAGGCCGGCCTGGAGTCCGCCGACCGGCGCGAGATCATCGAGCGGACCGCCCTCAAGCGCCCGGGCGAACCCGCCGACATCGCCCGCGCGGTGGCCTTCCTCGCCTTCGATGCCCCCTACGTCACCGGGCACGTCCTGCCGGTGGACGGCGGCCGCTCCCTCAACCAGTAGCGGCCCGCCGCGCTCAGTCCTCGGCCAACGCCACGGCCTCCAGGCTGTCGCGCCCGGGACCGAAACCCGCCCAGAGCGCGGCGAAGGTCTCGCCCAGCACGGGATGGCGCCGGTCGCCGGCGATCTCGGCCAGGGGGCCGAGGACGAAGGCCTGGCGGGTGATTTCCCCGCGCGGCAGTTCCAGGCCGTCGGCGTTCACCACCAGGTCGTCGTAGAGGAGCAGGTCGATGTCGAGGGTGCGGGAGGTGAAGCCGCGGTCGGCGGAGGTGCGGCCGTGCTCGCGCTCGATGGCGCGAAAGACCGGCACCAGCGCCTCCACGGGCCGGTCGGTGTCCAGCCCCACGGCCAGGTTGTAGAACGCCGGGCCGTCGAAGCCCACCGCCGCGCTGGCATAGACCCGCGAGCAGGTGAGCGGGCCGAAGGCGGCCCTGAGCGCCGCCAGCCCCGAGCGGATGTTGGCGTCGCGGCGGATGTTGCTGCCCAGCGAGAGGTAGACGCGTGCCATTCAGCGCCGGCCCCGCTCGATGACGATGCCCACGTCCCGGGCCCCGCGCACGGCCCCCGGCTTGCGCAGCCGCACCCGCACCCAGGGGACGCCGAACTCGTCGCGCACGATCCCCGCCACCCGCTCGACCAGGGTCTCGACGAGCTCGAAGCGGCTCTCGCCCACGTAGGCGATCAGGCGCTTGGCCACGGCCTTGTAGTCGACCGTGTGACGGATGTCGTCCGTGCGCACCGCCGCGCCGATGTCGGCGGCCATCTCCAGGTCGATGGCCACGGTCTGCGGGGTATGGCGTTCCCAGTCGTAGACGCCGATGATGGTCTCGATCTGCAGGTCGGTGATGAAGATGGTGTCCAAGCGCACCCCCGGATGCCTTCTCGATGCCGAGCGCGCGACTATAAACCCTGGCCCGGGCGCCGGCCACCCCCGGGCGAACCCGGTGCTTGTGCGCCGGCGCGCTTTGCTCTATGATGCGCGGCTTTACGGATTTCTGATTATTGTTGTTGGAGACTGCCATGTCCCGAGTATGTCAGGTAACCGGAAAGCGGCCGAAGACTGGCAACAACGTCTCTCACGCGCACAACAAGACGCGTCGCCGTTTCGAGCCCAACCTGCACAACCACCGGTTCTGGGTGGAGAGCGAGAACCGTTGGGTCAAGCTGCGTGTTTCCTCCAAGGGCATGCGGATCATCGACAAGAAGGGTATCGACGCCGTGCTGAGCGACATGCGTGCACGCGGCGAGCGAGTCTGAGGGGCCATACCATGCGAGACAAGATCAAGCTCGTGTCGACTGCCGGCACCGGTCACTTCTACACGACCGACAAGAACAAGCGCAACACTCCGGACAAGATGCAGATGAAGAAGTACGACCCGGTGGTGCGCAAGCACGTGATCTACAAGGAAGCCAAGATCAAGTGATCCAGAAGAACCCGGCACCCGCCGGGTTTTTTTTGGTGCATCGCACCTCGGCGGGACTCCCTCACCGGGACACCGCAGAGGGTAGCGCCTCTCGCCAAGGCGCCAGGGACGCCAGGCCATTGACCGTTGGTTCGGTCGTCTCAGGCGCTTGATCGTTGCACCCCGGGGCCCCTGCGCCTTGCCTCGCGCACCCGGCAGCAAGCGTCGAAAAAGGCCGTGAACGGCACCCTGGCACCGTCTCCCGCCCCTCCATCCTCGACTGCGCGCCTTCAACGATCCAGGAGCAGATTGCCGAAGCGGTCCACCTCGAGGGTCCAGCCCGGCGCCACCCAGGTGGTGGAGACCGGCTCGGCGATGATCGCCGGCCCGGCGACGCGCTGACCGCTCGCCAGCGCCTCGCGGTCGAACACCGGCACCGGCGCATCGAAGCCCGGCAGGGACGCGACCTGGATCGGCCGGGCGGCCACCCCCGCCGGCCACTCGGGCATCCGGACCGGCCGGGGCGCGCCCTCCAGGCCGGCACGCACGGCGACCAGCTCCACCGGCGCGTCCATCGCGTGACCGAATCGCGCCTCGTGGCGGGCATGGAAGGCCGCCTCGGCGGCGGCGCAGTCGCCCGTCCAGGGGACGCCGAGGGCGAAGGCCTGGCCCTCGTAGCGCAGGTCCAGGGAAAAACGGGCCCGTGGTAGGCCAACGCCCTCGGCGGCCAGCTCGGCCGCGGCACCCGCGCGCAGCCGCTCGAGCTCGGCGGCGATCCGCGACTCGCCCACCCGTTCGAGCCGACCCCGCAGCCCCAACGAGCGCTGCCGGCCGGGCGGGGCCACGAGCATCCCCTGGGCCGAGAGCACGCCGGCGTTGCGCGGGACCATCGCCCGCTGCATGCCCATTGCCTCGGCCAGTTCGCAGACGTGCAGGCCGCCGGCCCCGCCGAAGGCGGTGAGCACGAAATCGGCCGGGTCATGGCCGCGCTCCACCGAGATCACCCGCAGGGCGCGGGCCATGCGCTCCACGGCCAGGCGGACGATGCCACGGGCGCAGTCGACCGGCCCCATGCCCAGCGCCGACCCGACCCCGGCGACGGCCGCCTCGGCGGCCGCCACGTCCAGGGTCAGCGAACCGCCCAGGCTGGCGTCGGGGTACAGGCGGCCGAGCACCACGTTGGCGTCGGTGAGGGTGGGCGCGCTGCCCCCGGACCCGTAGCAGGCCGGGCCCGGGTCGGCACCGGCGGACTCGGGGCCCACCTGCAGCAGCCCACCCGCGTCCACCCGGGCGATGGAACCGCCACCGGCGCCGATGGTATGCATGTCCACCTGGGGCACGGCCACCGGGTAGCCGGCGATGGCGCCCTCGTTGGTCAGACCCACCTCGCCGTCGATCAGGGCCACGTCGGTGGAGGTGCCACCGATGTCGAAGCTCATCAGGCGCCGGTGGCCGGTGGTCTCGCCCAGCCAGCGGGCCGCCATCAGGCCACCGGCCGGCCCGGAGAGCAACAGCTGGACGCCGTGCTCGGCCGCCTGCTCGGCGGCCACGGTCCGACCGGCGCTCTGCATCACCGCCACCGGCGCCGGGGCCAGCGCGCCGCGCAGGCGGTCGAGATAGCCCTGCATGCGCGGACCGACGGTGGCGTTGAGCCAGGTGGCGATGCCGCGCTCGTACTCCCCCTGCTCCGGCAGCACCGCCGAGGAACGGCTGACGAAGACCCCGTCGGGCATGGCGCGAGCGATGGCCCGCTCGCTGCGCTCGTCGAGGTGGGCGAAAAGCAGGCTGATGGCCACAGCCTCCACCCCGACCTCCTCCACGGCCCGGCGCAGCGCGCGCAGGTCGGCCTCGGTGAGCGGCTCGAGCTCGCGCCCGTCCGCGGCCAGCCGGCCGCCGGTCTCCAGGCAGAGCGAGGGCGGCACCGGTGGCCGGCGCGGCGCCGCGCAGAAACGATAGAGTTCGGGCCGGGCCTGGCGGCCGATGGTGAGCAGGTCGGCGAAACCGCGGTTGGTGACGAAGGCGGTGGCGGCTCCCTTGCCCTCGAGCACGGCATTGGTGGCCACGGTGGAACCGTGGATCACCCGCAGGCGCGCCGGGTCGAGGGCCATCTCCTCGATGCCCCGGAGGATGGCCCGTTCCGGGGCGGCCGGTGTGGACAGGACCTTGTGCACCCGCAGGCGCCCGTCCTCGAAGGCGACGAAATCGGTGAACGTACCGCCGGTGTCCACCCCCAGCAGCACCTCGTCACGGGTTGTCGGCATCGCTTTTCCTCCACCGTGCATCCATCGGGCAGGCGCGTTATTCTCGCATGCCCGCCCATTCCCGACCCCGTCCCATGCCCGAGCTCCCCGAAGTCGAGACCACCCGCCGCGGCATCGCCCCCAGCCTCGAGGGGCGGCGGGTGGAGGCGGTGCGTGTCTTCGATCCGCGCCTGCGCTGGCCGGTGCCCGCGGAGCTGGCGGGGGCGCTCGCCGGGCAGCGGATCGAGGCCGTCCGCCGGCGGGCCAAGTACCTTCTGCTGGAGACGGCCGGCGGGACGCTGATCCTGCACCTGGGCATGTCCGGCAGCCTGCGCGTGAGCGACCCGGAAACGCCCCGCCGGCGCCACGACCACCTCGAGATCCGCCTGGACTCGGGCCGCTGCCTGCGCCTGCACGATCCCCGCCGCTTCGGCGCGGCCCTATGGACCCGCGAACCGCCGGCCGAGCACCCCCTGCTCGCCCCGCTCGGCCCCGAGCCGCTGGGCGAGGGCTTCGACGGCGCCTACCTCCGGCGGGTCGGCCGGGGGAGGCGCCAGGCGATCAAGCCGTTCATCATGAACAACCGCATCGTGGTGGGCGTGGGCAACATCTACGCCAACGAGGCGCTCTTTCGCGCCGGCATCCACCCCCGCCGGGCCGCCGGGCGGATCAGCGCCCGGCGGATGGAGGCGCTGGTCGAGGCCATCCGGGCGGTCCTGGCGGCGGCCATCGAACAGGGCGGCACCACCCTGCGCGACTTCCTCCGCGAGGACGGGCAGCCGGGCTACTTCCGCCAGCGCCTCGAGGTCTACGAAAGGGGCGGCGAACCCTGCCCGCGCTGCACGGCGACGATCCGCCAGGCCCTCATCGGCCAGCGATCCAGCTACTACTGCCCCCGCTGCCAGCGCTGAAATCCCGCCCCGCTGGACTATGATTGGAATGGATGTTCCAACCGGCCCGAGGAGGCGATCCATGAGCGAAACCATGCCCGGCCTGGACAAGCTGGAGACCCACAGCGACACCTACCAGAAGCTCGCCCGCCAGTGGCAGCACGCCAAGAGCTGCATCGTGGCCTCGATCGACTACGCGAGCCTCCACGAGTACCGGATCCTCCACAAGGGCGGCGGGGACAACGAGCTGCGCTTCTCGTTCTTCGGTGCGGTGGTCTACGTGGCCTTCGGCCACGACCTGGAGAACGGCTGGCTGGAATACGGGGCAGTGCAGCCGCTGCCGGCCGGGGAGAGGCATGTCCCGGTCCATCGTCTCGACTTCAGCCCCGAGGGCGACGTCACCGAGGGCTGCAACCTGTCGGACTACGCCAGCTACGAGCCCCTGCACGTGCGGATCCTCGCCGAACACGCACAGGCGCTGGTGCGGGCCTACTTCGGGCGGGGGGAATGACCCCGGCGCCGGCTTACTCGGACAGGTTGTAGGAACCGTCCTCGTCGTGGGTCTCGCGACCGGTGAGCGGCGGGTTGAACACGCAGACCATGCGCATGTGCTCGCCCTTGTTGGCCATCAGGATGTGGCGGTCGTGCTGGTCGAGGGCGTAGATGGTGCCCACTTCGATCTCGTGGACCTCGTCGGTGGCCAGGTCCTTGATCTGGCCGCTGCCCTCGATGCAGTAGACCGCCTCGAGGTGGTTCTTGTACCACAGGTGCAGCTCGGCACCCTCGCTGATGATGGTGTCGGCGACGGTGTAGCCCATGCCGTCCTGCTTGAGCAGCAGCCGGCGGCTGTTCCAGCCCTCGCCCTTGACGTCGGACTGCGAGCCGATGATGTCGTTGAGGTGGCGTACGATCATTCCCGATTCTCCTCTTTGACCGGAACGAAAACGGCCGGCTGACGCCGGCCGCGAAACCTCCAGCGCAGGGGCGCGGAATCAGCCCTTGTGCTGCTGGTAGACGGTGTCGATGGCCTTTTCCAGGATGTCGAGGCCTTCCTCGAGGATCTCCTGCTCGATCACCAGCGGGCCGAGGAACTTGATCACGTGGTCCTCGGCGCCGGCCAGCTCGATGATCAGGCCGTTCTTGAAGGCCTCCTCGGAGACCTTGTCGGCGAAGCCGTCGACGGGGATCTCCAGGCCCTGGATCATGCCCAGGCCGCGGGCCTCGGCGTTCAGGTCGGAGTACTTCTCGGCGAGCTTCTGGAAACGCTCGGCGATGTACTCGCCCTTGGCCTCCACGGACTTCTGGAAGGCATCGTCCTCCCAGCGCTTGAGCGCGGTCCGGGAAGCGACGAAGGCCAGGTTGTTGCCGCGGAAGGTGCCGGTATGCTCGCCCGGCTCCCAGACGTCCACCTCCGGCTTGAGCAGTACCACGGCCATGGGCTGGCCGGCGCCGATGGACTTGGACAGGGTGATGATGTCGGGCTTGATGCCGGCGCGCTCGAAGGAGAAGAACGGGCCGGTACGGCCGTTGCCCACCTGGATGTCGTCGACGATCATCAGGATGTCGAAGTCGTCGCAGAGCTTGCGCAGGCTGCGCAGCCACTCCTCGCTGGCGACGTTGATGCCGCCCTCGGCCTGGATGGTCTCCAGGATCACCGCCGCCGGCAGCTGCATGCCCGAGCTCTTGTCCTCGAGCAGGCGACGCAGGTAGTCGATGGTGTCGTAGTCCTCGCCCAGGTACTGGTCGAAAGGCGCCTGGGTGACGTTGCTGAACTGCGGGTAGGCCGGGTCGTGGTAGACGCTGTTGGCCGTGATCGACAGCGACCCCATGGACAGACCGTGGAAGCCGTTGGTGAACGAGATCACGTTGGAGCGGTTCTTGGCCTTGCGCGCCACCTTGAGCGCCGCTTCCACCGCGTTGGTGCCGGTGGGGCCGGTGAACTGGATCTTGTAGTCGCCCAGCCCGCGCGGCTCCATGACGTTCTTGTAGAGGGTGTCGATGAAGTCGCGCTTGGCCACGGTGGCCTTGTCCAGGCCGTGCTGGATCCCTTCGTGCTTGATGTATTCGATCAGGGCCTCGTTGATCGCGTCATCGTTGTGACCGTAGTTCAACGCCCCGGCACCGCCGAAGAAGTCGATGAAGCGGTTGCCTTCCTCGTCGAAGATCAGCGAGCCCTTGGAACGATCGAAAACCTCCGGGAACGAGCGAACGTAACCCCGGACTTCGGATTCGTGCTTGTCGAAAGTCTTCATGACCGATTTATCCCGTGATTTTTATGAGAGTGGACCGATGCGAAAGAGGATTTCCTCCTCGTGCTCCTCGCCGCCGAAGTCCTCCCTGGACAGGAAAACGGACTTCTCGAGGTCGGCACCGAGGCGCTCCGCCGTCTTTTCCAGGAAACGTGCCGAGGCCGTGTTGGAGGGATTGACGGTGGCCTCGAGAAAGCGCACGTCGCCCAGGGCGTCGCGCTCGAGGACGGCCTGCAGCAGGCGCCCGGCCAGGCCGTGGCCCCGCATCGAGGGGTCGACCACCACCTGCCAGACGAACAGGCGGTCGGGGGACTCGGGCTCGCGGTAGGCCGAGAGGAAACCGGTCACGCGACCATCCACCTCGGCCACCGCGCAGGTACCGGCGAAGTGACTGCAGAGCAGGAAATAGCTGTAAACGGAATTGAGATCCAGCGGGGGGTTGTCACGAATGAGCTCGTGAACCGCCTTGCCATCTTCAAGGCGTGGTGGACGCAAATGGATATCCGCGTCCGCATTGTCTGATGACATGCGTTGCCCTATCTGTTTGGGACAGCGATGAATTATAACACAGCCGCTCGGGGCTGCCGGAAAATCGCCTCAGGGCGCCGTCCGGCCACCGTCGGCCGCGTTGGCGACGGCAGCGGCCGGGGCCGCCTCGACCCGGGCGCTGCCGATGCCGCGGGGGTCGGCCGCCGCCTCCATCCCGCCGGGTCCATCGAGCACCACCTGCATGTTGCCCCAGGGCCGCTCATGCTCCTCGACCCGGTGTCCCCGCAGGCTCAGCGCGTCGCGCAGGCCGTCCAGCGCCCCGGGCTCCACCTCCACGCGGTCGGGGCGGAACTGGTGGTGGAAGCGCGGCCGTTCGACGATGGCCTGCGCGCCGGCACCCTCGAAGAACGCCCGGGCACCGAGAAAGACCATGGTGATGATGCGCGAGCCACCCGGCGTGCCGATGGCCGCCACCCGCCCGTCCTTCTCCAGGAAGGCCGGCGTCATGCTGGAAAGCATCCGCTTGCCCGGCTCGATGGCGTTGGCCTCGCCGCCAACCAGGCCGTAGACGTTGGGCACGCCGGGCTTGGCGGAGAAATCGTCCATCTCGTCGTTGAGCAGCACACCGGTGCCGGGCGCGACGAAGCCCGAGCCGAAGGGGTAATTGACCGAGAGGGTCGCCGCCACCCGGTTGCCGTCGGCATCGATGACCGAGAAGTGGGTGGTGTCGCGGCCGCCCGGCGCGCCGGTGACCCCCGGCAGGCTGGCGGAGGGGGTGGCGCGATCCAGGCGGATGGAGGCGGCCAGGCCGGCGGCGTAGTCCGGGTCGGTGAGCCGCCCGACCGGCACCGGGTGGAAATCCGGGTCGCCCAGGTGCTCGGCCCGGTCGCGGTAGGCCCGGCGCATCGCCTCGATCGCCAGGTGGGCCCGGTCGACCCGGCCGAGCTCGTCGAGATCGAAGACCTCGAGGATGTGGAACATCTCGGCCAGGGCGATGCCGCCGGAGGACGGTGGCGAGGCGGCAGCCACCTCCATGCCGCGGTAGTCGAAGCGGATGGGCTCGCGCTCGAGCACGCGGTAGCCGGCCAGGTCCGCCGGTTCCCAGATGCCGCCGGCCTCGCGCACCCCGTCGACCAGGGCTTCGGCCACCGGGCCGGCGTAGAACCCCTCGCGGCCCTCGCGCGCCAGCCGCTCCAGGGTCCGGGCCAGGGCCGGCTGGCGGATGCGGTGGCCCGGTTCGGGCACCGCACCGTCGTCGAGAAAGACCCGCGCGGCCGCCGGCGAGGCCCGCAGGGCCTCGAGCCGAAAGCGGGCCAGGCGCCGGTAGCGGGCGTCCACCGAGAAGCCCTCGCGGGCCAGCCGGATGGCCGGCGCCAGGGAGCGCTCCAGGGGCAGCCGACCGTAGCGCTCGGCGATGTGGACGAGGGCGGCGGGCATCCCGGGGATGCCGGCGGCCAGGGGGCCGTCGATGGAGGCCGAGGGGATCACCTCGCCCTCGGCGTCCTGGTACATCGTCCGGCTGGCTCGCCCGGGGGCGGTCTCCCGGCCGTCGACCATCACTTGGCGGTCGCCCTCGGCCTGGTGGAGCAGCCAGAAGCCACCCCCGCCGATGCCCGAGCTGTAGGGCTCCACCACCGCCAGGGCCGCGGACACCGCCACGGCGGCGTCGAAGGCGTTGCCCCCGGCGTCGAGGACCGCCATGCCGGCATCGGTGGCCGCCGGGTGGGCGCTGGCGATCCCCCGCTCGCCCTCGGCCGCCCACGGGGCTCCGGCGAACGCCAGCCCGAGCAGGACCAGGGCGAGTATCGTCAGGCGCATCGAGGGAAGGTGGCGGCGCGGGTGGCGCCGGGGTGCGGGCGCCCGGGGGCGGCCCCCGGCGGCGCAAGGCAGCGAGGCCCCGGGTCCGGGGCCTCGCGGAAGGCCATCAGGCATTCTCGGCCGTGAGCTTTTCGTACTTGGCCATCAGCTGCGCCTCGGTCTCCTCGTGGTCGGGATCCTTGGGGATGCAGTCCACGGGACAGACCTCCACGCACTGGGGCGTGTCGTAGTGGCCGACACACTCGGTGCACAGGTCGGGGTCGATCTCGTAGATCTCCTCGCCGGGGGAAATCGCGCCGTTGGGGCACTCCGGCTCGCAGACATCGCAGTTGATGCATTCGTCGGTGATCATCAATGCCATGGCAGACACCTCGTTTCCGGGAAACGGGCCCCGCGCGGCGGGGCGCTCGATGGATCGATTCTACCGGAGTTTGCGTTCCAGTTCAGCCATCACGGCGGGGTCGACGAACCCGGAGACGTCGCCGCCGAGACGGGCGATTTCGCGCACCAGGCTGGAGGAGACAAAGCCGAAACGCTCGGCCGGGGTGAGAAAGATCGTTTCCACCCCCGGGGCCAGCTGGCGGTTCATGCCCGCCAGCTGGACCTCGTATTCGAAGTCCGACACCGCGCGCAGCCCGCGGATGATCACCTGGGCGTCGATCTGCCGGGCAAAGTCCACCAGCAGGCCGCCGAAGGGCTTCACCTCCACCCCCTCGATGCCCGCCAGCGCCCGGCGGGCCATCGCCACGCGCTCGTCGAGGTCGAACACCGGGGTCTTGCCGGAGTCCTCGGCCACGCCCAGGATCACCCGCCCGAACAACCGCGTGGCCCGCTCCACCAGGTCGCGGTGACCGTGGGTGATGGGATCGAAGGTGCCGGGATAGACGGCGGTGACGCTCATTGCGGCTCCTGGGGTGGGCGGGGCGCGAAGAGCATAGCCGTTCAGCGGCCGGCCAGCCAGCCGACGAAGGCCTCCTGCAGGCTCACCAGGCGGTCACCCTGCTCCACCAGCCCGTCGATGATCACCACCTCGTCGTGGGCCCCCAGCTCGGCGATCTGCAGGGTGTCGGGCTTGATCGGGTCGAGCTCCAGGCCGTTGATGCGCAGGTCGAGATTGACGATCAGGGCGTCCCCGGCCCAGGTGGCCTCGTCCTGGAAGAACGCGCGGAACCGGGCACCGTCGGTGCGGATGCGCTCGCCGGCGAGCGAGGCCGGCCCGGCGGCCGCCTCGACCGGCGCCGCCCCGGGTTCGTCGCTGGACCCGGCTCCCGGGGCCTGCCGGTACGCGGCGAAGAAGCCGGCCACGTCCAGCGGCCGCCAGCCGTCGCGGTAGCGATCGTCGGCATTGGCGGCCCGGATGTAGGCGTCGTAGTCGCGCAACAGGGCCAGCAGCCCTGCCCGATCGAGATCGCCGATGCGGTCACTCATCCAAGCCCTCCCCCGGCCCGACCAGGGCGAAGGCGGCATCCCCCGCCCGGCCCTCGCGGATCACCGCCCAGCCGCCGGGCAGGGACGGGGCCGGCCCGTGGGCGTCGAACTCGACGTAGACGCGCGCCCCCGGCGCCAGCCAGCCGCCGCGACCGAGGGCCTCGAGCACCGCCGACACGCGCCGGCCGGCGTAGGGCGGGTCGACGAACACCAGGTCGAAGGGCGCCTCCGGTGCACCCGCCAGGAAACGGGCCACGTCCCCCCGGTGGACGCGGATCACCGCCGGGTCGAGCTCGGCGGCGCGCGCCGTCAGCGCCCGCGCCGCGCGGCCGTCGCGCTCCACCAGCTCGACCCGCGCCGCGCCCCGCGAGGCCGCCTCCAGCCCCAGCGCGCCACTGCCGGCGAACAGGTCCAGGCAGCGCGCCCCGGGAACCCGGCCCTGGAGCCAGTTGAACAGGGTCTCGCGGACGCGGTCCGGGGTGGGCCGCAGGCCGGGTCGGTCGGCCACCGGCAGGCGCCTTCCACCCCAGCGGCCGGCGATCAGCCTGAGCCCGCCCTTACGCGCCATCGTCCGCCCCGGCCCCGCCGCCGACGACCACCGTCACCAGGCGACCGGGGTCGATGCGCCCGGCGAAGGCCTCGCGGGCGTCGGCGGCATCCACCGCCGCCACCTGTCCGCTGAAGCGGTCCAGGTAGTCCAGCGGCAGGTCGTAGAAGCCGATCATCGCCAGGTACTGGACGATCTCGCGGTTGGAATCGATGCGCAGCGGGAAGCCACCGGTGATGTTTTTCTGCGCGTGCTCCACCTCCTCGGCGGTGGGCCCGTCCTCGACGAAGGCCGCGAGGTTGTCGCGCAGCAGCTCGATCGCCTCCCCGGCCTGGCTGCCCTGGGTCTGCATGCCCATCACGAATGGCCCGCGCGCGGCCATGGGGGCGAAGTAGCTGTAGACGCTGTAGGCCAGCCCGCGCGCCTCGCGGATCTCGCTCATCAGCCGCGAGGAGAAGCCCGAGCCGCCGAGCACGTGGTTGGCGAGATACAGCGCGTGGTAGTCGGGCTCGCCCCGCGCCATGCCCGGCTGGCCCATGAGGATGTGGGCCTGGCGCGAGGGGAAGTCCACGCGCACCGTGCGGGCCGCCTCCAGGGGCTCGACCGCCGGCAGCGACGGCGCGGCCTCGCCGCGGGGCAGTTCGCCCACCACCGTCTCGGCGAGCGCCTCGGCCCGCTCCCGGGACAGGTCGCCCATGATCGCCACGGTGGCGTTGGCACCCACGTAGAAGCGCCGGTGGAAGGCGCGCACGGCCCCGCGGTCGATGGCCTCCAGCGACGCCGCCGTGCCGCCCGGCGGGGTGGCGTAGGGGTGGTCACCGTAGACAGCGTCGTAGAACACCCGCCTGGCCACGCTGCCGGGGTCCTGCTCGCGGGCCTTGACCGCTTGCAACATCCGCCGCCGCTCGCGCTCGAAGGCCCGCTCGCCGAAGGCCGGGGCCCGCAGGAGTTCGGCGAAGGTGGCCACCGCGGGCTCGAGGCGCTCGGGCATGCTCAGCGCCCGCAGGGAGAAATAGGCCATGTCGCGTTTCGAGCCGTGGGAGAAGCGGGCCCCCACGCGGTCGAAGGCGGCGGCCACGGCGTCGGCCGAACGGGCCTCGGTACCCTGGCCCAGCAGCCGGTTGGTGAGCCGGGCCAGCCCCGGGCGGTCGCCGTCCCGGGCCGCGCCGGCATCGAAGACCACCCGCAGGTCCACCATGGGCAGCGCTTCGCTGTGGACGAACAGCACCCGGGCCCCGTTGTCGGTCTGCCAGGACTCGATCGCCGGGGCCGCCTGAACGACCGGCGCCAGCAGGAAGGCCAGCAGGAAGACGGTTCTAGCGAACATGGTGACCTCCTTTCTTGGCGGGCCGGGCGGACGCCCCGCCTTCGATGGGCTGGGGATCGAGGATGGCGACCGTCAGCCGGTCGTCATCGAGGTAGCGCCGGGCGACGTCGCGCACCTGCTCGGCGGTGACCGCCTCGATCCGTTCCACGTAGTCGTCCAGGGCATCGTGCCCCAGGCCCACGGTCTCCAGGATGCCCAGCTCCATGGCCTGGTAGAAGATGGAGTCGCGCTCGTAGACGTCGGCGGCCATCACCTGGGCCTTGACCCGCTCGAGTTCCTCGGCGGTCACGGGCTGCTCGCGCAGGCGCTCGACCTGGTCGCGCAGCGCGGACTCCAGTTCCCCGACATCGACCCCCTCGGCCGGCGTGGCGGTGAGCGTCAGCAGGGTGCCCAGGCGGCTGACCAGGCCGTAGCCGGCCGAGGCCCCGGCGGCTACTTGGCTGCCACGCACCAGCTCGCGGCTGAGACGCGCACTGTCACCGGCATCGAGGATGCCCGCGAGCACCTCCAGGGCGTAGGCATCGGCCGGGTCCCCGGCGGTGATCAGCGAGGGCACCTTGTAGCCCATCATCAGGTAGGGCAGCTCGGCGGGTGCCTTGACGGTGATGCGCCGCTCGCCGTTCTGCTCCACCTCGCGGCGCGGCGGGCGGTGCTCGATACCGCTCGGCGGCACCGGGCCGAAGTGCTTCTCGGCGAGCTCGCGCACGCGCGCGGGCTCGACGTCGCCCACCACCACCAGCGTGGCGTTGTCGGGGGCATAGTAGCGCTCGTACCAGTCCACCAGGGTCTCGCGGTCGAGCCGTTCCAGGTCGCTCATCCAGCCGATGATCGGCCAGCGGTAGGGGCTGCTGAGAAAGGCGCTGGCCCGGAAGCGCTCGCGGGTGAGCGCCTGCGGATCGTCGTCGGTGCGCATGCGCCGCTCCTCCTGCACCACGCGGATCTCGCGGGCCGCCTGCTCGGCGTCCATCAGCAGGGCGTGCATGCGGTCGGCCTCGAGCGCGAGGGCGACCTCCAGCCGGTCGGCGGCCAGGGTCTCGTAATAGGCCGTGTAGTCGCGGCTGGTGAAGGCGTTCTCGTCGCCCCCATTGGCGGCGACGATCTCGGAGAACGCGCCCGGGGGATGCTTCTCGGTGCCCTTGAACATCATGTGCTCGACCACGTGCGAGATACCGGTGATCCCGTTGTGTTCATAGCTCGAGCCGACCCGGTACCAGACCTGGCTGGTGACCACCGGCGCCCGGTGATCCGGCTTGACCAGGATCTTCATGCCGTTGTCCAGGCGGTATTCGTGGACCGCCTCCTCGGCCATCGCCGACCCGGCCAGCAGCAGGACGAGCAGCAGCCACCAGCGCGTCGACCGGCCGGAATGCCCCTGGGGGGTGTTCATCATTCGGTCCTCCCGATTGAGAAACGAGCGCGGATTGCCCATCCCTGTTCGATGCGCAACCGCGCCGGAGTTCCCGCAAAGAGTGGTAGGATAACTGCCGGTTTTGCATGAGGGGTAAGCATGTTTGGCTTTCTGCGCAAGCGGCGCGACAAGCGGCAGGCGGAAAAGCGCCCGGAGGAGGAACGCGACCAGGCTGCCGGGGCCGGCGAGCCGGCGACTCCCGAACCCGCCGAGCCGCCGGCCGCCGCGGGCGCGGCCGAAGAGCCGCCCGCGCCCGCCGGCGAAGACGAGGCCCCGGCCGGTGACGCGCCGGAGCCCGGAACCGCCGCGCCGGCGCCCGAGGAGACCGGGGAAGGGCCGCGCAAGGGCGGCATGCTGGCCGGCCTGCGCGAGCGCCTGAGCAAGACCCGCCGCAGCCTCACCGACGGGCTCGCCGACCTGGTCCTGGGCAAGAAGACCATCGACGACGAGCTCCTCGAGGAACTCGAGACCCGGCTGCTGATGGCCGACGTGGGCGTGGAGGCCACCGAGGCGATCATCGACGACCTCACCCGGCGGGTCTCGCGCAAGGAACTCGCCGATCCCGAGGCCCTGTTCGAGGCCCTGCACGGCGACATGGTGGAGATGCTCGCCCCGGCCGAGCGGCCGCTGCGCATCCCCGAGGACCGCGAGGGCCCGTTCATCATCCTGGTGGTGGGCGTCAACGGCTCGGGCAAGACCACCACCATCGGCAAGCTGGCCCGCCGCTACACCGACGAGGGTCGCTCGGTGATGCTGGCCGCCGGCGACACCTTCCGGGCGGCGGCCGTGGAGCAGCTCCAGACCTGGGGCGAGCGCAACGGCGTGCCGGTGATCGCCCAGGGGACCGGTGCCGACTCGGCCTCGGTGATCTTCGATGCCGTCGAGGCCGCCCGCGCCCGCGGCACCGACATCCTGATCGCCGACACGGCCGGCCGGCTGCACACCCAGTCCAACCTGATGGAGGAGCTGGCCAAGGTCCAGCGGGTGGTGCGCAAGCTGGATGCCGACGCGCCCCACGAGGTGCTGCTGGTACTGGACGCGGGCATCGGCCAGAACGCGCTCAACCAGGCCCGCCAGTTCGGCCGGACGGTGGACGTCTCCGGCGTGGCCCTGACCAAGCTCGACGGCACCGCCAAGGGCGGCATCGTCCTCGCCATGGCCAAGGAGCTGGGCCTGCCGATCCGCTTCATCGGCGTGGGCGAGCGCGTCGAGGACCTGCGCGACTTCGACCGCGTGGACTTCGTCGACGCCCTGCTCGACCGCGAACGGCCGGGCAGCTGAACCACCACGGCGGGGACGGCCCATGATCGAGTTCGACCGCGTCAGCAAGCGCTACCCCAGCGGGCTGCAGGCCCTGCGGGGGATCAGTTTCGGCCTGGGGCGCGGCCAGCTGGCCTTTCTCACCGGCCACTCGGGGGCCGGCAAGAGCACCCTGCTCAAGCTCATCCCGCTGATCGAGCGCCCCTCCGGCGGCCGCCTGCTGATCGACGGCACCGACGTGGGCGGCCTGCCCGCGGCCCGCGTGCCCTTCTACCGCCGGCGCATCGGCCTGATCTTCCAGGACCACAACCTGCTCTTCGACCGGCCGGTGTTCGACAACGTGGCCCTGCCGCTGGAGATCGCCGGCCACCCGCCGCTCGAGATCGGCCGGCGGGTGCGCGCCGCCCTGGACAAGGTGGGCCTGCTGGACAAGGAGCGCGCCAATCCCATCGCCCTGTCCACCGGCGAGCGCCAGCGGGTGGGCATCGCCCGGGCGGTGGTCAACCGCCCGGCCATCCTGCTGGCCGACGAGCCCACCGGCAACCTCGACCCGGACCTCTCGCGCGAGATCATGACCCTGTTCGAGCAGTTCAACCAGATCGGCGTGACCACGCTGATCGCCACCCACGACGTCTCCCTGATCGGCGACATGGACCATCCCTGCATCCGCCTGGAAGGGGGAGAACTCCGATGACGGGCGGCAAGCGCGGTCCCCGGAGGCATGGCGGCCGCCTGCGGGCGCGGCTGGAGGGCTGGCTGCGCCAGCACCGCCGCGGCCTGCTGGACAGCCTGGCCAAGATCCGCGCCGCCCTCCCCGCCCACCTGATGTCGGCGGCGGTGCTGAGCATCGCCCTGGCCCTGCCGGCGGGACTCTTCCTGGTGGTCGAGGCCGGCCAGCGGCTGCTGGGCGACTGGGACGGCCCGCAGCGCATCAGCCTCTACCTGACCGACGACACGACGCCCGCGGACGCCCGCGCCCTGGCCGCCGAGATCGGCCAGCGCAGCGCCGTGGGCCGGGTGGAATACGTCTCCCGCGAGCAGGCGCTGGCCGAGTTCCGCCAGCATGCCGGCGTGGAAGAGGCGCTGGCCGTGCTCGAGACCAACCCGCTGCCCATCACCCTGCTGGTCCACCCCCAGGGCCGCACCGACGGTGAACGGCTGACCGCGCTGCGCGACGAACTGGCGGGGCTCGCGGCCGTGGATTCCGCCCAGCTCGACATGGCCTGGGTGGAACGCTGGGCGGCCATCATGGCGGCACTGGAACGCACCATCGCCGTCATCGCCCTGCTGCTGGCGCTGGCGGTGGTGTTCGTCTCCGGCAACACCATCCGCCTGGAGATCGAGAACCGCCGCGAGGAGATCCTCGTGACCCGCCTGATCGGCGCCACCGACGCCTACGTCCGCCGCCCCTTCCTCTACAGCGGGGCCCTGCTGGGGCTCGCCGGGGGCCTGGGCGCGCTCCTGCTGCTGGCGCTCGCCGCCCTGGCCACCGGGCCGGCCATCGACCACCTCCTCGAGACCTACCACCTGGGACCGCCGCCGCGCTTTTTCAGCGCCGGCGAGAGCCTCGCCCTGCTGGCGACGGCCACCCTGCTCGGCTGGCTGGGCACCTGGCTCACCGTGCAGCACCACCTGGTGCGCCTGGAGCCGGGCCGAGCCGGGAACTCCGCGGGGCCTTAGCACTCTAAGAGGTTGGCTGCTAAAATCGCATTCAACCCGTCAGAGAGGAATCCCACGCACCATGAGCCAGAGCCTGGTGAACAACGGACAACTCCCCGTCGTCTCCGATTCGCTGGAGCGCTACATCCAGCAGATCAGCGCCATCCCCGTGCTCGAGCCCGAGGAAGAGCGGGGACTGGCCCGCCGCCTGCGCGATCACGGCGATCTCGAGGCCGCGCGCCGGCTGGTGGTCTCCCACCTGCGCTTCGTGGTCCACATCGCCCGCAGCTACCAGGGCTACGGGCTGCCCATGGCCGACCTGGTGCAGGAGGGCAACATCGGGCTGATGAAGGCGGTCAAGCGCTTCGACCCCGAGCAGAACGTCCGCCTCGTCTCCTTCGCGGTGCACTGGATCCGCGCCGAGATCCACGAGTTCATCCTGCGCAACTGGCGGGTGGTCAAGGTGGCCACCACCAAGGCCCAGCGCAAGCTGTTCTTCCGCCTGCGCAGCTGGAAGAAGAACCTCGGCTGGCTCACCGCCGACGAGACCCGCCGGGTGGCCGACGACCTGGGCGTGCCGGAGAAGACGGTCACCGAGATGGAAGGGCGCATGAGCGGTGGCGACGTGGCCTTCGACGCCGATGCCGGCGACGATGACGAGGCGCCGCGCGCACCCGCGAGCTTCATCGCCGCGGACGAGCCCGACCCGGCCCGGCTGCTGGAACACCGCGACGCCGAGCGCCAGCGCCACGAGGGCCTGGCGCGCAGCCTCGCGGCCCTCGACGCGCGCAGCCGCGACATCCTCCGGCGTCGCTGGCTCGACGAGGACAACAAGGCCACGCTGCAGTCCCTGGCGGAGGAATACGGCGTCTCCGCCGAGCGCATCCGCCAGATCGAGAAGGCGGCGATGAAAAAGGTCCGCCGGGCGCTGGCCGCCTGAGCCGGCCTTCCCGGCTCCCGGCACCGGGCCGTCCGCCAGCCACAAAAAAGCCTCATCCCGCGGGATGAGGCTTTTTTCGTCCGGCCGCCCGGGCGGTTTCGCTTCGGTCTCAGCCGAAGAAGACCACCGACAGGAAGGACAGCCAGGAGAAAACGATCAGGCCCACCGTGAAGGTCAGGGCGAAGTTCTGGAAGTTGAAGAGCTGCATAACACCACCATCAGTGCGTGATTCAATCCGAGTCCGATTCTAGCCCATCGCCGTCCGCTTGCCTAGACGGGCGGCGACGGGGGATCCTGGGGTCGTCGTCGTCCATCAGGATGCGGTGGGCCGGGCCTTCGAGATCGTCGTACTGGTCGTTCTTGACCGTCCAGATGAGCCCCCAGACCATCACGCCCATCATGATGATCGCCAGGGGGATCAGGAAGTAGAGGATTTCCATGGGAGCCTCCTGCGCCGGGGCAGCGGGAAAAGAAGGTTCTTCGCGTTTTGGCGCCCCCTCACCGGGATACGGCAGAGGGTCATGGCTCTCGCCAAGGCGCCAGGGACGCCAGGTTCCCCGGGCCAGTTACCGTCGACCCGGTATTCCCGGGTTGTTGTGCGTTGCGCCCCCGGGCCCCTGCGCCTTGCCTCGCATACGTCCAAGACGGATATCGGCCCTGAAGGTGCGCGCAATCCGCAACACGTCGCTTGCAGGCCCCCTGTTGCACGGCAAGATGCGAAGAACCGAAAAGGAACCGGCAACGGGCCTGCCGGCTTTCCAGTCTAACGCAGCCGCAGGGCGTTGAGCACGACCAGCAGTGAACTCAGCGACATGCCGATGGCCGCCATCCAGGGGGCGACGAAACCGGCCGCGGCCAGCGGCACCGCGGTGACGTTGTAGGCCACTGCCCAGCCGAGGTTCTGGCGGATGATGCGCAGCGTGCGCCGGGCCACGTCGATCCCCTCGGGCAGGTGCAGCAGGTTCTCCGAGAGCAGCACCAGGTCGGCACTGGCATGGGCCAGCTGGGTACCACCGCCCATGGCCAGCGAGACCTGCGCCCCGGCGAGCACCGGCGCATCGTTGATGCCGTCGCCGACCATGGCCACCACCGCCCCGTCGTCCTGGAGCTCGCGGATGCGGGCCAGCTTGTCGTCCGGCAGCAGCCCGCCGCGGTGCTCTTCGATGCCCAGCTCGCCGGCCACCCGGTCCACCGTGGCCGCGGCATCGCCGGAGAGCAGGTGGACACGAAGACCACGGCGGCGGAGCCCGTCGACGGCCTCGGCGGCCTCGGGGCGCAAGGCGTCGTCCAGCTCGAAACGGCCCAGGAGGCGCTGCTCGTCCACCAGCAGCACCTCGGCGACACCCTCGCGGCCGGCGGCCTCCAGGCCGGGGACCCATTCGGCGACGAAGCGGGCGTTGCCCACGCGGTAGCGCCGCCCGCCGACGCTGCCCTCGATCCCCAGCCCCGGGCGCTGGCGCACGGCATGCGCCGCCTCGGCGGGGCCGAGCGCGGGGGCATCGCGGCGGATGGCCCGGGCGATGGGATGCTCGGAGCCCGCCTCCAGCGCGGCCGCGACGCGCCAGAGGCGCTCGCGGTTCTCGCCCGGCTCGGGCCGGATGGCCGCCAGGCCGAGCTCGCCGAAGGTTAGCGTGCCGGTCTTGTCCAGTACCACGTCGGTGACCCGCGCGAGGGTCTCCAGGGCATGGCCCCGGGTGGTGAGCAACCCCAGCCGGGTGAGCCGGCCCGTGGCGGCGGTCAGGGCCGCGGGGGTGGCCAGCGAGAGGGCGCAGGGGCAGGTGACCACCAGCACCGAGAGGGTGATCCAGAAGGCGGATTCCGGCTCGTGCCACCACCAGAAGCCGCCGACGCCGACGGCCAGCAGCAGCAGGGCGAGGACGAACCAGCCGGCCACCCGGTCGGCCAGCCGCCCCACCCGCGGTTTCTCGCCCTGGGCCCGGTCCAGCAGGCGGATGATCGAGGAGAGGACGGTGTCCTCACCCACCCGGGTGACGGTCATCTCCAGGGGGCTTTCCACGTTCACCGAGCCGCCCACCAGCGCGTCACCGGCGGCCCGTCCGCGGGGGACGCTCTCGCCGGTGAGCAGCGACTCGTCCACGCTGCTCTCCCCGGCCACCACGGTGCCGTCGGCCGGCACGCTCTCGCCGGGGCGAACGCGCAACCGGTCGCCGGGGGCGAGCTCGTTGACGGTGACCACCTCCTCGCGTCCGTCGGCAGTGATGCGGGTGGCACTCGCCGGCAGCAGCTTGACCAGCGCCTCGGCCGACTCGCCGGCCTTGTGCCGGGCGATCATCTCGAAGTAGCGACCGGTGAGCAGAAAGAAGGTGAACATGGTCACCGAGTCGAAGTAGACCTCGCCGGTGCCGCTGAAGGTCGCCCAGCAGGAAGCGAGGTAGGCCCCGCCTATGGCCAGCGAGACGGGCACGTCCATGCCCGGCTGGCGGCGCCTGAGGTCGCGCCATGCCGGGGCGAAGAAGGCCTGGGCGGAGTACAGCACCACGGGCGTGGCGATCAGCAGGCTCACCCAGCGCATGAACCGGCGGATATCGGCATCCATGCCCTGGTAGTCGCCGATGTACATGGCGATGGCGATCATCATCACCTGCATGGCGCCCAGGCCGGCGAGCGTCAGCCGGCGCAGGGCGAGCTTCTTCTCGCGCTTGAAGAGCTGTTCCTGGCGGCCGGGGTCGAAGGGGTGGGCCCGGTAGCCGATGGCGGCGATCGCCCGCAGGATGTCGGAGAGCTGCACCCGGGCCGGGTCCCAGCGGACCCGGGCACGGTGGGTGGCGTAGTTGACGCGAAAATCGAGAACCCCGTCGAGGGACTTGACCTGGCGCTCGTTGAGCCAGACGCAGGCAGCACAGACGATGCCCTCGAGGATCAGCGAGGCCTCGCGGGTCTCGCCGGCCTCCTCGCGCACGAAGCTCTTCTGCAACTCGGGCCGGTCGTAGAGGTCGACCTCGCGGAGGAAATCCGGGATCCGTTCCTCGGGCCGCTCGGATTTTTCGGTCCGGTGGCGGTAGAAGTCCTCCATGCCACCGTCGACGATCGCCTGGGCCACCGCCTGGCAGCCGGGGCAGCACATCGCCCGCGGCTCACCGTCGATGGTGACGCGATAGGCGCTGCCGGGCGGAACCGGCAGACCGCAATGGAAACACTCGCCCTGGTGACGGGAATCTGGCTCGCTCAAGGGGCCCTCTGCGTTGGGTCAGGCCGAGGGCGAGGCGGCGACCTCGGTGTGCAGGCGCTCCTCGTGACGCGCCTCGTCGGTGAGGATGGTCATGTCCGCCTGCCAGCGACCGGGGGCCTCCAGGACCACCGCCTGGCGGTAGACGCCGTTACCCATGTGGTTGAGCTGGATGCGCTGGTCGAGACGCTGGTCGGCCGGCCGCCAGAAGAGCACCGAGATCTCGGCGTCCTCGATGGGCTCGCCCCGGGCGTCGCGCACCGCCACCTGGAACACCGTCTGCTCGCCGGCCCGGGCAGGGCCACCGAGCCAGCCCTTGCGCACCTGCCAGTCACGCGCTTTCTGGCGCTCCAGGCGACTCTTGTAGGCGTTGAAGCGCTCCTCCTTCTCCTGGAAGTCGTGGGTGACCGTACCGGGGAAGAAGGAGGTCACATCCTGGCCCGACTGCGGCTCGGGCAGTAGCGCGCGGGAGACGTCCCCCTCCAGGCCCCGCTGGGCCACGGTGATGAAGATCGCGTCCATGGCGATGACCACGGCGAAGAAGCCCACCAGGGCGGCCGGACCCCAGTGGAACTTGCGCCGGGCCCCGGAGGAGGGCTCCAGGCCGCGGCCGATGATCGCCAGGGCATAGGCGGTGATCAGATAGATCACCAGGTGGATGGTGAAGGTATCGGCACCCGGCCAGTCATGAATGGCGAAGGGGGTGTAGAACCCCACGGTGAGGATGGCGAGGATCACCCCCGCCTGGCGTGCAGTGAACTTGCCCAGCCTCACCATCACGAAAAAGCCCGCGGCGATCAGGGCGACCCCGAGCGCCAGACTGGCGAAAAGACTCATTGGCGCAATACTCCCGCAAGCATCAGGGTACGTAGAACACCGTCTCCTGGACGATGGGCTCCATCTCGCGGTCCTTCGCGCCGAGGATGAAACGGATCTCGTGTTGGCCGCTGGCCAGCTCGGACGGGTCGTGCCGGATCCGCATCAGCAGGCGCTGGCGACCCGAGGCCTCCATGGTCAGGCTCTCGAAGCTCCCGGCCATCTCCAGCTCCGGGTCGGGCAGACCGGCGACCGAGATGTCGAGTTCCACCGACCGGTCCTGCTTGTTGTTGATCTTGAGCTCGTAGCTGTTCTGGATCGAGCCGTCGGCGAGGGTGACGTAGAGCGGCTGGCGCACCTGGTTGACCGCGAAGTCCATGGGCGACTGGGAGGCGATCCCCCAGATCAGCAGGGCGGTGACCACGGAGATGGCGAAGCCATAGCCGATGCTCTTGGGCCGGATCACCCGGGCCGGCTCGCCGCCCTCGATCTCTTTTTCCGCGGCATAGCGGACCAGCCCGCGGGGCCAGCCCTGCTTGTCCATGATGGTGTCGCAGGCATCCACGCACAGGCCGCAATTGATGCAGGCCAGCTGCAGGCCGTCGCGGATGTCGATGCCCGTGGGGCAGACCTGGACACAGTAACCGCAATCGATGCAGTCGCCCACGCCCTGTTCGTGGCGCTCCTCGCGCTTCTTGAAACCGCGCCCCAGCTTGTGCCGGCCGGCCTCGCCCTCGCCCCGCTTGAAGTCGTAGGCCGGGATGATGGTGTTCTTGTCGAACATCACGCTCTGGAACCGCGCGTAGGGGCACATGTAGATGCACACCTGCTCGCGCAGGAAGCCGGCCATGAGGAAAGTGGTGAAGGTCAGCAGGCCGGTAGTGGCATAGGCCGCGAAGGCCGCCTGGCCGGTGAAGAAGTCCACCAGCAGCTCGGGGGCGTTGGCCCAGTAGGCGGTGAAGGTGAAGCCCGTCCAGAAGGCGGTGGCGACCCACAAGAACCAGGTCAGGCCCTTCTTGTAGAGCTTGTGCGGCCCCCAGGGCGCCTTCTCCAGCTTCAGCCGCTTGGGCCGGTCCCCCTGGACCCACTGCTCGATCTTCATGAAGAAGTCGGTCCACAGGGTCTGGAAGCAGAAGTAGCCGCAGAAGGCCCGCCCGAACATCCCGGTGACGAAGAACAGGAACCAGGCGGCGAGGATGAGAAAACCCGCCAGCCAGTACATGTCCTGGGGATAGACCGTCAGGTCGAAGAGGAAGTAGCGCCGGGTGGGGATGTCGAACATCACCGCCTGGTCCGGCCCGGCGGTGCGCTCCCAGCGCACCCAAGGCAGGAGAAAGAAAACGCCGTAGGCCACGACCAGCACACCGGTCTTGAAGCGCCGGAAACGCCCCTTCACCGAGCGCGGGTGGATCGGTTCGCGCGCCTTGTAGAGCTCTTCGGGTTGCGCGTCAGCCATGGGAACTTGCCTCGCCTGGGTGGGTTCGAGTGATGCCCGGGGTGTCAGACACCGGGTCCATGGCGGGGTTCAGAACGGCCAAAACCCTGCGCCATATAAGAATTTTATCATAAACAAAAACGGCGGGGCCCAGCCCCGCCGTTTCCGTTTCGCCCTTCCCTGGCCGGTGGCCTACTGGCCACCCCCGAGTTCGTGGACATAGGCCGTCAGCATCTTGATCTCCTCCTTGGAGAGCCGGTTACCGAAGGCCGGCATCTCGCGCTGAATGCCGTTCTGGATCACGTCCTTGATCATCGCCTTCTTTTCTTCCAGGTTCGCCGCATCGGGGATCTGGGCATAGGTCCAGATGCTGTCGGTCAGGTTGGCCGCACCCATGGCCGTATTCCCCGTGCCGTCGGCGCCGTGGCAGCCCATGCACACGTTGTAGGCCTGCTTGCCTCGCTGCGCCGCCCCGGCGTCCACCTCGTGACCGGACAGGCTGAGCACGTAGGCCGCCAGATCCTGGGCCTGCTGGCCCTGGATCTGGGCGAAACCGGGCATGTTGCCCTGGCGGCCGTTCAGGAGGGTCTGCTCGATCTTTTCCACCGACCCACCCCAGAGCCAGGCGTCATCCACCAGGTTGGGGAAGTACGGCATCACGCCCTGCCCGCCGCTGCCATGGCAGCCCGCGCAGTTGTCGGCGAACATCACCTTGCCCATGGAGCGGGCGAAGGCCATCTTGTCCGGGTCGGAGAGGATTTCCTCGTAGGACGCCTGGGAGACCGACTCCAGGTACTCGCGCTGCTTCTGGGCCGATGCGCTGTTCTGCATCTCGTCGATCAGGCGGGCACGGGTATTCCAGTGGCCGGAGTAGAGCTCGTTGCCCTCCTCGTCGGTCACCGTGACGGTCTTGACACCCTTGGTGTAGTCGTCACCCACCGGCCATGCGGGATACAGGATCCAGTAGACCACCGCAAAGATGATGGTGGCGTAGAAGGTCCACAGCCACCAGTTGGGCAGCGGATTGTTGTACTCCCGCAGGTCGTCGTCCCAGACGTGCCCGGTGGTCTCGACCTCGTGCTTCTCTGTGTCTTTGTTGTCAGTCATCGTCGTTGTTCCTCTGGCTGCGCGGCTCCCGCTCATCGGCATCCTCGTCCATGAACGGGATGTGCTTGTAGGACTCCAGGCGCCGCTTGCGCTTCTTGCCGCTGTAGACGTAGAGGACGATGGCCACGAAGGTCGTGAAGAAGATCACCAGCGCCAGGGGCTTGGTGTTCTCCATCTTGGACAACCATTCCCAGACTTCCGCCATCGTCATACTCCCGTCGTTCGGGCTGTTCGCGACACCTGCCGACTCATCAGCGGTACTCGGCCAGTTCGCCGGCCTCGTACTGACTGAAGTCCACCATCGTGCCCAACACCTGGAGATAGGCGACCATCGCGTCCATCTCGGTGATCCGGTCGGGATCGCCATCCCAGACCCGATTGGTCGCCTGCGCCTCGAGGGATGCCTCGGCGTTGGGAATGTGGAGCTTGTCGGCCATGTCCTTGCCGAACTTCTCGACGTTGCGCTCGTACTCCTCCTGGCTCATCGAGTACGGCACACCCACGCGCTTGTTGGCGATCAGGCGCTTCTCGATGTCGGAGTAGTCGAGCTCGTTCTCCATCAACCACGGATAGGGCGGCATGACGGACTCCGGCACGATCGCCTGCGGGTTGATGAGGTGCTGGGTGTGCCATTCGTCGGAGTACTTGCCGCCCAGACGCGCGAGGTCCGGACCGGTGCGCTTGGAGGCCCACTGGAACGGATGGTCGTACTTGGACTCCGCCGCGAGGGAATAATGGCCGTAGCGCAGCATCTCGTCACGGAAGGGACGCACCATCTGCGAGTGGCAGGCATAGCAACCCTCGCGGATGTAGATGTCGCGACCACGCAGCTCGAGGGGCGTGTAGGGACGCACGCCCTCGACCTTTTCCACGGTCTCGTCGATCTTGAACAGCGGCACGATTTCCACCAGGCCCCCGATGCTGATCGCCGCCAGGATGAGAACGATCAGCAGACCGGAATTGACCTCGATACTTTCATGCTTCATCGCGTTTCTCTCCTCCGATCAGGTGCTGGCCGGCTTGGCTTCCATGCCGCTCTCGGCGGTACGGGGCTGGCGCTTGGCGGCGGTGATGGTCATGTAGACGTTGTAGATCATCAGCAGCACACCGCTGAGGAAGAACATGCCACCCACGGCACGCACCACGTAGGGCAGGTGCATGAAGCTCACGGTCTCGATGAAGGTGTAGGCCAGGTTGCCGTACTCGTCGAAGGCCCGCAGCATCAGCCCCTGACCGATGCCGGCCACCCACATGGAGGCGATGTAGAGCACGATGCCGATGGTCGCCAGCCAGAAGTGCACGTAGATCAGGCGCACGCTGTGGATGGTGGTATCCCAGAGCTTGGGGATCAGGTGGTAGAACGACCCGAAGGTGATCATCGCCACCCAGCCCAGCGCGCCGGAGTGCACGTGGCCCACGGTCCAGTCGGTGTAGTGCGACAGGGCGTTGACCGACTTCAGCGACATCAGCGGGCCCTCGAAGGTGGACATGCCGTAGAAGGCCAGCGCGGTGATCAGAAACATCATGATCGGGTCGGTGCGCAGCTTGTCCCAGGCCCCGGAGAGGGTCATGATGCCGTTGATCATCCCGCCCCAGGAGGGCAGCAGCAGCAGGATGGAGAAGGTCGCCGCCAGGGTGGAGGTCCAGTCGGGCAGGGCGGTCCAGTGCAGGTGGTGGGCGCCCACCCACATGTAGAGGAAGGACAGCGCCCAGAAGTGGACGATGGACAGGCGGTAGGAGTAGACCGGCCGGCCCGCCTGCTTGGGCACGAAGTAGTACATCATCCCCAGGAAACCGGCGGTGAGGATGAAGCCCACCACGTTGTGGCCGTACCACCACTGGGTCATGGCGTCCTGGGCCCCGGCGAACAGGCTGTAGGATTCCAACCCGGTGAGGCTCACCGGCATCTGCAGGTTGTTGAACACGTGCAGGATGAGCACCGCCAGGATGAAGGCCATGTAGAACCAGTTGGCCACGTAGATGTGCGGCTGGGAGCGGTGGCGGATGGTCATGGCGAACACCGCCAGGTAGGCCAGCCAGACGGCGGCGATCAGCAGGTCCACCGGCCAGACGAACTCGGCGTACTCGCGGGCCTGGGTGTAGCCCAGCATGTAGAGGACCACGCCCACCGCCACGGCGACGTTCCAGCCCCAGAAGGTGAATTCGGCCAGTTTCCCGCCCCAGAGCGGCGCCCGGCAGGTGCGCTGGACGATGTAATAGGAGGTGCCCAGCAGGGCGTTGCCGCCGAAGCCGAAGATCACCAGCGAGGTGTGCACGGGCCGGATGCGCCCGAAGGTGATCTCGGGGATGCCCATGTTCAACCATGGCCAGGCCAGCTGGCTGGCGGCCATGAGACCCGCGGACATCCCCAGGATGGCCCAGAACAACGACATCACGGTGAATCGCTTGATGATGCCGTAGTTGTAGACGGCGTCGGCGGCGGGATTCGCTGCTGCGCTGGCGCTTGCCGTGCTCATGGAGTCGCCTCCGGGTCGGATGGGGTGTGCGGTCGGCAAGGATAAGATTTCGCTTATGCCCCAAAAAACCCAATAAATCCGCAGGAATTCCCGAGTGGAATGCTCGGGAAAGCCGCGACGCTGAATCCGCGGGTGGAAAAGGCTATATTGATCTTGTATCCGACCGGATCCGTTCCCCGACAGGCGAGAGCCGATGGCCGATTCCCCGCCCCAGCCCCCCACGCCTCCGCAGGCCCTGCTGACCGCCCTGGAGGCGGGCACCGATGCCTTCTTCTGCATCGGTCCGGAAGGCGAGGTGACCTGGGCCAACGGGGTGGCCCGCGCCCACTGGCTGGGGGATGACGGGGAGCTCGCGGCGCCGTTGCGCGGGGTGCTCGAGGCGCCGGTCCGCGAGGTGGCGCGGGCAGGCAGGGCGCGCACGCTGGAAACCCCGGTGCCGGGGTGGGCGGGGGCGTTCCGGGCCCGCCTGCAGCCCGCCGAGCAGTGGGTGCTGGTCCAGTGGGAGCGGCTGTCGGCGCCGGCCTGCAACCGTTTCGAGGCGCTGACCCGCTGCGGTTCCGTCGGCATCCAGGAATGCGATCGCGACGGGCGGATCGTCTACGCCAACCGGGCGCTGCACTTCATCCTCGGGGAGGAGGAGGGCGCGCTGATCGGTCGGCGCTTCTGGGAATGCGCGGAGAGCGACGCGCAACGCCGGGCGTTGCAGGCGCATTTGCGCGACCTGGTCGGGGACCGTTCCGACGATCATCACCTCGTGGCGCAGTGCCGGACGGGCGACGGCGAGGAGGTGGTCCTGGAGTTCGAGTGGGCCCGGCGGCTGGGGGCCGACGGCACGGTGGAGGGGCTTTCCGCCATGGTGCGCGACGTCACCCGCCACCGGCGCCTGGAGCGGGCCCTGCGCGACAGCGAGGCCATGTTCCGCGGCGTTTTCGACACCGCCGGGGTGGGGATCGGCGTGGCGGACCTGGACGGTGTGTTCCGCGAGATCAACGCGCGCGGCTGCGAGATCCTCGAACGGCCCCGGGAGGCCATCGTCGGCCACCGCTTCTCCGAGTTCACCCACCCCGACGATCGGCCCCGGAACCTGGAAAAGCACCGGCGGTTGCTGGCCGGGGAGATCATCGGCTACAGCATGGAGAAGCGCTACCTGCGCCCGGACGGGGATGCCGTCTGGGTCAGCCTCTCGGTCACCGCCAAGCGCGACGCCACGGGGCGACCGGAAATGGTGCTGGGCGTGATGACCGACATCTCCGCGTTCAAGCGGCTCGAGGGGGAGTTGCGCGAGCGCGAGGCGCTGTTCCGCTCGGTGTTCGACAATGCCGCGGCGGGCATCGTCCTCACCGGCCCGGACGGCCGTCTCCGCCAGGTCAACGAGGCGGCCGCGGCGCTCTTCGGTCGTCCCGCCGAGGCGCTGGCGGGCCGCCATTTCGGCGAGTTCACCCATCCCGGCGACCGCCCGGCCAGCGAGGCGGCGATGAGGCGTTTCAGCGACGGCCAGATCGGCGAGGCGATCCTGGAAAAGCGTTACCTGCGACCCGACGGGGAGGCCGTCTGGGCCAACCTCTCGCTGGCCTCGATCCACGGTGCCGACGGGGCCCTGGAGGGCTTCGTGGGGGTGCTCGTGGACATCACGGCACGGCGCCGGAGCGAGTCCCAGCTGGAGGCCCAGCGCCGACTGCAGGCGGCGGTGTTCAATTCCGCCGGCGAGGGCATCGTGGGCGTCGACCGGCAGGGGCGGGTGACCCTGGTCAATGACCGGGCCCTGGAGCTGCTGGGCTATGGCCGCGAGCAGCTGATCGGCCAGTCGCTCGAGAACCTCATCCTCGACGAGGCGACGGCGGAGGCCGCGACCGGGCCGGCCGAGCTGATCCGCGACACCCTCGAGCAGGGCCTGACCCACCGAAGCCAGGACCGCTGGTTCCGCCGGCGCGACGGCCAGCGGTTTCCCGCCGCGCTGGTGGTGGCCCCGATCCGCGGGGACGGCGAGCCCGAGGGCGCGGTGATGGTGTTTCGCGACATCACGCGGCGCAAGCGCATCGAGGCCGAGCGCAACCGGCTGCTGAGCATCCTGGAGGCGACGCCCGACTACGAGGGCATCATCGACGGCGAGGGCCGGATCCTCTACCGCAACCCGGCGGCCCGCCAGCGCAACCGGCGGCTGGACCTGGCCACCGACATCCTCGACCTGGATGCCCTGCACCCGGGCTGGGCCGCCCGCCTGCTGCGGGAAGAGGGGATCCCGCAGGCCTGTCGGGTGGGTTACTGGCAGGGAGAGAGCGCCATGCGCGACGGCGAGGGCGGTGAACTGCCCGTTTCCCAGCTGGTGATCGCCCACCGCGACCGCTCCGGGGCCGTGGACTACCTGTCCACGGTGGCCCGCGACATCAGCTACCAGAAGCGGCTGGAGGAGGAGTTGCGCCAACGGGCGACGCATGACGCGCTCACCGGTGCCCTGAACCGGGCCCAGTTCACCGAGGAGGCCGAGCAGGAGATCCGGCGACGGCAGCGCTACCCCCGGCCCCTCTCGCTGGTGATGTTCGACATCGACCACTTCAAGGCGGTCAACGACACCCATGGGCACGACGTGGGCGACCGGGTCCTGCAGGCGGTGGTCGAGCGGGCCTCGGGATCGCTGCGCGAGAGCGACCTGCTGGCGCGCTGGGGTGGCGAGGAGTTCCTCGTCCTGTTGCCGGAAACCGGGCTGATCGGGGCGGCATCACTGGCCGAGAAGCTGCGCGGCGAGCTGGCCGAATCGCCCATCGAGCCGGCGGGGATGGTGACCGCCAGCTTCGGCGTCGCCGAGCACCGGGAGGGGGAGTCCTTCGCCTCCCTGGTCAAGCGGGCGGACGACCGCGTCTACGAGGCCAAGCGCTCCGGCCGCAACTGCGTGCGCGGCCAGCCCTCCAGGATCTTCTGAACCCGGCTCAACGCACGTTCCGGCCCCCGTTCACGTGCAGGGTCTCGCCGGTGACGTAGCTCGATTCCAGCAGATAGTCCACCGCCTGCAGGATCACCCCGGGACCCGGCTCGATCCCCAGTGCCGACTTGGCCAGGGCCTTCTCCCGGTAGGCCGGGTCGTCGCCGTCGTTGAACAGGATCAGTGCCGGCGCGATCTCGTTGACCTTGACGCGCGGGGCGAGCAGGCGGGCGAAGGAAAGCGTGAGGTTGTGCAGGCCGGCCTTGGTGGCGGCATAGGCGGCGTGCTTGTCCGAGCCCCGCTCGATCACGTGGTCGGTGAGGTGGATGATGTCGCGGGGGCCCTCGCCGGCCTCCAGCAGGTCCCGGCAGCCGTGGTTGAGGTAGTAGGGGGCGGCCATGTGTACCGCGACCAGTGACCCGAAGCCCGCGAAATCGTCGAGCAGGCGGTGATCGGGGGTCCAGGCCGAGGCGTTGTGGATGATGGCGCGCAGCGCCGCCGTGCGCCGGCGGATGGCCTCGATGGCGGCCCCGATGCCCTCCGGGCCGGACAGGTCCGCCCGCACGGCTTCGCCGCCCAGGGCCGCGAGGGCCTCCACCGAGGCGCGCGGCGTGCGATAGGTGAAGATCACCCGCTCACCGCGTTCCAGCAGCGTGCGGGCGAGGTGCTCGCCGATGCGCCGGCCGGCGCCGGTGATCAGGATGGCGGGAACATCGCGTTTCATGGGGTTTCCTTGACAGGGTACCTGGCCTAAATTATACAAGAGTTGTACATCAAGAAAAGGGACTGCCGTGACCGCCTCGACCACCCCCATCGACCGCCGGGCGCCCGCCGAAAGGCCGGCCCTGCAGCTGCGTCCCGCGCGCATCGAGATCCGCAACCTCCACCTGCGTACCTTCATCGGCTTCAAGGACGAGGAGCAGGAAAAGCGCCAGGACGTGCTGATCAACGCCGCCATCGAGTACGACGCCGCGGCCGCGGCGGCCGACGACGCGGTGGGCCGGGCACTCGACTACAAGGCCATCACCAAGGCGATCATCGGCCACGTCGAAGGATCCCGCTTCCTGTTGCTGGAGAAGCTGGTGCGCGACGTGCTCGAGATCATCCACCAGCACCCCGAGGTCCGCTGTGCCCGGGTGACCGCCGACAAGCCCGGGGCCCTGCGATTCGCCGAGTCCGTGGCCCTGACCCTGGAAACCCGCCCCGAGGGAGATGCCCGATGAACGCCGAGACCGCGCTGCGGATCCGACCGAACCGTTCCATGCCGGACGTGGCCAGCCAATCGCACCAGGGCCGGCGTGGCCGGCTGGACTGGGTGGGCATGGCCGAGATCGAGCTGCCCGTGTCGGTGCCCGACGGAGCCGGGCGCCTGTCCCCGGGGCTGGCGCGGATCCAGGCCTACGTCAACCTGGCCGACCCCGACGCCAAGGGGATCCACATGTCCCGGCTCTACCTGGAGCTCGACCGCGAGCTGGCCCAGGCCGAGCTCACCGCCAGCCGGCTCGACGCCATCCTCGGGCGGTTCATCGACTCGCACGCGGGTCTCGCCGACCGCGCGCTGCTGGAGTGTCGACTGGACTTCCACGCCCGGCGCGAGTCGCTGCTCTCCGGCCATGCGGGCTGGAAGAACTATCCCCTGCGCGTGCTGGCCATGCGCGATGCCCGTGGCCTGTCGCTGGAAATGGAAGTGGAGGTGACCTATTCCTCCACCTGCCCGTGCTCGGCGGCGCTCTCCCGCCAGCTGATCCAGGAAGGCTTCGCCGAGCGGTTCGGCGAAGACGGCAGGGCCGACGTCGCCGAGGTAGGCGAATGGCTGGGTACCGCCGAGGCCATCCGCGCCACGCCCCACAGCCAGCGCAGCGTGGCCCAGGTGCGGGTGCGGCTCGACCCGGGCTGCGAGCACCTGCCGGTCGCCCGGCTGATCGACGACGTGGAGGCCGGGCTCAAGACCCCGGTCCAGGCGGCGGTCAAGCGCGAGGACGAGCAGGAGTTCGCCCGCCTCAACGGCGAGAACCTGATGTTCTGCGAGGACGCCGCCCGCAACATCCGCGCCGTGCTCGACGGCGACGATGCCCTGAGCGACTTCCGCGTGCGCGTCAATCACATGGAGAGCCTGCATCCCCACAACGCGGTGGCGGTGGTGACCAAGGGCGTGCCGGGCGGTTTCGACGACGCGCCGGGGCATTTCGGCCGATGACGACGCCGTGGCCCGGAACCGGCGTTCTGGTACACTGGAAAAAAGCCAAAACGCCACGGAGAGCCTGTCATGGGTCCGAGTCCGCTTGCCGCCGTCCTGCGCATTCCCGTCCTGTTCGCCCTGCTTTCGGGCATGGCCGCTGCCCAGGCCCAGGATGACCTGCACTTCCCGGGGGACCCGCCCGCGCACCACGTCGTCTACCAGCTCAACGAGTCGGACTGGGAGTACCAGGAGCACGTCCTCAACTCGGTGAGCGCGATGATCGGCAAGTACGGCGACAACGTGGAGATCGCCGTGGTGGTCATCGGGCCCGGCATCCACCTGCTGGCCAAGGAGCCGAAGCGCCTGGTGCCGCAGGTGCTGCGGGAGCGGGTGCGGAACATGGCCGAGAACTACGGTGTGCGCTTCATCGCCTGCGGCAACACCATGAAGACCATCGGCTGGACCATGGACGACATGCGGCCCTTCATCGAGTATGCCGAGGTGGGCGCGGCGTCGCTCATGGAGCTCCAGGAAGAGGGCTTCGCCTACATCGCCTGGTGAGGCCGACCCCTCGATCGAGCAGCCCATCCGACCCCCGCCCCGCGGGGGTCTCGTGTTCGTGAACGGAGAACCCCCGCATGCAGCTGACCATCACCCGCCCCGACGACTGGCATCTCCACGTCCGTGACGGCGAGATGCTGCGCACCGTGGTGCCGCACTCGGCCCGGCGCTTCGGGCGAGCGATCATCATGCCCAACCTCGTCCCGCCGATCACCACCGTGGAACAGGCGGCCGACTACCGCCGGCGGGTGCTGGAGGCGGTGCCCGAGGGCGTCGATTTCGACCCGCAGATGACGCTCTATCTCACCGAGGACACCCGCCCCGAGGAGATCCGCAGGGCGGTGGACAGCGGCATCGTGCGGGCGGTCAAGCTCTATCCCGCCGGCGCCACCACCAACTCCGCCAGCGGCGTGACCGAGCTGGCGCGCGTGGACGCCGTGCTCGAGACCATGCAGGAACTCGGCCTGCCGCTGCTGGTGCATGGCGAGGTGACCGATGCCCGCATCGACATCTTCGACCGCGAGAAGGTCTTCATCGACCGGGTGCTGCGCCCGCTGGTCTCCCGCTTCCCCGCGCTGCCGGTGGTCATGGAGCACGTCACCACGCGCGACGCGGTGGATTTCGTGGCCGCCGAGCGCGACGGCGTGGCCGCCACCATCACTCCCCACCACCTGCTCTACAACCGCAACGACATGCTCGTGGGCGGCATCCGGCCGCACTACTACTGCCTGCCCATCCTCAAGCGCGAGACGCACCGCGAGGCCCTGTTGCAGGCCGCCACCAGCGGCAATCCGAAGTTCTTCCTGGGCACCGACAGCGCGCCCCATCCGCGGGGCGCCAAGGAATCGGCCTGCGGCTGCGCCGGCGTGTTCAGCGCCCACGCCGCCATCGAGTTCTATGCCGAGGTCTTCGAGGCCATGGATGCGCTCGATCGCCTGGAGGGCTTCGCCAGCCACTTCGGCGCCGATTTCTACGGCCTGTCATACAACGCCTCTACCATCACCCTGGAGCGCGTCGCCCAGCCGGTTCCGGAATCCTTCGCCGCCGGGGACGAGACGCTGGTGCCCCTGCGCGCCGGTGGCGAGGTGGCCTGGCGCATCCGCGGCGAGGACTGACGCCGGCCGGCCCGCCCGCTTGCGAATCCGCGGGTCTGCCGTGGCGGCGACGGGCCGGTCATGACCGGGGCGACACCCCGGTCTTTCCCATCCCCGCGCGAGGAGCCCATGGGCCGTCCGCCGACATCGCCCCGTCTCGACGACGCCATCCACCGCGACCAGGTGGTTCAGCTCTACCGGCAACAGCCGGTCGCGCTCAGCGCCGCGGTGGTCGTGGCGATGATCCTGGCCCTGCTGCTCCAGCCCCGGGTGGGCGAGACGCCCGTGGCCGGCTGGCTGGGCCTCACCGTCCTGGTGCTCGGGGTCCGCTGGCTGGTCGGCAGGCTGTTCGCCGTTGCGGCGCACGATCGGTCGACGCTGCGGCGCTGGGAGCGGATCTTTCGCGCTGGCGTACTCGCCAGTGGACTGACCTGGGGCCTGGCGGGCGGTTCACTCTTCCCGCCGGAATCGGTGGGTCACCAGGCCCTGCTGGTGGTGGTCCTCGCCGGCCTGTCCGCGGCCAGCGTGACGACGCTCTCCAGCATCCGCGGGATGGCCCTCTGGTTCAGCGTGCCGGCGATGCTGCCGGTGCTGGTGCAGCTGGTGCTCGCGGGGACCTCGGCGAGCCTCGGGATCGCCGTCCTGGTGCTGGTGTTCCTGGTCGGCCTGGCGGCGAGCTCGCGCCGCCTGAACCGGATGCTCGGGGACGCGTTCCGCCTGCGGCATGCCCACGAGCTGGGCCAGCAGGCGCTCGGTCGCCAGCGCCGGCTCTACGAGGCGCTCAGCCGCACCATGCAGGCCGGCCTGGAGTGCCCGGACGCGGAATCGCTGTACGTGTCGGTGTGTCGAATCGCGGTGCACTCCGCCGGGTTCCGTGGCGCGTGGGTGGCCCTCCCGGACCACGACAGCGGCCTGCTGCGGGTGGCGGCCGCCGCCGGCGCGGGGGCGCCCCAGGTCCGTCGGGCGCGGGTGGCCTTCGCGGCCCATCTTCCCGAAGCGGCCGGTCCCACCGGGCGCGCCTTTCGCAGCGGGCGCCCGGTGATCGAGCGCGACTTCCTGCGGGCCACCCAGAACCGGGACTGGCACAGCCTGGCCCGCGAGGCCGGCGTGCGGGCCGCGGCGAGCTTCCCGGTGATCGTCGAGGGCGAGCCCCGGGCGGTGTTCACCGTCTACGCCGCCGATCCCGAGTTGCTCACGCCGGACCTGGTGGGCCTGCTCGAGGAGATGGCCCGTTCGGTGGGCGGTGCGGTGGAGCGCTACCGCGCCGAGGAGCGGCGCCGGGAGGCGTCGGCGGAGCTCGCCGAGCGCGAGCAGCTCTACCGGCAGATGTTTCTCAACAACCGGGCGATCAAGCTGCTCATCGATCCGGGCAGTGGCGCGATCGTGGACGCCAACCAGGCGGCCGCCCGTTTCTACGGCCACCCCCGCGCGCAACTGATGCGGATGAACATCCGCGACATCAACACCGGTGCGCGTGATGCCGTGCGCGCGGAAATGGGCCGGGCCCGGTCGGGCGAGGCCGACCACTTCCGCTTCCGCCACCGCCTGGCCGACGGCGAGATCCGCGACGTCGAGGTCTACACCGGCCCGGTCCGGGTGGGCGGTCGCGTCTACCTGCACTCGATCATCCACGACGTCACCGAACGCCTGCGCGCCGAGGCGGTCATCCGTCGCCAGGCCCGGTTCGACCCGCTCACCGAGCTGGCCAACCGCCGCCACCTGCTGGAGCGCCTCGGGGAGGAACTCGCCCGTGCCCGGCGCCACGGCCACCGCGGGGCGCTGCTGTTCATGGACCTCGACCGCTTCAAGCACATCAACGACTCGCTGGGGCATTCCGTGGGCGACCAGGTGCTCCAGGCGATCGCCCGCCGGCTGGTGGCGGAGATGCGCCGCGAGGACCTCGCGGCACGGCTGGGCGGGGACGAGTTCGTGCTCTTGCTGCCCGAGCTGGAGGCCGGCGGTGAGGAGCCCCGGCAGGTCGTCAGCGAGGTGGCCCGGCGGATTCGCCGGCGGGTCGCCGAGCCGGTGCACCCGGGGGGTCACGAGCTGCGGGTCACGCCCAGTATCGGGGTCGTGATGCTGCCCCACGGCTCCGCCAGCGCCGAGGACATCCTCAAGTACGCGGACACCGCGATGTATGCCGCCAAGGCCCGCGGGCGGGACAGCGTCTGCTTCTTCAACCGGGAAATGGCCGCGGCCTCCGGTGAGCGTCTCAGCCTGGAGAACGACCTGCACCGCGGGGTCGAGCACGACGAGTTCCACCTCGTCTATCAGCCGCAGGTGGACGAGGGCGGCCGGGTGGTGGGGGCCGAGGCCCTGTTGCGCTGGACCCATCCCGAGCGGGGCCCGGTGTCGCCGGCGGAATTCATCCCGGTCAGCGAGGAAACGGGCCTGATCCTGGCGATCGGCGAGCGGGTCCTGGAGCGGGTGGTCCGCCTGCTGACCGATCCCTCCATGCCGCGAATCGCGGTGAACATCAGCCCGCGCCAATTCGCCGAGGACGATTTCGTCGAGCGCCTGGTCACCATCCTGGAGCGCCACGGCGTGGCCGGCGAGCGGCTCAAGCTGGAGCTCACCGAGAGCCTGCTGGTCGCCGACGTCGACCGCACGGTGCGGCAGATGGAAGCGCTGCGGGCCCATGCCATCCGCTTTGCCGTCGACGACTTCGGCACCGGCTACTCGTCGCTGGCCTATCTCAAGCGCCTGCCCATCGACGAGCTCAAGATCGACCAGTCCTTCGTCCGCGACATCCCCGGCGACGCCAACGACTGCGCCATCGTCGAGAGCATCATCGCCATGAGTCGCCACCTGGGCCTGGAGGTGATCGCCGAGGGCGTGGAGACGGCCGCCCAGCGCGACTATCTCGCGGCCAGCGCCTGTCACGCCTACCAGGGGTTCCACTTCGCCCGGCCGATGCCCGAGCCCGCGTTGCGGAGCTTTCTCGAGACCCACGGCCTGGCCCGGCGGGCGTGTTAGACTCCGCGCCCCGCCCAGTAACGAGACCAGCATGCAGCAGATCCGGCAAGTGGCACAGATCAACCAGCGCTTTCGGGGTTTTCTCCCGGTGGTCGTGGACGTGGAGACCGGTGGTTTCAACCGCGAGACCGATGCCCTGCTGGAGGTGGCGGCGGTGATCATCGAGATGGATGCCGAGGGACGGGTGCACCCGGGCGAGACGGCTCACGCCCACATCCAGCCCTTCGAGGGGGCCAACATCGAGCCGAAGTCGCTGGAGGTCAACGGCATCGACCCCTGGAACCCCCTGCGCGATGCCCGGCCCGAGCGCGAGGCCCTGGTGGAGATTTTCCGCCCCATCCGCCGGGCGGTGCGCGAGGCCGAGTGCAAGCGTGCCATCCTGGTGGGCCACAACGCCGCCTTCGACCTCGGATTCCTCAAGACCGCGGTGGAGCGCAACGCCATCAAGCGCGATCCCTTCCACCCCTTCTCCACCTTCGACACCGTCTCGCTCTCGGCGCTCGCCCTGGGCGAGACGGTCTTGGCCCGGTCGGTGAAGGCCGCGGGGCTGGCCTGGGACCACCGCGAGGCCCATTCCGGGATCTACGACGCGCAGAAGACCGCCGAGCTGTTCTGCTCGATCGTCAACGCCTGGCGGGAGGCGGGGTAGGGCGGCCACCCCACCCTGGCCCTCATACCCGGGGGAGAGGGCGCGGGGGCAGTGGCGTTGCCGGGGAGCGGGTGGGCGATGGGCCGGGCGAAGCGCGCCCCGCCGTCTCCGGGGCCTGGCGTGGGGGCGTGTTCAGGACGCCTTCTTGGGGCCCTTGTCGAAGGCCTCCTGCATCACGTCCTTGAGCTCGTTGTCCTCGTAGAGCTCCATGATGATGTCGCCGCCGCCGAAGAGCTCGCCGTTCATGTAGATCTGGGGAAAGGTGGGCCAGTCGGCGAAGTTGGGCAGGTTCTGCATGATCTCCGGGTCGGCGATCACGTTCACGTAGGCGAATTCCACGCCGGTCTCCATCATCGCCTGGGCGGCGCGGGCGGAGAAGCCGCAGCTGGGCAGCTGGGGTGTGCCCTTCATGTAGATGACGATCGCGTGGTTCTCCACCTGCTCGCGGATGCGGTCCATGACGTCCATGGGGTCGAACCTCTCTGGTGCGTGATTGTCGGCGTTGAATTCTAAGGCCTGCGCGCGGTTGCATAAACGCGTGATGATCGCGGTCTAGTCCGATCCCCGTGTTCGTTGGCCGCGCAAGGCGGCTCCGCGGCCCCCTTGGCGCGCTGGCCGGCGTATCCCTTGCGCGGTTGCGTGGAACTGGCGCCGGGGACGCGAAGGGCTGCCGGCCGGATGGGGCGGCGTACCCCGGCCCCGGCGAGGGGCCCCGCCCGCGTTCAGCGATCCACGTTGCGCTGCAGCCAGAGCTCGAGCAGGGCCAGGTGCCAGAGCTTGCTGCCCTGCAGGCGGGTGAAGTGGCGGTCGGGGGCGGCCAGGAGCTTGTCCACGTAGCCGCGGTCGAAGATGCCCCGCTCGCGGCAGGCCTGGCTGTCGAGGATGTCGTGCATGAATTCCAGGGGCCGGCCGCGCACGTATTTCAGCGCCGGGACCGGGAAGTAGCCCTTGGGCCGGTCGATGACCGAGTCGGGCAGCAGGCCGCGGGCGATCTTCTTGAGGATGTACTTGCCGCCGTCGCGCAGCTTGAGCTCGGGCGGCATCTGCATGGCCAGCTCCACCAGCTCGTGGTCGAGAAACGGCACCCGCGCCTCCAGCCCCCAGGCCATGGTCATGTTGTCCACCCGCTTGACCGGGTCGTCGACGATCAGGGTGGTGACGTCGAAGGCCAGCACCCGGTCGATGAAGTGCTCGCCCTGCTGGGCGCCCAGTCGCTCGCCGACGAGTTCGCGGGTGTAGTCGCGCACCCGGTGCGCCGCGCTGACCATCTCCAGGTACTCGGGATGGTCGCGGTCGAAGTAGAAGGGGGCGAAGCGGTCGATGTCGGTCCCCTCGGCGGCGGCCATCTGCGGGTACCAGAAGTAGCCGGCGAAGAGCTCGTCGGCGCCCTGGCCGCTCTGGACCACCTTGACGTGTCGCGACACCTGCTCGGAGAGCAGGTAGAAGGCCACCGCGTCCTGGCCGAACATGGGCTCGGCCATCTGCTCCACGGCCTCGGGCAGGCGCTCGAGCACCTGGGCGTTGGGCACGTGGAACTTGTGGTGCTCGGTGGCGAAGCGCTCGGCCACCGGGTCGGAGTACTCGAATTCGCTGCCCTTTTCCTCGGGCTGGTCCTCGAAGCCCACGGTGAAGGTCTTGATGTGCTCGTGGCCGCACTCGTGGAGCAGGCCCACCAGCAGGCTGGAATCCAGGCCGCCGGAGAGCAGGGCGCCCACGGGAACGTCGGCGATGTTCATGCGCCGTTCCACCGAGGCCTTGAGCGCGGCGTGGATGGCCTCCTGCCACTGGGCCTCGCTCATGGGCTCGGCCGGGCGGCGAGCGGTGAGCGTCCAGTAGCGGCGCGTGCGCGAGCGGCCCTCGCGGTCGAGGGTCATGCAGTGGCCGGGCTCGAGCTTGCGGATGCCGGCGAGCACGGTGCGCGGGGCGGGCACCACGCCGTGGAGGCTGAACTGGTTGTGCAGGGCCAGCGGGTCGATGGCGGTGTCCACGTCGCCGCCGGCGAGCAGGGCCTGGGTGTTGGAGGCGAATGCCAGGCGCCGGCTGTCGAGGCTGTAGTAGAGCGGCTTGATCCCCATGCGGTCACGGGCGAGGAAGAGGCTGCCGCGCTCCATGTCCCAGACCGCGAAGGCGAACATGCCGTTGAACCGCTGCACGCAGTCCTCGCCCCACTGGCGGTAGGCCTTGAGGATCACCTCGGTGTCGCTGGTGGAGGCGAAGCGATGGCCGGCGGCCTCCAGTTCCCGGCGCAGGTCGGGGTGGTTGTAGATGGTGCCGTTGAACACCAGGGCCAGTCCCAGGGCGTTGTCCACCATGGGCTGGTGGCCGTGGCAGGAGAGGTCGATGATCGACAGCCGGCGATGGCCCATGGCCAGCGGGCCGTCGGAGAAGCTGCCCTCGTGGTCCGGGCCCCGGCGCTCGAGCCGGTCCATCATCCGCCGGACCCTGGGCAAGTCGCCGCCGGCGCCGTGGAAACGCAGTTCACCGCAAATGCCGCACATCGTTCAAAACCTCTCTCGCTGCAACCAGTTGTCCATCCTAACCGCCGGTGATGGCAGCGGGGGCATTCCTTTCCCGTTCGCGGGGTCAATCCCGTTCCTCGTTGCCGAAGCCCCCGCCGCCGGGTGTCTCGATGGTGAGCACCTGGCCGGCATGGGCCCGGAAAGCAGTCTTGGGGGGTAGTGGCTCGCCGTCCAGGCGGTTCGCGCCCGGCTGGCCGTCGGCGCCGCCCGCCAGCCCCCAGGGGGCGTGGCGGCGGCGCTCGGTGAGCACGGTGACGTCGGTGGGGCGCAGGAAGTGGTACTCGCGCACCAGCCCGTCGCCCCCCGGCCAGCGGCCCGCGCCCCCCGAGCCGCGTCGCAGGGCGTAGCGACCCACGCGCAGGGGATAGTGGCTCTCCAGCACCTCCACCGGGGTGTTGAGGGTGTTGGTCATGTGGGTCTGTACCCCGCTCAGCCCGGCGCAGCCGGGGGCGGCGCCCATGCCCCCGCCCATGGTCTCGTAGTAGTCCCAGGCCGGGGACCCGTTGCTGCCCATGGCGACGTTGTTCATGCCGCCGTGGCTGGCCGCGGGGATGCGCTCGGGCAGGGCGGGGTGGAGCGCGCCGAGCACGGCGTCCACGACCCGCGAGCTGGTCTCCACGTTGCCCGCCGCCACCGCCGCCGGCGGGCGGGCGTTGACCAGGCAGCCCGCGGGGGCATGCAGGCGGATGGGACGCAGGCTGCCGGCGCAGGCGGGGGTCTCGTCGGGGAGCAGGCAGCGGAAGGCGTAGAAAACCGCCGCGGCGGCCACGGCCAGCGGGCAGTTGACGTTGCCGGCGGTTTGCCCGGCGGTACCGGTGAAGTCCACGTCGATACCCCCGCCATCCACGACGATCGTCACCCGGATGGCCAGGTCGTGGTTGCCCTGGCCGTCGTCGTCGAGAAAGTCGGTGAAGGCATAACGGCCGGCGGGGATCGCGGCCAGGGTCTCGCGGGTGAGCGTCTCGGCGTAGTCGTTGAGGGCGGCCAGGCCCTCGGCGAAGGCCTCCCGGCCGCGCTCGCCGACCAGGGCGGCGAGTCGTTCCAGGCCGCGGCGGTTTGCGCTCACCTGGGCGCGGAAGTCACCGGCGGATTCGCGCGGGTTGCGGGCGTTGCGGGTGAGCAGGGCCCAGGCCTCGCGAACCGCGTCGCCGCCGCGCAGGAGGTGGGTCGGCGGGATCACCAGGCCCTCCTGGTCGAGGCGCGTGGACAGCGGCATGGAGCCGGGGGCCTCGGCGCCGATGTCGGCATGGTGGGCGCGGTTGGCGACGAAGGCCACCCGCTCCCCGTCGACGAACAGCGGCGCGATCAGGGTCACGTCGGGCAGGTGGGTGCCGCCGCGGTAGGGGTCGTTGACCACCACCATGTCCCCGGGTGACCAGTCGATCTCGCCGACGATGCCGGTCATGGCATGGGCCATGCTGCCCAGGTGCACGGGGATGTGGGCGGCCTGGGCAGCCAGTTCGCCCTCGGCGTCGAAGACCGCGCAGGAGTAGTCCAGGCGGTCGCGGATATTGGGCGAGAAGGCGGCCCTTCGGAGCTGCGCGCCCATCTCGTCGCAGACGGCGGCGATGCGGCTGGAAAAGACGCTGAGTGCGATGGGGTCCATGATTCCTGAGCGCTCTGGTCGGATTTACTGCCCCCGGGCCCTGTGCTATAAATCCCGGGAAAGAACGCATTCTACAAGCTGCGAACGATTTCGAGTGCCGGCCCGCCCCAGGGTCGGCTTGTCGCCATTTGAAGGTTGAGGAGAAGATCTCCATGGCATTCACGCTTCCCGACCTGAGCTACGGGTACGACGCGCTGGAAAAGTCCATCGACGCCCGCACGATGGAGCTCCACCACACCAAGCACCACCAGACCTACATCAGCAAGTGCAACGACGCCATCGCCGGCACCGAGTGGGACGACAAGCCGGTCGAGGAGCTGATGAAGAACGTCTCCAGCCTGTCCACCGCGGTGCGCAACAACGGTGGCGGCCACTACAACCACTCGCTGTTCTGGACCGTGATGTCCCCCGACGGTGGCGGCCGTCCCGATGGCGAGCTGGGCAGCGAGGTGGAGAGCGCCTTCGGTTCCTTCGAGGACTTCCGCGAGAAGTTCACCCAGGCGGCGCTGACCCGCTTCGGTTCCGGCTGGGCCTGGCTGGTGGCCACCGACGCGGGCCTGCAGGTGACCTCCACGCCCAACCAGGACAACCCGCTGATGGACATCGCCGAGGTCAAGGGCACGCCCATCCTCGGCCTGGACGTCTGGGAGCATGCCTACTACCTGCGCTACCAGAACCGCCGCCCCGACTACGTCGAGGCGTTCTGGGACGTGGTGAACTGGGAAGAGGTCGCCCGCCGGTATTCCGCGGCCAAGGGCTGATCCCGCGTTCCCGCACCGGCCCTTGCATAGGGTCCCGGTGCGCAATAAAATCGTCATTTTCCCCGGGGGGCCGCTGGCCCCCTTTTTGTTTTTGTCATCACCGGAAAGGCCATGTCTGAGCATCTGATGCCGACCTATGCCCGCCTGCCCGTCGAGTTCGTCCGCGGGCAGGGCTGTTCGCTCTGGGACGCCACGGACCGCGAGTACCTCGACGCCCTGAGTGGCATCGCGGTGTGCAACCTGGGCCATGCCCACCCCGCGGTCACCGAGGCCGTCTGCGACCAGGCCGGCCGGCTGGTGCATACCTCCAATCTCTACGGCATCCAGCGCCAGGAGCAGCTGGCCCGGCGGCTGGCCGAGGCCAGCGGCCTGGAGCGGGCCTTCTTCTGCAACTCGGGGGCCGAGGCCAACGAGGCGGCGATCAAGCTGGCCCGCCTCCACGGCCACGAGCGGGGCGTGCAGTCGCCGGCGATCATCGTCATGGAGAACAGCTTTCACGGCCGCACCCTGGCCACGCTCTCGGCCACCGGCAACCGCAAGGTGCAGGCCGGCTTCGAGCCGCTGGTGCAGGGTTTCGTCCGGGCGCCGTTCGACGACGTCGAGGCCATCGAGCGCATCGCCGACAAGAACCCCAACGTGGTGGCGGTGCTGGTGGAGCCCATCCAGGGCGAGGGCGGCGTGCGGGTGCCCGGCGAGGGCTACCTGCAGGCGGTGCGCGAGCTCTGCGACCGCCAGGGCTGGCTGATGATGCTCGACGAGATCCAGACCGGTATCGGCCGCACGGGCGTGCTGTTTGCCCACCAGCGGGCCGGTATCCGGCCGGACGTGCTCACCCTGGCCAAGGGCCTGGGCAACGGCGTGCCCATCGGCGCCTGCCTGGCCCGCGAGGCGGTCGGCGAGACCTTCGGGCCGGGTCGCCACGGCACCACCTTCGGCGGCAATCCGCTGGCCTGTGCCGCGGCCGAGGCGGTGCTCGACACCCTGGCCGCCGAGGGGCTCTGCGGGCGCGCCACCGAGCTGGGCGAACGCATGCTCGCGGGTTTCCGCGAGCGCCTGGGCGGGCTCGACGGGGTCAGCGACATCCGCGGCCGTGGCCTGATGCTGGGCATCGAGCTCGCCGAGCCCTGTGCCGAGCTGGTGGGGCAGGCGGTGGAGCGGGGCCTGCTGATCAACGTCACCGCGGGCAACGTGATCCGCCTGCTGCCGCCGCTGGTGCTCACCGACGTCGAGGCCGAGCGCATCGTCGACACGGTGAGTACCCTGGTGGAAGGCCGCCTCGGCGGCCAGTAAAGGGAAGACAGCCATGTCAGCAGTACGCCACTTTCTCACCCTCGGCGACCTCTCGTCCGCCGAACACCGGCGCCTTATCCAGCGCGCCTGCGAGCTCAAGCGTCTGCAGCGCGCCGGCGAGCCGCATGCCTTCCTCGAGAACCGGGTGCTGGGGATGATCTTCGAGAAGTCCTCCACGCGCACGCGGGTCTCGTTCGAGTCGGGCATGGCCCAGTTCGGCGGACACGCCATGTTCCTCTCGCCCCGCGACACCCAGCTCGGCCGCGGCGAGCCGGTGGAGGACACGGCCCGGGTCCTCTCGCGGATGGTGGACGCGGTGATGATCCGCACCTTCGACCACGAGACGGTGGAGCGCTTCGCCAGCTGCTCGCGGTCGCCGGTGATCAACGGCCTCACCGACCGTTTCCACCCCTGCCAACTGCTCGCCGACATGCTCACCTTCAACGAGCATCGCGGCGAGATCCGCGGTCGCACCGTGGCCTGGGTAGGGGACGGCAACAACATGTGCCATTCCTATATCAACGCCGCGCGGATCTTCGGCTTCCACCTGCGGATCGCCACGCCGGCCGGTTTCGAGCCGGAGGCCGAGGTGGTGGCCGCCGGCGGTGACGCGGTGCAGGTCGGCAACGACCCCCGGGCGGCGGTCGAGGGCGCCGACCTGGTGGTCACCGACGTCTGGGCCAGCATGGGCCAGGAAGAGGAACAGGCCCAGCGCGAGCGCGCCTTCGCCGACTTCCAGGTGGACGAGGACCTGATGGCCCTGGCCGACCGCGAGGCACTGTTCATGCACTGCCTGCCGGCCCACCGCGGCGAGGAGGTCAGTGCCGGGGTGCTCGAGGGGGAACAGAGCGTGGTCTGGGAGGAGGCCGAGAATCGGCTGCACGCCCAGAAGGCGCTGCTGGAGTTCCTGATCCTGGGCGGTTGATGCAGATCGAAGCGGGCCAGTTCGTCCACGGTTTCCGCCAGGCCGGTGGCTACATCCACCGCCACCGGGGGCGGACGTTCGTGCTGGCCGTCGAGGACGAGACGCTGGAGGCCGGGGGCTTCGACGCCCTGGCCCAGGACATCGCCCTGCTGCATGCCCTGGGCATCCGGGTGGTGGTGGTCCACGGGGCGCGCAGCCGGATCGACCGGGAGCTGGCCGAGGCGGGCATCGAGTCGCGCTTCGTCGGCGGCGTGCGGGTGACCACCGCCGAGGCCCTCGAGCGGGTCCGGCGCGCGGCCATGTCGGTGCACGTCGACATCCAGGCGCGGCTCTCCAGTGGCCCGGCCACGACGCCCTCGCCGGGCGCCGGGGTGCGTGTGGTCTCGGGCAATTTCGTCACCGCCCGTCCGCTGGGCGTGATCGACGGGGTCGACTTCGCCTTTACCGGCCAGGTCCGGCGCCTGGACACCGCGGCGCTCGAGGCGCAGCTGGCCGGCGACGGCATCGTCCTGCTCTCCAACCTGGGTTTCTCGCCCACCGGCGAGGTCTTCAACCTGGCCGCCGAGGACGTGGCCGTGGCCACGGCCGGTGCGCTCAACGCCGACAAGCTGATCTTTCTCGCCCACGGCCTGGAAGGCCTGGCTGCCGACATGGCCCCCGGCGAGGCCCGCGAGCGGGCCGCCGACGCCACCCTGCCCGCCGTCACCCGCCGCCACCTGGCGAGTGCGGCGGCGGCCACCGAGGCCGGTGTGCGCCGGGTGCACCTGGTGCGGGCGGCGGTGGACGGGGCGCTGCTGCTGGAGCTGTTCACCCGCGACGGCGCCGGCACCCTGGTCACGGCCGAGGCCTACGACACCCTGCGCCCGGCCACCATCGAGGACGTCGGCGGCATCCTGGCCCTGATCGCCCCGCTGGAGGCCGAGGGTGCCCTGGTGCGGCGCTCGCGCGAGCAGCTGGAGCTGGAGGTGGAACGCTTCCGGGTGATCGAGCGCGACGGCGCGGTGATCGGCTGCGTGGCGCTGTTCCCCTTCCCGGGGGAGGGCGTCGCCGAGATGGCGGCGCTGGCCGTCCACCCGGACTACCGCGGCGCGCGCCGCGGCGAGCGCCTGCTCGAGCGAGTGGAGCAGGAGGCCCGGGAGGCGGGGCTCGAGCGGCTGTTCGTGCTCACCACCCGGGCCGAGCACTGGTTCGTGGAACACGGCTTCGCCCCGGCCGAGGTCGATTCCCTGCCCGTGGCGCGGCGCGAGCTCTACAACTATCGCCGCAATTCCAAGGTCTTCGTCAAGCCGCTGGTGCCATGACCGTCTCCCCGGTGGCCGTGCGGGCCGAGACCCCGGCCTGCCGGCAGCGGGCCGAGGCGCTGGCCGCGTCGCTGGAGCTGCCCCCGGCGCCGCCCGCGGGTTTCGCCGGGCTGTTGCTGGTGGTGGACGAGGCGGGACTGGCGCTGGCCGATGCCCGCCACCCCGAGCGCCATCCCCTGCGGGTCGATTTCGGCGCCGGCAGCAGCGCGCGGCGGGCCGCGCAGGCCGGCCGGCGCAGCCTGATCGGCCGGGCCGCGGGGCTCAAGCCGGGTTTCCGACCCTTGGTGATCGACGCCACGGCCGGGCTGGGGCAGGATGCCTTCACGCTGGCGGCCCTGGGCTGCCGGGTGCACCTGGTCGAACGCCACCCGGTGATCCACGCCCTGCTGGCCGACGGCCTGGAGCGCGCCGGGGCCGACCCGGCCACCGCCCCGGTCGCCGAACGGATGACGCTGGAGTGCGGCGAGGCCGAGACGCTGCTCGCCGAGCGGGTCGCGGCGCTGGGTGCGCAGGTGGTCTACCTCGACCCGATGTTCCCCGAGCGGCGCAAGGCGGCCCGGGTGAAGAAGGCCATGCAACTCTTCCAGGCCCTGCTGGGAACCGGCGACGAGGGCGACGCGCTGCTGGCGGCGGCGCGGGCGAGCGGCGTGCGCCGGGTGGTGGTCAAGCGCCCGCGCAAGGCACCGTTGCTGGCCGGGGCGGCGCCGGACGTGGTGTTCGGCGGCAAGAGCGTGCGCTTCGACGTCTATCTCCACCATCCGGGGTAGCGAGCGCCGGCAGGGGCGGTTTGTGGTAAGATCGTGCGTTTTGGAGCGATGCCCTTTCGCTCCCCGACAACGCCGGGAAAGACGCGGTCCGGGGCTCGTTGCGCCGCGGTCCGGAAAACGCATGAGGGAATTGCCGATCCATGGGTGAGTTCGCCAAAGAAGTCCTGCCCGTCAGCCTCGAAGAGGAGATGCGCCAGTCCTACATGGATTACGCCATGAGCGTGATCGTGGGCCGCGCGCTGCCCGACGTGCGCGACGGCTTCAAGCCGGTGCACCGCCGGGTGCTGTATGCCATGAAAGAGCTGGGCATCGACTGGAACCGGCCCTACAAGAAGTCCGCCCGCGTGGTGGGCGACGTGATCGGTAAGTACCACCCCCACGGCGACGCCGCCGTGTACGACACCATCGTGCGCATGGCCCAGCCCTTCAACATGCGCTATCCGCTGGTGGACGGGCAGGGCAACTTCGGCTCCATCGACGGCGATGCGGCGGCGGCCATGCGTTACACCGAGGTGCGCATGGCCAGGATCTCCCACGAGATGCTGGCCGACATCGACAAGCAGACCGTCGACTTCGTCCCCAACTACGACGAGACCGAGAGCGAGCCGGCGGTGCTGCCCACCCGGCTGCCCAACCTGCTGGTCAACGGCTCGGCGGGCATCGCGGTGGGCATGGCCACCAACATCCCGCCGCACAACCTGGGCGAGATCATCGACGGCTGCATCGCCCTGATCGACGACCCGGACCTCTCTCTCGAGGCGCTGATGCGCTACATCCCCGGGCCGGATTTCCCCACCGGGGCGACCATCAACGGCGCCCGCGGCATCCGCGAGGCCTATGCCACGGGTCGCGGGCGCATCTGGGTGCGGGGCAAGACCCACGTCGAGGAAGACGAGAAGACCGGCCGCGAGACCATCGTGGTCACCGAGCTGCCCTTCCAGGTCAACAAGGCCCGCCTGATCGAGAAGATCGCCGAGCTGGTCAAGGACAAGAAGCTCGAGGGCATCTCCGAGCTGCGCGACGAGTCCGACAAGGACGGCATGCGCATCGTCATCGAGCTCAAGCGCGGCGAGATGGCGGAGGTGGTGCTCAACAACCTCTACCAGCAGACCCAGCTGCAGAACGTCTTCGGCATCAACATGGTCGCGCTGGTGGACAACCAGCCGCGCACCCTCAACCTGATCGAGGTCCTCGAGGCCTTCCTGCGCCACCGGCGCGAGGTGGTCACCCGCCGCTCGTTGTTCGAGCTGGCCAAGGCCCGCGACCGCGCCCACGTGCTGGAAGGCCTGGCGGTGGCGCTGGCCGACATCGACGAGGTGATCCGGGTGATCCGCGAGTCCTCCGGCCCGGCCGAGGCCCGCGAGGCCCTGTGCGGGCGGACCTGGAACCCGGGCGTGGTGCGCGACATGCTCACCCGTTCCGGCGACTCCGACAGCTACCGCCCCGAGGGCCTGTCGCGCGAGTACGGGCTGAACGACGAGGGCCGCTACCGGCTCTCCGAGGCCCAGGCCAAGGCCATCCTCGACCTGCGCCTGCACCGCCTGACCGCCCTGGAGCAGGACAAGATCGTCGAGGAATACGAGCAGCTGCTGGCCACCATCGACGATCTGCTCGACATCCTCACCCGCCCCGAGCGCCTGATGCAGGTGATCCGCGAGGAGCTCGAGGCCATCCGCGACGAATACGGCGACGCGCGCCGCACCGAGATCCTCGAGCAGCGCCTGGACCTGACCCTGGAGGACCTGATCTCCGAGGAGGACCGGGTGGTCACGCTCTCCCACCAGGGCTACGTCAAGGGCCAGGCCCTGGATACCTACCAGGCGCAGAAGCGCGGCGGCCGGGGCAAGGCGGCCACGCGGATGAAGAGCGAGGACTTCATCGACACCCTGTTCGTGGCCAACACCCACGACACGCTGCTGTGCTTCACCAGCGCGGGCAAGGTCTACTGGAAGAAGGTCTACGAGCTGCCCACCGGCAGCCGCAACTCGCGCGGCATCCCCATCGTCAACCTCCTCCCGCTGGAGGATGGCGAGCGGGTCAACGCCGTACTGCCGGTGACCGAGTTCGACGAGGACCACTTCGTCTTCATGGCCACCCGCGGGGGCACGGTCAAGAAGACCCCGCTGGCCGATTTTTCACGCCCGCGGTCAAGCGGTATCATTGCCATCGACCTGCGTGGCGGCGACGAGCTGGTGGGCGCGGTGCTCACCGACGGCGAGCGCGACGTGATGCTGGTGGCCGACGACGGCAAGTCGATTCGCTTTGCCGAGTCCGACGTCCGGGCCATGGGGCGGACCGCCGCGGGCGTGCGCGGCATCCGCCTGCCCGAGGACGGCTCGGTGATCTCGCTCGACGTGGTCCGGGACGAGCTGCTGCTCACGGCCACGGAAAACGGCTACGGCAAGTGCACGCGGGTGGAGGAACATACCCTCCAGGGCCGCGGCGGGCAGGGCCTGATCGCCATCCAGGCCTCCGAGCGCAACGGCCGGGTGGTGGCCGCCACACCGGTCTCCGCGGATGACGACGTGATGCTGATCTCCAACGCCGGCACCCTGGTGCGCACGGCGGTGGCGGATATCTCTGTGCTCAGTCGCAACACCCAGGGTGTGCGGCTGATTCGCCTGGGCAAGGACGAGAAGCTGGTCCAGGCGGTGCGCATCGAGTCCCTCGGCGACGAGGACGAGGGCCAGGCGGAAGACGAAACGACCGATTAACGACTGACGATTTCACGGGGGTAGTCAATGTCTCGAGTCTACAACTTCAGTGCCGGACCGGCGATGCTGCCGGCTGAAGTTCTGGAGCGCGCCCGCGAGGAGATGCTCGACTGGCGCGGCACCGGCATGTCGGTAATGGAGATGAGCCACCGCGGCAAGGAGTTCGTTTCCATCGCCGAGAAGGCGGAGGCCGACCTGCGGGAGCTGATGGCGATCCCCGACAACTACAAGGTGCTCTTCCTCCAGGGCGGGGCCAGCGGCCAGTTCTCCGCGATCCCGCTCAACCTGGCCAAGGACGACGGCGTGACCGTGGACTACATGAACACCGGTCACTGGTCCAAGAAGGCCATCGCCGAGGCGCGGCGCTTCGCCCGGGTGAACGTCATCGCCGACACCGAGGGCAGCCACTTCACCACGCTGCCGGGCGAGGGCGATATCCGGGTGGACCCGCAGGCCGCCTACTGCCATTACACGCCCAACGAGACCATCGCCGGCGTGGAGTTCCCCTACGTTCCCGAGACCGGTGACGTCCCGCTGGTGGCCGACATGTCCTCCACTATCCTCTCGCGCCCCGTGGACGTCTCGCGCTACGGCATCATCTACGCCGGCGCGCAGAAGAACATCGGCCCGGCGGGCGTGACCGTGGTGATCGTGCGCGACGACCTGATCGGCGACGCGCGCCCGGGCACGCCCAAGCTGATGGACTACAAGACCATGGCCGATGCCGACTCCATGGCCAACACCCCGCCCACCTACGCCTGGTACATGGCCGGGCTGGTGTTCGAGTGGCTCAAGGAGCGCGGTGGCCTCGAGGCCATGGGCGAGCGCAACGAGCGCAAGGCCGGCAAGCTCTACGCCGCCATCGACGAGTCCGACTTCTACACCAACCCCGTGGACGGGGCCTGCCGCTCGTGGATGAACGTGCCGTTCATCCTCGCCGACGACGGCCTCAACGACACCTTCCTGGCCGAGGCCAGGGAAGCGGGGCTGGTGACGCTCAAGGGCCACCGCAGCGTGGGCGGCATGCGGGCGAGCATCTACAACGCCATGCCGGAAGAGGGCGTCGACGCCCTGGTGGACTTCATGGCCGATTTCGAGCGCCGTCACGGCTGATCAGACGCAAGATACTGGGTGAAAAGGCATGTACAAGATCCTGACTCTCAACGCGATTTCCTCCAAGGGCCTCGACCGCCTGCCGCACGACACCTACGAGATCTCCTCCGAGATCCAGAACCCCGACGGCGTGCTGGTGCGCTCGCACAAGATGCACGACATGGAGCTGCCGGACTCGCTCGAGGCCATCGGCCGCGCCGGCGCCGGGGTGAACAACATCCCCGTGGACAAGATGACCGACCGCGGCGTGTGCGTGTTCAACGCCCCCGGGGCCAATGCCAACGGCGTCAAGGAGCTGGTGCTCGCCGGCATGCTCATGGCCAGCCGCAACGTGGTCCAGGGCTGGAACTACGTCCAGGGCCTGGACGGTGACGATGCCGAGCTGCACAAGGCCGTCGAGGCGGGCAAGAAGAAGTACAAGGGCTTCGAGCTGCCCGGCCGTACCCTGGGCATCGTCGGCCTGGGGGCCATCGGCGTGCGCGTGGCCAATGCCGCGGTCGCCCTGGGCATGAACGTGATCGGCTTCGACCCGGGCATGACCGTCGCCCGGGCCTGGGAGCTCGACGCCTCGGTCAAGCAGGCCGCGGGCATCGACGACCTGCTGGCCAAGGCGGACTACGTGACCTTCCACGTGCCGCTGGTGGAGGGGACCCGCCACCTGATCAACAGCGAGCGGCTGAGCTTCATGAAGAACAACGTGGTCGTTCTCAACTTCGCCCGCGACGGTATCGTCGACGAGGAGGCCATGGAGGAGGCCCTGGACTCCGGCAAGGCCTACGCCTACGTCACCGACTTCCCCTCCAACCGCCTCAAGGGCCACGAGCGCGTGGTCGCGCTGCCGCACCTGGGCGCCTCCACCGAGGAGGCCGAGGACAACTGCGCGGTGATGGTGGCCGAGCAGCTCAAGGACTACCTGGAGAACGGCAACATCCGCAACTCGGTGAACTTCCCCGAGGTGGCCCTGCCGCGCAAGGGCGCGGCGCGCCTGGCGGTGGTCAACCAGAACCGGCCGGACATGGTGGGCCAGATCTCGCACATCATCGGCGACTCCCACACCAACATCGTCCACATGGTCAACGAGTCCCGCGGCGAGATCGCCTGCACCCTGCTCGACCTGGACGACGCGGTCTCCGACGACATCGTCGACGCCATCAAGGCGATCGATGGCGTCCTGCGCGTGCGGGTCCTCTGATCGGGACCCGGTGAACCCGGTCGACGAACGCCGTGCCCGCGGGCACGGCGTTCCTGTGTACGGCGATATCCGATATGGCGAGTGACGCGAGCCTGAGCGAGATCCGCGAGCGCATCGACGCCCTCGATCGCCAGCTGCTGGAGATGCTCAACGAACGGGCATCGCTGGCGCAGGCGGTGGGCCGCGTCAAGCGCGCGGAGCAGGGCGACGACGCGACCTTCTTCCGCCCCGACCGCGAGGCGGCAATCCTGCGCCGCGTGCGCGCGGACAACCCCGGGCCGCTGGCGGACGACACCGCCGCCTTCCTGTTTCGCGAGGTGATGTCGGCCTGCCTGGCCCTCGAGCAGCCGCTGCGGGTGGCCTACCTGGGCCCGGAGGGGACCTTCACCCAGTCCGCGGCGCTCAAGCACTTCGGCCACGCGGTCGAATTCCGGCCCCTGGGCGGCATCAACACGGTCTTTCGCGAGGTGGAGTCGGGCAGTGCCGACTTCGGGGTGGTGCCGGTGGAGAATTCCTCCGAGGGCGTGGTCACCCACACCCTGGACATGTTCCTGCGCTCGCCGCTCAAGGTCTGTGGCGAGGTGGAACTGCGCATCCACCACAATCTCATCGGCCGTTCGGTGGAGCTCGCCGGGGTGAAGCGGGTCTATGCCCATCCCCAGGCCCTGGCGCAGTGTCGCGAGTGGCTCGACCGCAACCTCGCCGGGGTGGAGCGCGTCGCCCTGGCGAGCAACGCCGAGGCAGCGCGTCGGGCCGCCGAGGAGGCCGGCACGGCCGCGATCGCCTCGGCCGCGGCCGCCGAGCTCTACGACCTGGACCGGCTGGCCGAGCGTATCGAGGACGATCCCAGCAACACCACGCGGTTCCTGGTGATCGGTGCAGACGACGTGGAGGCCTCGGGCGAGGACAAGACCTCGATCATGTTCTCCGGCCCCAACCGGCCGGGTTCGCTGCATGCCATGCTCGCGCCGCTGGCCAGCCGGGACCTGTCGATGACCAAGATCGAGTCCCGCCCGGCGCGCAACCGGGCCTGGGAGTACGTGTTCTTCGTCGATGTCCTCGGTCATCGGTCGGATGCGTCCGTGGCGGCGGCCCTGGAGGAGATGGAGGCCTCCGCCTCGCTGTTGACCGTGCTCGGCTCCTATCCCCGTACCCCGCTTTGAGGGCGAACATGACCGCGCAAGCATCCCGAAGCCCGCAACCCGTGGATTTCCCGGCCCTCGCCGTCGAGGGCGTGCAGGGGCTTACGCCCTACCAGCCGGGCAAGCCCATCGACGAGCTCAAGCGCGAGCTGGGGATCGAGACGGTGGTCAAGCTGGCCTCCAACGAGAACCCCCTGGGGCCCGGTGAGCGGGCGCTGGCGGCCATGCGGGCGGCCTGTGCCGAGGTGCACCGCTACCCCGATCCCAACGGCTTCGACCTCAAGGCCGGGCTGTCCCGCCACCTCGATGTCGGCGCCGAGCGCCTGGTACTGGGCAACGGCTCGAACGACCTGCTCGACCTCCTCGCGCGGGTGTTTCTCGGGCCCGGGCGCTCGGCGGTCTTCTCCGAGCACGCCTTCGCCGTCTACCGCCTGGTGACCCGGGCCTGCGGCGCCGAGGGCCGCGCCGCCCCGGCCCTGGGGGCGGAGAGCGGCATGCCCCGGGGGCACGACCTCGAGGCCATGCGGGCGCGGATCGACGCGACCACGCGGGTGGTGTTCGTGGCCAATCCCAACAATCCCACCGGCACCTGGGTGGAACCGGCCGAGCTGGAGGCCTTCATCGCCGACCTGCCGGCGGAGGTGGTGGTCGTGGTGGACGAGGCCTACGTCGAGTATGCCCGCGATCCCGGCCAGCCCACCGCGCTCGACTGGCTGGAGCGCTTCCCCAACCTGGTGGTCACCCGCACCTTCTCCAAGATCCACGGCCTGGCCGGGGTGCGCATCGGCTACGCGGTGGCCCACCCGGCGATCGCCGACCTCATGAACCGCGTGCGGCATCCCTTCAACGCCAACCGGGTGGGCCAGGCCGGGGCGCTGGCGGCCCTGGAGGACGCCGACTACGTGGCCGAGAGCCGGCGGATGAACCTGGCCGAGCGCGACCGGCTGGAAGCGGCGCTCGATCGCCTGGGCCTGGCGCACCTGCCCTCCGCCACCAATTTCGTCACCGCCGAGGTGGGCGAGGATGCCGGCGGCATCTACCAGCGGCTGCTGGAGCGCGGCTTCATCGCCCGGCCCCTGGTCGGCGACGGCCTGCCACGCCACCTGCGCATCAGCGTGGGTACGCCGGCGGAGAACGCCGGCCTGATCGCCGCCCTGGAGGCGGTGCTGGAGGCCCGGTGAGCGGCGGCCGGCGGGGGATCGACCGGCTGGCCCTGGTGGGCGTGGGCCTGATCGGGGGCTCGCTGGCCCTGGCCCTGCGCGAGGCCGGCTACTGCGGCGAGATCGTGGGTTTCGACCGCAACCCGGACCACCTCGAGGAGGGCCGGGCGCTGGGACTCGTCGACCGCGCCGCGGACAGCGTCGCCGGGGCGGTGGAAGGCGCCGACATGATCGTGCTTGCCGTACCCATGCGGGCCATGACCGCGGTGCTCGGGGAGGTGGCCGAAGCGGCCCCGGCCGAGGCGGTGATCACCGACGTGGGCAGCGTCAAGTCCAGCGTGGTGGCCGAGGCCCGGGAGCGCCTGGGCGCGGCCGCGGGGCGCTTCGTCGCCGGGCACCCCATCGCCGGGCGCGAGCGCAGCGGACCGGAGGCCGCCGAGGGCGGGCTGTTTCGCGGGCGGCGGGTGCTGCTCACCCCGGTGGCCGCCAACGACCCGGCGGCGGTACGCCGGGTGGAGGCCATGTGGCACGCCGCGGGCGCGGCGGTCGAGCGGATGGCCCCCGAGCACCACGACCACGTGCTCGCCGCCACCAGCCACCTGCCGCACATGCTCGCCTACGCCCTGGTGGATTGCCTGGCGGCGATGGACGAGCAGCGCGAGATCTTTCGCTATGCCGCCGGCGGCTTTTCCGATTTCACCCGTATCGCCTCCTCCGACCCGGTGATGTGGCGCGACATCTGCCTGGCCAATCGCGACGAGATCCTGGGGATGGTGGCGCGTTTCCGCGACGAACTGGACGCCCTCGCCGGACACATCCGCGATGGCGATGGCGAGGCGATGCTGAGTACCTTCGCCCGGGCCAAGCAGGCCCGGGACCGATTCTGCGAGGGAGAGGGTTGAGCGTGAGCCGAATCGACTACGTTGTACGACCGGGCGGTGCGGTCCGGGGCCGCCTGCGGGTGCCGGGGGACAAGTCCGTCTCCCACCGTTCGATCATGCTCGGCGCCCTGGCCGAGGGCGAGACCGAGATCACCGGCTTCCTCGAGGGCGAGGACAGCCTCAACACCCTGCGTTGTTTTCGCCGCATGGGCGTGGAGATCGAGGGCCCGGAGGACGGCCGGGTACGCGTCCGCGGGGTCGGCCTGCACGGGCTCGAGGCCCCGGGCGAGGACCTCTACGTGGGCAACTCGGGCACCTCCATGCGCCTGATGGCCGGCATCCTGGCCGGCCAGGCCTTCGACTCCCGGCTCACCGGCGATGCCTCGCTCTCGCGGCGGCCCATGGGCCGGGTGACCGAGCCCTTGCGGGCCATGGGCGCGGTGATCGACACCGGCGAGGGCGGCCTGCCGCCGCTCGCCATCCACGGCGGCCAGCGGCTGCGGGCCATCGACTACGCGCTGCCCATGGCCAGCGCCCAGGTGAAATCCTGCGTGCTGCTCGCCGGGATGTACGCGGAGGGCGAAACCCGGGTCACCGAGCCCGCGCCCACCCGCGACCACACCGAGCGCATGCTCGCCGGCTTCGGCTACCCCGTTCGCCGCGAGGGGGCCACCGCCATCCTCCAGGGCGGCGGGCGGCTGGAAGGCGGCGCGGTGGACGTGCCCGCCGACATCTCCTCGGCGGCCTTCTGGCTCGTCGCGGCGAGCATTGCCGGGGAGGGCGAACTGCTGCTGGAGCACGTGGGGGTCAACCCCACGCGCACCGGGATCCTCGATATCCTGGAACGCATGGGGGCCGACATCACCCGCGAGAACCCGCGCGAGGTGGGCGGCGAGCCGGTGGCGGACCTGCGGGTGCGGCCGGCGGACCTGCGCGGCATCGCCATCCCCGAGGACCGGGTGCCGCTGGCGATCGACGAGTTCCCGGTGATCTTCGTCGCCGCGGCCTGTGCCGAGGGGGAGACCGTGCTCACCGGCGCCGAGGAGCTGCGCGTCAAGGAGAGCGACCGCATCCAGGTGATGGCCGACGGCCTGGCCGAGCTGGGCGTCGACGCCCGGCCCACCGCCGACGGCATGGTGATCCGCGGTGGCCGCATCGGCGCGGGCACCGTGGACAGCCACGGCGACCACCGGGTGGCCATGGCCTTCGCCGTGGCCGGGCTGCGGGCGCAGGGCCCGATCACCATCCGCGACTGTACCAACGTCAACACTTCCTTCCCCGGTTTCGTCGCCATGGCCGGGGAAGCGGGCCTGACCATCGAGGAGCGTAGCGATGCACCGGCATGACAAGGCGGCCCAGAGCGTAGCCGTGGTCACCATCGACGGGCCCAGCGGCTCGGGCAAGGGCACCGTCGCCAAGCGCCTGGCCCATCACCTGGGCTGGCACTTCCTCGATTCCGGGGCGCTCTACCGCCTGCTGGCCCTGGCGGCGATCCGCGACGACATCGACCTCGACGACGGCCGGGCGCTGGCGCGCGCGGCCGAGGACATGGATGTCTGCTTCACGGTGCAGCCGGGACACGGCGAGGCGGTCTATCTGGAGGGCGAGGAGGTCTCCCGCCGGTTGCGCACCGAGAAGACCGGCAACGCCGCCTCGCGGGTGGCGGCCCACAAGCGGGTGCGGCGGGCGCTGCTCGAGCGCCAGCGGCTGTTCCGCCAGGCGCCGGGCCTGGTGGCGGACGGCCGTGACATGGGCACGGTGGTCTTTCCGGACGCCCCGCTCAAGGTCTTTCTCACCGCGAGCGCGGAAGAACGTGCCGAAAGGCGCTATAAACAGTTGAATGAACAGGGGGTCGATGTTAATTTCACCGACCTTGTGCAGGAAATCCGGGAACGGGACGAGCGCGATGCCAGTCGCAAGACGGCGCCGCTGGTGCCCGCCCCGGATGCCGTGCAGATCGACTCCAGCCGTCTGAGCGCCGACGAAGTCTTCGACAAGGTGCTGGAACTCGTCCGCGAGAACGTCCAGCCGTAGCCTTTATGGTGAGGGACGGAAAGGGGTGCCGGTGGCCGCGGGAATGCGGCCGCCGGCGTTGTGCAATCAACCGCGCGAACGGTCACGGACGACGGGCCGAGCAATGATGATGCCCGGTTCGCGTGCAAGAAACCATCCTGGGTTGGGATTCAATGACTGAAAGTTTTGCCGAGCTTTTCGAGGAAAGCCTCAAGAATACCGAGATGCGCCCTGGCTCCGTGGTCATGGGCGAAGTGACCGACATCACGCCGGACTTCATCTACGTCAATGCCGGTCTCAAGACCGAGGGCATGGTCCCGGCGGACGAGTTCCGCGACTTCGACGGTCACATCGGCGTGGAAGTGGGCGACCAGGTGGAGGTCGCCCTGGAAGCCGTGGAAGACGGCTTCGGCGAGACCATCCTCTCGCGTGACCGTGCCCGCAAGGCACGCGCCTGGGAGAAGCTGGAGGAGGCCTTCGAGGCCGGCGAGATCGTCAAGGGCAAGATTTCCGGCAAGGTCAAGGGCGGCTTCACCGTCGATCTCGACGAGCTGCGCGCCTTCCTGCCGGGCTCGCTGGTGGACGTGCGGCCGATCCGCGACACCTCCTACCTGGAAGGCAAGGAACTCGAGTTCAAGGTCATCAAGCTCGATCCGCGCCGCAACAACGTGGTGGTCTCGCGCCGCGCCGTGGTCGAAGAGGAATACAGCGCCGAGCGCGAAAAGCTCCTCGAGACCCTGCAGGAAGGCATGGTCATCAAGGGCATCGTCAAGAACCTCACCGACTACGGTGCCTTCCTGGACCTGGGCGGCGTCGACGGCCTGCTGCACATCACCGACATGGCCTGGAAGCGCGTCAAGCACCCCTCCGAGATCGTCAACATCGGCGACGAGATCGAGGTCAAGGTCCTCAAGTTCGACCGCGAGCGCATGCGGGTCTCCCTGGGCCTCAAGCAGCTGGGCGAGGATCCGTGGGTGGACCTGTCCCGCCGCTACCCGGTGGCCACCCGCCTGTTCGGCAAGGTGACCAACATCACCGACTACGGCTGCTTCGTGGAAATCGAGGAAGGCGTCGAAGGCCTGGTGCACGTCTCCGAGATGGACTGGACCAACAAGAACGTCAACCCCAACAAGGTGGTTGCCGTGGGCGACGAGGTCGAGGTGATGATCCTCGACATCGACGAGGAGCGCCGCCGGATCTCGCTGGGCATGAAGCAGTGCAGCGCCAACCCGTGGGAGCAGTTCGCCGCGACCCACAACAAGGGCGACAAGATCCGGGGCCAGATCAAGTCGATCACCGACTTCGGCATCTTCGTCGGCCTGGAAGGCGGCATCGACGGCCTGATCCACCTCTCCGACATCTCCTGGACCGAGACCGGCGAGGAAGCGGTGCGCAACTTCACCAAGGGGGACGAGGTGGAGGCCATGGTGCTCTCCGTCGACCCCGAGCGCGAGCGCATCTCCCTGGGTCTCAAGCAGCTGGAAGAGGACCCGCTGGCCAACTACATGGCCCAGCACCCCAAGGGCAGCGTGATCACCGGTACCATCACCGAGGTGGAGCCCAAGGGTGCGGTCGTCGACCTGGCCGACGAGGTCAAGGGCAACCTGCGGGCCTCCGAGATCTCCCGCGACCGCGTGGAAGACGCCCGCAGCGTCCTCAAGGAAGGCGAGCAAGTCGAGGCCCGCATCGTCGGCTTCGACCGCAAGAGCCGCAGCGTCAGCCTCTCCATCAAGGCCAAGGACATGGCGGAAGAGAAAGAGGCGGTCCAGAGCTTCAAGCGGGAAGCCTCTGCCGCTGCCCCCACGCTCGGCGATCTCCTCAAGGCCGAGATGGACCGCGACGAGGACTGATCCTCGCCGCCGTCCCGTCCGCAACGGACGTTCGATCCGCCGGCCAGCCGGCCGGCGGGTTCCCTCCCAACGATCCCGTCGAGTGCTCGCATCATGACCAAGTCGGAATTGATCGAGGCGCTGGCCCTGTCCCAGGACCACCTGCCGCAGAAGGATATCGAGATCGCGGTACGCACCATCATGGAGCAGATGAGCGAGGCCCTGTCCAAGGGAGAGCGCATCGAGATTCGCGGATTCGGCAGCTTTTCCCTGCATTTCCGCATGCCGCGCAAGGGGCGCAACCCGCGTACCGGCGAGCCGGTCCACCTCAAGGGCAAGTACGTCCCTCATTTCAAACCGGGCAAGCAGTTGCGTGAACGGGTCAACGACGCCGGCGCCGAGAATGCCCCCGACTGACGCCCACGTCGGCGTCACCCCTCCTTCCCCGGCCGGTTCCCCGGCAACCCTCCCCGCGGCCCTCCCCAGGGCATCCGTCACTGGCGTATACTGCAGGCGTTGAAGCGCCGGAGACAGCGCGTCCGCTCGAGTCCGATGCGGTATCGAACCCTCGGTCGGACCAGTGACGGCAGGGAATGCTGGCACCGGCTCGTTTTCCGTATCCACGGCGGCCTGGTTCAATGATCGAACTTCTCTGGTTGCTCCCCGTGCCGCTGATCGCGGCCTGGTGGATCACCCGACGCCGGCGCCGGCCCCCCGAGCGGCGCCAACGCGACTACCCGCCGGAACTGCTGCAGGGGCTCAGGTACCTGTTCGACGACGAGATCGACTCGGCCGTCGGCGTGTTCTCCGAGCTGCTGGAGCGCTACCCCGGCTCGGCGGAGATCTACTTCCTGCTGGGACGCGAGTTTCGTCGCCTGGGACAGATCGAGCGGGCCATCAGCGCCCACCAGAACCTGATCGCCCGGCCCGACCTGGATGCCGTCGAGCGCGAACGCGGCCTGCTGGAACTGGCGCGGGACTTCCAGGGCATCGGCTGGCTCGACCGGGCCGAGCGGCTCTACCGCGAGCTGGAGGATTCCGAGCGCTTCGGCGAGACGGCGCTCAAGCACCTGCTCGAACTGCACGAGAGTGGCAAGGACTGGAACCGGGCCATCGCCACCGGGCGCCAGCTCGAGCGCCGGACGGGGGAGAGCGCCGGGCCGCGCATCGCCCACTACTACTGCGAGCTGGCCGAGGCCGCCCGCGCGCGGGGCGAGACCGGCGAGGCGCTGGGGCTTGCCGGGCGTGCGCTGGGGACCGACCGCGGCTCGGTGCGGGCCAGCCTGCTGCGCGGGCGGCTGTTCATGGCCGAGGGCCGGTCCTCGGCGGCCCTCAAGGCGTTCCGCCGGGTCGAGCGCCAGGACGCGGCCTTCATGCCCGAGATCGTCGAACCGGTGATCGCCTGCCATCGCCAGCTGGGGCAACCCGAAGGGGCGATCCGCGAACTCGACCACTGGGCCGAGGACTACCCCCTGCCGTCGGTGGTCGCCGCCCGGGCGCGGCTGCTGGCGGAGAGAGGCGATGCCGACACCGCGCTGGTGGTGCTCGAGGAGCACCTCGGGGGGCGGCCCTCGGCGGACCTGGCCCGCACGCTGGTGGAGATCGCCCCGGAGCACTGCATCGGGCCGCCCCTGCGCGAGCGGCTGGCGGGGATGCTCGGCGAGCTGGCCGGGCGGGACAACCGCTACGTCTGTCGCCAGTGCGGTTTCGAGACCCACCAGCTCTACTGGCGCTGCCCCGGCTGCCGGTCCTGGTCCTCGATCAAGCCCGGCGGCTGAAACCGACAACGACCCACAGCAGGGAGAATTGATGTCCGACCCGCGAATCCTGGTGGCCCTGGACTATCCCGCGGCCGCCGACGCCGACCGCCTCGTCGAGCGTCTCGACCCGTCGCTCTGCCGGCTGAAGGTGGGCAAGGAACTATTCACCGCCGCCGGGCCACGCTACGTCGAGCAGCTGGCCGCGCGCGGCTTCGAGGTGTTTCTCGATCTCAAGTTCCACGACATCCCCAACACCGTGGCCAGTGCCTGTCGCGTTGCCGCTGACCTGGGCGTCTGGATGCTCAACGTCCACGCCCTGGGCGGGCGGCGCATGCTGGAGGCGGCCCGGGAGGCAGTGGGGGAGGGGGCCGAGCGGCCGCGCCTGATCGCGGTGACCGTGCTCACCTCCATGGAACAGGCGGATCTCGGTGAGCTGGGGATCACCGAGCCGGTGGGAGAACTGGTCGACCGGCTGGCCGGCCTGGCCGGGCGCGCGGGGCTCGACGGCGTGGTCTGTTCCGCCCGGGAGGCGGGCCCGCTCGCGCGTCACTTCGGTGGCGGCGGGTTGATGGTCACCCCCGGCATCCGGCCGGCCGGGGCGGCCCGGGGCGACCAGCGGCGGGTGATGACGCCGGCCGAGGCACGCGCGGCGGGTTCGACCCATATCGTCGTCGGTCGGCCGGTGACCCGGGCCGAGGACCCGGCGGCCGCCGTGGAGGCGATCGCGGCGGAGTGGGAACGGGCCGGGTAGCCGCCCGTCCCCCGCGGGGCTAGAGCGAGGCCGGCAGGAGCTTGCGCAGGGCCTCGAGGGCGGACTCGGGGCGCTCGCCGGTGGCCCGCTCGCTGGCCGTGGGGCCGCCGGTGGCCAGCTGGCCGTGTTCCGCCAGCCATTCGCGCCGGCGGGCCTTCTCGCTGAACCAGACGAGGATGTCGTAGTAGATGCGGATGTTCTCGACGTAGTTCACCGGCTCCCAGCCGCGGGCGAAGCCGTGGTCGGTGTGCCGGTACCAGCGTTTCTTGGCCAGCAGGGGCAGGTGCTCGCGGACGTCCGGCCAGCGGTCGGGGTCCCCTCCCTGGCCCTCGGTGAGCTTGCGGGCGTCCTCGAGGTGGCCGAAGCCGACGTTGTAGGCGGCCAGCGCCATCCAGGTGCGGTCGGGCTCGGGGATGCGCTCGGGCAGCTTGTCGCGCACGCGCAGCAGGTAGCGCGCCCCGCCGAGGATGCTCTGGCGCGGGTCGGTGCGGTTGTCGACTTCCATCTGGCGGGCGGTGTCCTGGGTAAGCATCATGATGCCGCGTACGCCGGTAGGGGAGACCGCGTCGGCCTCCCAGTGCGATTCCTGGTAGCCGATGGCGGCCAGCAACCGCCAGTCGAGACCGGTCCGGTCGGCCGCTGTGCGGAACCAGTCCTCGTAGCGGGGCAGCAGTTCGCCGATGTCGCGGATGAATTCCCGGGTGCCGACGTAATCGAATTCCTCCAGGTGGCCGTAGTAGCGTTCCTGCAGTCGGTTCAGCAGGCCGCTCCGGTGGGCCTCGTCGATGAAGGACTGGGCGGCCTGGAACAGGCTGTCATCGCCCGACCGGGGAAAGGCCCAGGCCAGGTGACGATCGGTGTGCAGCTCCAGCGCCACGCGGAGCTGCGGGTAGAAGTGCTGGACCACGGCCATCTCGTTGGAATCCACCAGGGCATAGGTGTAGCGCCCGTCGCGCACGCCCTCGAGCAGCTCTTCCATGTTCAGGTTGCAGTGGGCCTGGGGCAGCAGGCAGAAATCCTCGCGGGCGCGTTCCTCGATCAGCTCCAAGTGAGAGCTGTTGGCGAGCACGTGGATGTAGTCGCCGCAGGTGTCGGTGAGCCGGTCGGGCGCGGGGGTGTCGCGGGCGTGGACCAGCTGCACGCTGATGGCCTGGTAGGGGTCGGTGAAACGCAGGCGTTCCCGGCGCGCGTCGGTGATGGTCAGCCCGGCGGCGGCGAGGTCGGCCTCGCCCTCGGTCACGGCCTCCAGCACGCCGCCGAGGGAGTCGGGGACGACGAAACGCGGGCGAACGCCGAGGTGGGCGGCGAAGGCCTCCACCAGGTCGTGCTCGAAGCCGGTGGGACCATCGGCTCCCTGGTAGTAGCTGGTGGGTCCGTAGCGGGTGGCTACCTCCAGGACCCCGGTTCGCCAGACCTCGGCCAGGGCGGAGGGGGTCTCGGGTGGCGGGGCGGGGACCTTGAGGTCCCAGGGCGGCCATGCCGGCTGCTTGACGGTGGCCGGGAAGTGCCAGGAAAAGAGGATGGTGACCGGCACCAGGAACAGGACCACTACGCCGAACCAGCGGATGAGGGCATCCCTGAATGGTAGAGAGAGGTTCATGGCAGGGGGTTCTTTCTCCGGCGCGATCCGCGTCTCGACCGGATGTTACTATTTTTTGAACCGTGTTGCCGCGTCCCGCTCACGGGACGGCCCCCATGGGTACGGGGTATACTCTGTGGCTTTGCCAACTCCAGCAGCGGAGAGAAATCGTGCTTGAACTGATCGCCGCGGGCGGCTGGCTGATGGTGCCCATCGTGGCCTGCTCGGTGCTCGCCCTGGGTATCGTCGCCGAGCGGTTCTGGACCCTGCACCAGCCCCGCGTGCTGTCCAAGGACCTGATGCCGCGGATCTGGGAACTGTGGAAGCAGGGCAGCCTGGACGACGAGCAGGTACGTGCCATCGGCCGGGAATCGCCTCTGGGCCGGGTGCTCGCCGCGGGGCTGGCCAATCGCCGGAGCGGCCGGGAGGTGGTCAAGGAGAGCATCGAGGACACCGGCCGGCACGTGGCCCACGAGCTGGAGCGCTTTCTCAATGCCCTCGGCACGGTGGCGGCGATCACCCCGCTGCTGGGGCTTCTGGGGACCGTGATCGGCATGATCGACGTGTTCACCGCCATCACCACCGCCGGCGTGGGCCAGCCCGAGGACCTCGCCGCGGGCATCTCCAAGGCGCTGATCACCACCGCGGCCGGCCTGTCCGTGGCCATCCCCAGCCTGATGTTCCACCGCTACTTCCAGCGCCGGGTGGACGAGCTGGTGATCGAGATGGAGCGCGAGTCGCTCAAGCTGGTCGCCCTGCTGGGGGCCGGGAGCGAGCGCCGGTGAATTTCCGCCAGCGCCGCGAACGCCGGGTCGAGGTCAACATCACGCCGCTGATCGACGTGGTGTTCCTGCTGCTGATCTTTTTCATGGTGACCACCACCTTCAAGGAACAGAGCGCGCTGGAGATCGAGCTGCCCGAGGCCGCCTCCGGCGAGGTGCAGCCGGCCGCGCCGCTGGAGCTGGTGGTGAGTGCCGACGGGCGCTACTTCATCGGCGAAAAGGCGCTGGTCAATCCCCGCCGCGAGACCCTCCACCGGACGCTGGCCGAGCGCACCGCGGGGATCGAGAAGCCCGCGCTGGTGGTCCGCGCCGACGGCCGGGCGCCCCACGAGGCGGTGGTCCGCGCCCTGGACGTGGCCGCCGAACTGGGCATCGAGCGGGTGCGCATCGCCACCGTCCGGACCGGGGAGCAGGGATGACCGAGGGGCCCGACTTCCGGGCCGGCGGTTGGGACACCTACCGGCGACTGCTGCGCTACGCGCTGGTCCACTGGCAGATCTTCGGGCTGGCGATCGTCGGCATGGCGCTCTACGCGCTCACCGACACCGGCTTCGCCGCCCTGATGAAGCCGCTGCTCGACCAGAGCTTCGTCGAGAAGGACCCCGAGGCTATCCGCCTGATCCCGCTGGCCCTGATCGGGATCTTCGCCGTGCGGGCCGTCGCCGGTTTCCTCTCCGGCTACTGCATGACCTGGGTCGGGCGCCGGGTGATCAAGCAGCTGCGCCGCGAGCTCTTCGACAAGCTGCTGCGCCTGCCGGCCGGCTACTACGACACCATCGCCTCCGGCGAGCTGCTCTCCAAGCTCACCTACAACGTCGAGCAGGTGGCCAACGCGGCCACCAAGGCGCTCACCACCATCATCCGCGACTCGCTCACCGTGATCGCGCTGATCGCCTGGATGTTCTATCTCAGTCCCGCGCTGGCCACCTTCATCGTCGTCGTGGGGCCGATCATGGCCGGGCTGGTGGCCTACATCAGCCGCCGCTTCCGGCGCATCAGCCGGCGCATCCAGGCCTCCATGGGCCAGGTCACCCACGTGGTCGAGGAGGTGATCGAGGGCAATCGCGTGGTCAAGCTGTTCGGCGGCCAGGACCAGGAAAAGGCCCACTTCGAGCGGGTCAACGAGCGCAACCGCCGCCAGCACATGAAGATGGCGGCCACCAATGCCGCGGCCACGCCCATCATCCAGTTCCTGGTGGCCGTGGCGCTGGCCGGGATCATCGCCTTCGCCACCCACGGCGACAACCTCGAGCGCATCAGCCCGGGCACCTTCGTCTCCTTCATCACCGCCATGACCATGCTCTTCGGGCCGCTCAAGCGCCTGACCACGGTCAACGCCCAGCTGCAGAAGGGCATCGCCGCCGGCGAGAGCATCTTCGAGCTGCTCGACTGGGAGACCGAGCCGGACCACGGCGCGGTGACCCTGGAGCGGGCCGCGGGCCGGCTGGTCCTCGAGGACGTGTATTTCGCCTACCAGCGCGACAAGGGGCCCGTGCTCCACGGCATCGACCTGGCCATCGAGCCCGGCGAGACCGTGGCCCTGGTGGGGCGCTCGGGCAGCGGCAAGAGCACGCTGGTCAACCTGCTGCCGCGTTTCTACGAGCTGGAGCGCGGTCGCATCCTGCTCGACGACCGCGACGTGCGCGACTATGCCCTGGCCGCCTTGCGTCGCCAGTTCACCTACGTGGGCCAGGAGGTGACGCTGTTCAACGAGAGCATCGCCCGCAACATCGCCTACGGCAGCCTGGAGACGGCCTCGGAGGCCGACATCCGCGAGGCGGCCCGGGCCGCCCACGCGCTCGACTTCATCGAGGCGCTGCCCGAGGGCTTCGACACCGAGGTGGGCGAGAACGGCGTGCTGCTCTCGGGCGGTCAGCGCCAGCGCATCGCCATCGCCCGGGCACTGCTCAAGGATGCCCCCGTGCTGATCCTCGACGAGGCCACCTCGGCGCTGGACACCGAGTCCGAGCGCCACATCCAGGCCGCCCTCGACGAGCTGATCCGCGATCGCACCACGCTGGTGATCGCCCACCGCCTGTCCACCATCGAGAACGCCGACCGCATCGTGGTCATGCACGACGGGCGGATCGCCGAGGTGGGTAGTCACCGCGAGCTGCTCCAGCGCCGCGGGCGCTACGCGGCGCTCTACAACATGCAGTTCGCCGATACCGCGCTGGAGGGGTGATGGGCCTGCGCGAGTCCCTGCCCCGGGCCTGGCAACGTCGCGGTGCGCCGGCCATCGCCCTGCTGCCGCTGGCCGCGCTCTTCTGCCTGCTGGCACGCCTGCGCCGGCTGGCCTACCGGCGCGGCTGGTTGCCGGTGGAGCGGCTGGCCGTGCCGGTGGTGGTGGTGGGCAACGTCACCGTCGGCGGCAGCGGCAAGACGCCGCTGGTGGCGGCCCTGGTGGCCGCGCTGCGCCGGCGGGGTCGGCGGCCGGGCATCGTCGCCCGGGGTTATGGCGCCAGGGTGGGCGACCGGCCACGGCGGGTCTCGCCGGAGGACGACCCCGCCACGGTGGGTGACGAGCCGCTGCTGCTAGCCCGGCGCACGAGCTGCCCGGTGGTGGTCCATCCCGACCGGGTGTGGGCGGCCCGCGTCCTGGTCGAGGAGGCCGGCTGCGACCGGGTGGTGGCCGACGACGGGCTCCAGCACTACCGCCTGGGCCGGGACGTGGAGATCGCCGTGGTCGACGGCCGCCGCGGCCTGGGCAACGGCTGGTGCCTGCCCGCCGGCCCCCTGCGCGAGCCGCCGTCGCGGCTGGGTACCGTGGATGCCGTGGTCACCAACGGCGGTGGCCGGGGCTGGTCCATGGAGCTGGAGCCGGGGGCGGCGGTCAACCTGGCCAGCGGCGAGCGCCGGCCGCTCTCCGCCTGGGCGGGGCAGGCGGTGGAGGCGGTCGCCGGCATCGGCGACCCGGCCCGCTTTTTCGCCACCCTGGAGGCCGCGGGCATCCGTCCGCATCGGCATGCCTTTCCCGACCACCACGGCTACCGGCCGGGGGAGCTGGACTTCCCCGGCGACCGGCCGCTGCTGATGACCGAGAAGGATGCGGTAAAATGCCGGCCGTTCGCCGGGGCGGACTGGTGGTTCGTCCCCGTGGAGGCGCGGGTGGCGCCGGCGCTGATCGAAGACATTGTCCAACGCCTGGAGGCCCATGATGGACAGGAAGCTGCTCGAGATCCTGGTGTGTCCCGTGACCAAGGGGCCGCTGATCCATGACCGCAAGCACCAGGAGCTGATCTCGCTCTCCGCGGGGCTGGCCTACCCGATCCGCGACGACATCCCGGTGATGCTCCCCGAGGAGGCCCGCGAGCTTTCCGAGGAGGAAAAGACCGCCTGGCGCGAGCGCGAGAAGGCCAAGTAGTGGCGGGCGCGGGCTTCAAGGTCGTCATCCCGGCCCGTTACGGCTCCAGCCGGCTGCCGGGCAAGCCGCTGGCCGACATCCTCGGCCGGCCGATGATCGCCCACGTGGTCGCTGCCGGCGAGGCCTCCGGGGCCGACGAGGTGGTGGTGGCCACCGACGACGCGCGCATCGCCGAGGCGGTGCAGGCCTTCGGCGGGGCCGTCTGCATGACCCGTGCCGACCATCGCTCGGGCACCGACCGCCTGGCCGAGGTGGTGGAGCGCCACGGCTGGCCGGACGATACCCGCGTGGTCAATCTCCAGGGCGATGAGCCGCTGATGCCGCCCGAGCTGCTCGACCAGGTGGCGCGGGACCTCGAAGCACACCCCGATGCCGGGCTGGCCACGCTCAAGACGCCCATCCGCGACGCCGGCGAGTTCCACGACCCGCACGTGGTCAAGGTGGTCACCGACCGCGCGGGCTACGCGCTCTATTTCAGCCGCGCGCCGATCCCCTGGGAGCGCGACGTCTTCGAGCTGGAGCACCAGGCGAACGCCCAGTGCTTTCGCCACCTGGGCCTGTATGCCTACCGGGCCGGCTTCCTGCGGCGCTTCGCCGCCGGCGAGCCCTGCGCGCTGGAGCGCATCGAGCAGCTCGAGCAGCTGCGGGCACTCTTCGACGGCACGCGGATCCGGGTGAGCGAGGCGGCTTGCCCGGCGGGTCACGGCGTGGATACCGAGGCCGATCTGGAGCGGGTGAGGGCGATCCTGCGGGAACGCTCCGGTCCCGGTGGACCGGCCGTCACGCGCCGATGAGCGCCTCCAGCGCCGCGCGCTGCTCGGGATCGAGCAGGCGCGCGATCACCGGGTTGATGCCCGGCCGGGTGTCGTCGATAAAGCGGAGGGTGAGCGTCTGGGGCACCCAGCGGCGCGGCGCGCCGTAGAGGTTTTCCTGGACGGCATCGCGGCGGCGGGCCTGTTCCACCACCAGGGCCAGCTCGTCGTCGAGGAACTCCACCACCCGCAGCCGCTGCTCGCCGATCTCGAACTCGTGGCCGATGAGGGGGCGCAGGTGGCCGGCGATGGTGTCCCGGTGGGCCCGGGCGGCGGTCTCGAGCTGCTCGGTCGTGCTCACTGTGGGTCGCGCTCCGGTTGATCGTGTTCCGCGAAGTGTAGCCGGTCCCGGCAGCCATACAGCCCGCGGGGGACAGGGGAATGGAAGAGACGGACACGATGCGCTGGGAGATCACCGAGCGGGAGATCGTCTGGCAGGGCTTTTTCCGCATGGAACGCCTGCGCCTGCGCCACGAGTTGTTCGCCGGGGGCTGGGGGCCGGCGATCTCGCGCGAGCTCTTCGAGCGCGGCCACGCGGTGGCCGTGCTGCCCTACGACCCGGTCCGCGACCGGCTGGTGCTGCTCGAACAGTTCCGGGTGGGGGCGCTGGGCACCGGCGAGGCCCCCTGGCTGCTGGAGATCGTGGCGGGCATGATCGAACCCGGCGAATCACCGGCCGAGGTCGCCCGGCGCGAGGCGCTGGAGGAGGCGGGCTGCGAGATCCGCGAGCTGGTGCCGCTGTATCGCTACTATCCCAGCCCGGGCGGGTCCTCCGAGACCATCCGGCTGTTCCTGGGGCGGGTGGACAGCCGCGGCCTCGGCGGCATCCACGGTCTCGATGCCGAGGACGAGGACATCCGCGTGCGGG